>JBBRZG010000001.1:0-92598 GCA_038236905.1 Burkholderiales bacterium
ACGTTATTTGTACGATGCGAAAAGCGGGGCATTAAGCAAGTTAGCCGACATCAATTCGTCCATCAAAGAATCGCAAATGGCGTTTATGAAACCGGTCAGCTATAAATCACGCGACGGTCTCACGATCAATGGTTATCTGACTTTGCCGCAGGGCAAAGATGCGAGGAGTTTACCGGTTGTCATCAATCCACACGGCGGGCCATGGGCGCGGGATATATGGGGCTACAACTCGGAAGTACAGTTTTTGGCGAATCGTGGCTACGCGGTATTGCAGATGAATTTTCGCGGCTCCACCGGCTATGGCCGCAAGTTCTGGGAAGCCTCGTTTCGCCAATGGGGCCGAACCATGCAGGACGATATTACCGATGGTGTGCAGTGGCTGATTAAAGAAGGCGTCGCTGATCCCAAACGCGTGGCGATCTACGGTGGTAGCTACGGCGGCTATGCGACGCTTGCAGGCGTGACCTTGACACCGGATATCTATGCGGCGGCTGTGGATTATGTGGGCGTATCAAATATGTTCACCTTTATGAAAACGATCCCTCCGTATTGGGAGCCGCTGCGCGATATGTTTTATGAGATGGTCGGCAATCCGGAAAAGGATAAGGAATTTTTACAGGCCGTATCGCCGATATTTTTAGCGGAGAAAATTAAAACGCCGCTATTTGTCGCGCAAGGTGCGAACGATCCGCGCGTGAATAAAGCCGAGTCCGAGCAGATTGTTGATGCGCTGAAAAAACGCGGTGTGGCCGTCGAATATATGTTGAAAGAAAACGAAGGACACGGGTTTCGCAATCAAGAAAACCAGTTTGAGTTTTATGAAGCGATGGAGAAATTTTTGGCGAAGCACATGAAGGGTTAAACGTTTCACCCACGCAATACGAAAAATCCCGACGAATTAAATTCGTCGGGATTTTTTTACATTTGCAGCGGCTAAAGCCATAAAATTCAGCTATGTCCAAATCTAAATCAATCCTGCAAAAAAGCGTCGCCGAATCAAACAAGCCCGAAGCCAAACCTGCAAACAAGCCAGCAGGTAAGCTAGCTGCCACAACAACTTACGATCTTCGCCCTGGCCAATCTGTTGAGCTACTAAAAGAGTTGCACATCCTCACCCGCGACGGGCGGATGAATCAGGACAGTCAGCGAAAATTGAAACAGGTTTATCACCTGTTTCAATTCATAGAGCCGTTATTAAATGAAATTTCTGCTGCACAACCCGATATCAATCTGGTCGATCATGGCGCGGGTAAGTCGTATCTTGGCTTTATTTTGTACGATTTATTTTTCAAGGCGCGTGACGACAATAGCCACATTTACGGCGTCGAACCCCGTGATGATCTGGTGCGGAAATCGCGCGCGCTGGCGACAAAGCTGGATTTTCCTCGCATGTCGTTTTTAAATTTATCGGCGGCGGCCTCAATCGCTTCTGAACAACTGCCCGCTCATATCGACATCGTGACCGCGCTGCACGCGTGCAATACAGCAACCGATGATGCTATTCATTTTGCGTTGACGAAAAAAGCCAAGTTTATTGTTCTGGTGCCGTGCTGTCAGGCAGAAGTTGCCTCGATTTTCAACAAGCATAAAGGCGCTTCGCTAGCGAAAAGCGCGTTAACTGAAATCTGGCGACATCCGCTTCACACCCGCGAATTCGGCAGCCAGATTACGAACGTGCTGCGCTGCCTGCAATTAGAGGCCCACGGCTACCAAGTCAAAGTGACCGAGCTGATCGGCTGGGAGCACTCGATGAAAAACGAGCTCATCATCGCAAGCTATAAAGACCTGCCGCGCCGTCGCCCCACCGAGCGCCTGCATGAGGTGTTGGATACCTTGGGATTGAGCGAAATGCGAGACCGATTCTTTACGCCGGTTTGACACCAGAGACGCGATAGCGTAATTTCACATTGCGCCGATTTGAAGATCAGCTTGCGGGCGCGGGGAGTTGTCACCATCTCCAATAAATACGGCTAAAGCGGCTATCTGAAATCATAGAAAGCCCGCCAGTCCAAACTGATCGGGCTTTTTTGTTGTTTGGAAATTATGATTGCATCTCCCTTAAAAATGCATTTTGCTGAACCACTTCAACTGGCCAGCGGTGACGTGTTGAGTGAGTACAGCCTGGCGTTCGAGACCTATGGAACCCTGAACGCGCATAAGACCAATGCGGTGCTGATTTGTCACGCCCTCAATGCGTCACATCACGTGGCCGGAGTATATGAGAATCAAGCCAAAAGCGAAGGCTGGTGGGACAACATGGTCGGCCCCGGCAAGCCGGTGGATACCGACCACTTGTTTGTGATCGGCGTAAACAATCTGGGCTCATGTTTCGGCTCTACCGGCCCACTCTCAACAAATCCGGCCACGGGAAAGCCCTACGGCGCAAGTTTCCCGATGGTGACGGTAGAGGATTGGGTGGATTCGCATGTGCGACTGCTTGATCAGCTGGGTATCCGCCGGCTTGCCGCGGTCATGGGCGGCTCGCTGGGAGGCATGCAGGCGATGTGCATGAGCTATCGCTATCCAGATCGAGTTCGACATGCCATTGTCATCGCGGCCGCGCCTAATTTGTCGGCGCAAAATATTGCGTTTAACGAGGTCGCGCGGCAGGCGATCATGACCGATCCAGATTTCTACGGCGGCAATTTTGAGGCCAAAAATACCGTGCCAAAAAATGGCTTGATGGTGGCCCGCATGATCGGCCACATCACCTATATCTCGGATGATCAGATGGAAACAAAATTCGGGCGGGGGTTAAGCAAAAGCAGCAAAGACAGCATCGTTCCTCCAGCGGAAAGTCCCGCTAATCTCAAGTTTTCCTCAGAGCCTGAGTTTCAGATCGAGTCTTATTTGCGGTATCAAGGGGAGAAGTTTTCGCGTTATTACGATGCGAATACTTATTTACGCGTCACCAAGGCGCTCGATTATTTTGATCCCGCAGCGGAGCATGGCGGTGATCTGGCGAAAGCCTTCACACCGGCCACCGCTAAATTTTTGGTGATTTCATTCACCACCGATTGGCGGTTCTCGCCGGCGCGTTCGCGTGAAATCGTGAAGGCATTGCTAGATGACAAGAAAGAGGTGACCTACGCGGAGATTGATGCACCGCACGGTCATGATGCGTTTTTGCTCGATAACGCGCTGTATCACCGCACTGTGCGCGCCTACTTTGAACATGTCGTTATAGGCGGCGAGGTAAATTTATGATTACGCGCGCTGATTTTGAAGCGATTGCAACGTGGATTCCCGCAGGGTCGCGTGTATTGGATTTAGGTTGCGGTGACGGCTCGCTTCTCGCTTATTTAAAAGCTACGCGTAATGTTGAGGGCTATGGGATAGAGAACGATGGCGCCTCGATTGTGCGTTGCATTCAAACGGGTGTGAACGTGATTCAAATGAACATTGAATCGGGTATGAAAGAAATAGCCGATCAATCGTTTGATATTGTGATTTTGTCGCAAACACTACAGGCCATGAAGCGAACAGAAAGCGTGGTCGCAGATATGTTGCGGGTCGGGCGCGAGGCGATTGTGACGTTTCCCAATTTTGGCTACTGGCGGCACCGTGTACAGATTGCGCTCGGCGGGCATATGCCCGTATCCAACGACCTACCGTACCAATGGTTTGATACGCCCAATGTGCATTTATGCACGATTGCTGATTTTGAGGCCTTTTGCCGGGACCGCAAATATCGTTTGCTGGGGCGGATGGTGTTTAACCACGAGCGCGAACAAACCGTTTTACCTAACTTGCTCGGCACGCTGGCGCTGTATCGGCTCACACGTGATCGAGTGGCGTAGCCTAGTTATTAGCGCCGATTGTTGGGCGCTTGCAATATACCGTTGAGCTTTGGCGTGAAAATCAAACCATGAAAGCAAACGATCCAGCGTAGACAGCTGGATCGTTGTTTTTTGCGCTACTTCCGCTTGGTTACAGGAGGGGGCGCGGGTGGTGGATCCAGTTCATTAGCCAACACCGCATATCTCAGTAGCTCGGAAGTCGTACGGGTGCCCAGCTTGCGTTTGATATTGGCGCGATGGACATCAATCGTGCGAATGCTCAAGCCCAGCGTCTGTGCAATGTTTTTGCTCGACAAGCCACGGCCAATATAACGAAAGACTTCTTTTTCACGCACCGACAACGTCGCCGAGCGGGGGCGGAACATAGCCGAGGAGTCGGAACCGTAACCAAAATCCGATTCTGGCTGAACCGCTTGTGCCTTGGCGCTGGCGGACCAGAACTCCTTGCCATTGGCAACCGCGGTGATGGCATCTGCCAGATCTTTGGTGACGCTCATTTTGGAAACAAGGCCGTGTGCGCCTGCATCGCGTGACGACTTGATGGCCGCCGGCGTATCAAAGCCGGAAAGCATCAGAATTCGCGTGTCCCGGAATTCGTGATGTACGGTACGGGCTAGATCAACGCCGCTCATGGCGGGCAGCATGATGTCGGAGAGCAGCAGATTTACGGGAGAATGGCGCATGTGGTGAAGCGCGGCTTCGGCCGAGTTTGCTTCAAATACAAGCGCATACCCACGCAGCGAGCGAATGAAGGCCGCTAAGCCAGCGCGCATCATGGGGTGGTCATCTACCAGTCCGACTAAGATATTGGATTTGCTCATGGAATTATTGCTCCAGATAAAGAATGCGCTGTTGGCTAGCGCATAGGCACTGCGTCTGTTGGAAGCGCGACAGGATCTTAAAGGCAAACCAGCTTGCTAACCTATGCAGAAGCGAAAGCTTCAGCATCAACATGCTGACCCAAAATTGCAGGACAGCGTCGGCAGACAAATTGTCTTACACCATAAAATATTCGGGGCGAATGCTACATGGCCGGTATCTGGCGATGACGACAATGGCAACATAGCGCTCCGAACTCTGCGCGCGGATCGGGCGGTTTTACCGCTCACGTTTTTTCTAACCATCATAAGAACTTACTTTCCCGACTAAAGTTCAGTTTCGTTCTGCACAACAAACGGCACTGACAGAGCTGCGAGATTTCGCCGGCGTGGGCAACAAAATACAACAAATCGCTGCCAACGACTTCTATAGCTTCATATTGCAAAAGTAGTTATACCACCTTGCTTACGCACAAAGCGTTGTGCTTAGTCAACTATTGTTAATTTAGGTTTTGGTTTTTTTGCCGAATACGCGGACCAGAAATGCACATGAATCAGTGGCCACTGCTAACGCATAAACGGGGCGGGGTCTATGCGGAAATGATGCGGAAGAACAAGGAACGATGGCCGGCAAACCGCAAATTCTCGATAGGGTGGGTGATTCAGACAGCTACGATGAATCGGTTTGCTAGGCCGCGTCTTCTTCCAATTTTTGTTGAACATCCAGCCATTCCCATTCAACGTCGGCAATTTCCGCCACCACCTCGCCCTGCCGCTTGAGCATCTGTTGCAAGCGAGGTTTGTTGGTATCCACATAGGCATCTTCGGTCGCCAGCCATTGTTCAATATTGTCGCGTTCAGCGGTGACCGCTTTGAGCTTTTTTTCGAGTTCAACCAGCTTTTGCTCGAGCGGTTTGCGCGCCCCGGATTTTTTCTGCCGGACTTCGGCATCCGTGCGCTTTTGGTCTTTGCGATCCGCCGCTCCGCCAGCAATCTCCAGCACTGGCGCGGTGTTTGGCGCACTTTTGCTCGGGGATGCGCTCACAGGCTTGATATCCGATTTTTTCAGCCTGCGCTTGGCATAGTCCTTCGCCCACTTTTTATAGTCGTCAAGGTCGCCTTCAAATTCGCCCACTTTGCCGTCCGCCACCAGCCACAGCTGATCCGCACAAGCTTTCAGCAAATGTCGGTCGTGGGCGACCACGACCAGCGTGCCTTCGAAATCTTGCAGCGCTTCCGCCACGGCCTCGCGCATCTCAATATCGAGGTGATTGGTCGGCTCATCGAGCAGTAATAAATTCGGTTTTTGCCACACCAGCAACGCCAGCGCAAGCCGCGCCTTCTCACCGCCTGAAAACGGTGCAATCGCGGCATCGGCGTTCTTGCCGCGAAAATCAAATCCACCTAAAAAATCGCGAAATTCTTGTTCGCGTGTAGTGGGGTCCAGCCGCCGTAGATGATGAATTGGCGATTCATCCAAACGCAGCTGCTCGATTTGGTGTTGCGCAAAATAACCAATCTTCAGGCCTTGGCCTTCGAACCGCCCGCCGTGCTGCAGTTCGAGCGTCGCCGCCAATGATTTCACGAGCGTGGATTTGCCTGCGCCGTTCGGCCCCAGCAGTCCAATTTTGTCGCCATAAAACAATCGCCATTCGACATTTTTCAGGATCGTTTTTTCGCCAGCCGCGGTTTTATAACCAAGATCAGCTTCCTTCAAATGCAAGAGCTGGCGCGGCTTGGCGACCGGTTCGCGAAATGAAAACGAAAACGGCGAATCAACGTGAGCGGCCGCAATCAGCTCCATTCGCTCCAGCGTTTTGATCCGCGATTGCGCCTGTTTGGCCTTGGTCGCTTTCGCCTTGAAGCGGTCAATGAAGGACTGCAAATGCGCGACCTGCCGCTGCTGTTTGATGTAAGCCGCGCCCTGTAACGACAACTGCATCGCGCGTGTACGCTCGAAGGTGGAATAGTTGCCGCCATATTCGTTGAGCTTTTGTTGATCCAGATGGACAATGGTTTTCACCACCGCGTCTAAAAAATCCCGATCGTGGGTAATGAGCAATAACGTGCCCGGATAGGCCGCCAGCCAATCTTCCATCCACATGACTGCATCTAAATCCAAATGGTTGGTCGGCTCATCGAGCAACAGCAAATCGGAGCGGCACATCAGCGCCTGCGCGAGATTCAGGCGCATTCGCCAGCCGCCGGAAAACGAGGCGACTTCTTGCGCCATTTGCTCATCCGTAAAACCAAGGCCAGACAGCAGCGACGCCGCGCGCGAATTCGCCTGATAGCCGCCGATATGATCGTACTGCTCATGTAATTCGGCCAGCCGCTCACCCGATTTATCGTCATCGGTATGCTCCGCTTCCGCGACATCCAACTGCGCTTCCAAAGCACGCAATTCTTTATCGCCATCCATGGTGTATTCAAGCGCCGTGCGATGCGAATGTGGCGTCTCTTGCGCAACGTGGGCTACCACCCATTTCGCCGGCATCTCAAAATCACCCGCATCGGGTGTGACCTTATGCAGCAGCAACGAAAACAAGCTCGATTTGCCCGCCCCATTGGGGCCGATCAAGCCGACTTTATGGCCGGGAAACAGCGTTAAATTTGCGCCCTCAAGCAAGCGTTTTGCGCCACGGGCGAGGGTCAGATTGGTAAGTTTCAACATAAATTCAACACTGCTTTTTCGTAAATTTTTCGTTTAGCGTTTTACAGCTATTGGACGCACTAATTTTGATGAACCTCGTTGTTACGTTCAACGAAATCAAAATTTGTAATCGTAATCAATTGACAGCGGCGCATGATCTGAAAACCGCTCATCCTTGTAAATCCGGGCGTACTCCGCGCAAGCCGCAATTGCCGGTGTGGCGATGTGATAGTCGATCCGCCAGCCGACGTTTTTTTCATACGCTGCGCCGCGATTGGACCACCACGTATATTGATCTGGCAACGGAATCAGGCGACGAAAAACGTCGACGTAACCAATCTCATCAAATAATTTTGTCAGCCATTCGCGCTCCTCCGGCAAAAATCCGGAATTCTTTTTATTGCCGCGCCAATTTTTTAAATCAATCTCTTTATGCGCAATATTCCAATCGCCGACGATCACAAATTCGCGCCCGCTGGCTTTAAGCGCGTGCAGATGCGGCATGAAGGCCTCCATAAATCGAAATTTCTTCGCTTGCGATTCTTCGGACGCCGAGCCGGACGGAACATAGAGCGAAATGACGCTCAAATGTCCAAAATCAGCCTGTAAAAATCGCCCTTCGGCATCAATCCACGCAATGCCGGTACCGATTTGCACGCGATCGGGCTCACGCTTCGAATAGAGCGCCACACCTGCATAGCCCTTTTTGTCCGCTGGATGATAAAACGCATGCCAACCCTTCCAAGGTTGGGCAGCCTCGGGAATATCGCTTTCCAAGGCTTTAATCTCCTGCAAACAAATAACGTCCGCCCTTTGACGCTTGAGCCACGTAAACATGCCTTTGGTGGTGGCCGAACGGATGCCGTTGCAGTTCGCCGTGATAATTCGCATAGAAAATATAAAAAAATTGAAAAATTAACTCCGAAACGCGATTATCCTTCATCTATAACCTTTTGATTGTTTATTCATGACCGTACTCGCTGCCCCGACTGCTGATTTTCGTCAACAATTTGTTGAGTTCGCGATTCGCCAGGAAGCGCTCTGTTTTGGAGAATTCAAGACCAAGGCGGGTCGTCTATCCCCGTATTTTTTTAATTCGGGGCTCTTTAGTGATGGCGAGTCTCTCGCGCGATTAACCCATTTTTACGCTCAGGCCGCGCTGGCTTCGGGGCTCAAAATCGACACCATCTTCGGGCCGGCATACAAGGGCATTACACTGGCCGCGGGTACCGCAATGGCAATGGCCAATTTGGGCCACAACCGCCCGTTTTGCTATAACCGTAAAGAGGTCAAGGATCACGGCGAGGGCGGGCTGATCGTGGGTGCACCGCTGACAGGCAATGTGCTGATTGTTGACGACGTGATTTCGGACGGCGCCTCCAAACGCGAATCTGTTGAAATGATCCTTGCTGCGGGTGCCACGCCCATCGGCGTACTAATTGCCTTAGATCGTCAGGAAGTGGGCATAAAAGCTGGCAGCACACAGTCCGCAGCACAAGAATTCAACCAAACTACGGGCATTCCCGTTATTGCGGTGGCCACACTCGCCGATATCGTGGCATATTTGGAAAAACCCGCAGAAGGTAAACAAAGCGATAAACTTCGGTCAATTGAAGCGTATCGAAAGCAATACGGCGCAATAATTTAATTAAATAATTTATGAGCTTCCTAAGTCGATCCTTTTTTTATTTCACCCTGGGCACCGCCCTCGCTGTACCACTACCCGCGCTCGCGGTGTTCAAGTGCGTTGATGAAAAAGGCTTTACGCACTATGGCGACACAGTGCCACCACAATGTGCCAAGCGTGAAGTGATTGAATACAGCAGCGGTGGTGACGTGGTACAGCGAATTAATGCGCCGCTGAGCGTCGAGCAAGCGCGCACCCGCGACGAAGCCCGCGCAAAATCTAACGAAGATCAGCGAAAAGTTGGCGAACAGCGCGCCCGTGACCTTGCCTTGATTGGTACCTATGGCGCTGAACGAGAGTTTGATGTCTCCCGAGACGCGATTATCATTGAACTGACCGCGCGCAAAACAACCCTCTCGATACGCGTGGCCGAGGTCGAAAAATTACTGCAAAAATATAACGACGAGCTGGAGTTCTATCAGGCTGGCAAAGGTAAAAACGCTAAAGCCAAGGAACCACCGCCGCAATTGACGCAAGACGTTGCTCGAGCGAAGGCCGATATCGTCAACCTGAACCGCGCCATGGAGCGTCTGGATGATGACAAAGACGCTGTGACCAATCGTTTCGATGGCGAAAAAGCCCGCTGGAAACGCCTCAAAGCGGGCATGCCGCCCGGTACCGTTCTCGACAAGCAAGGCAATGTGGCAATCGAGCCCGAAGCGCCTAAAAAAACGATTTCGACTATCAAGCCAAAGGAACGCTGAAATAGATGTTCCGCAGTCGCAAACGCTAAGTCGATAATTTCTTTTTCAGAATTTCATTCACCTGCGCAGGGTTCGCCTTCCCCTTCGAAGCTTTCATCACCTGGCCGACCAGTGATTGAAATGCTTTTTCTTTGCCCGATTTGAATTCGTCTACGGATTTTTGGTTGGCGGCTAAGACTTCATCGGCGATTTTTTCGATCGCGGCAGAGTCTGAAATTTGCGTGAGATTTCGTTCCCGAATGCTTACCCCCACTGCATCCGATCCACGCATAACGCCACCATTCTTTTTATCCTCATCCCAATATTCACTGAATAGAATTTTGGCATTCTGTAGCGAAAGGCTTCCACCGTGCACGCGCTTTAATAATTCTCCCGTTGTTGAGGGATCAACAAAATACTCCCAAAGATCGCCATCAGACTCATTTCGCTTTTTATTGAATTCTCCAATTACAAAGTTCACGCATAGCTTGATAGTGCCATGCGTCGGCTGATACTGCCCATTGCCCATATCTTCCATCGGCCCGTTGAGAACTACCTGATCGAAGTAACCAGAAATGGTTCGGTCTTGCGTCAAGGAACGGGCTTCAGAAGGTGAAAGTTGATATGCTGAGATCAACCATTTAGCCATTTCGTCAGGCACGTTCAAACTATTTGGATCAGACTCATCAATCAGCATGGTCGACCTAACAGCAGCCACCCACGCTTCTGTAATCACCAACGGCAATAAATCTGGGTCAGGAAAATAGCGATAGTCCATCGCATCTTCTTTAGTGCGCATTGAGCGCGTCTCATCGCGATCTGCGTCGTACAAACGCGTTTCTTGTACGACCCTTCCACCGTCCTCAATCAGCTCAATTTGGCGGCGAATTTCATACTCAATCGCGCGTTCCAAAAACCGGAAGGAGTTGACGTTTTTAATTTCGCAACGGGTACCATATTCTTTCTGGCCTTTGGGCCGCACCGACACGTTTGCATCACAGCGAAATGACCCTTCCTGCATGTTGCCATCGCAGATGCCCAGCCACGTGACGAGTCCGTGCAGCGCTTTCGCGTAGGCCACCGCTTCGGCGGCGGAGCGCATATCCGGCTCGGTCACAATCTCAAGCAACGGGGTGCCGGCGCGATTCAAATCAATGCCGGAAACACCCGACGTTTCCAGGCCTTCATGCAACGATTTACCCGCGTCTTCTTCCAAATGCGCGCGGGTGAGCTGCACCGATTTTTCAATGCCATCCACGACGAATCCCACTTTGCCGCCCACCACCACCGGCAATTCAAACTGGCTGATCTGATAGCCCTTGGGCAGATCGGGATAAAAATAATTTTTGCGCGCGAATACCGAATACGGCGCAACCGTTCCGTCCACCGCGAGGCCGAACATAATCGCCTTTTCCACCGCGCCACGATTGAGCACCGGCAGCGTGCCGGGCAGCGCTAAATCTATCGCGTTCGCTTGTGTGTTGGGTGCAGCGCCATAGGTCGTTTTGGAGCCTGAGAATATTTTTGAAGCCGTTGATAGCTGCGTGTGCGTCTCCAGACCAATGACGACTTCCCAACCGACTGGCGCGCTCACTTGAATGCCTCCGGCGAACGCAGATGCCAATCGGTCGCCAATTGGTATTGGTGCGCGGCGGCCAACATTCTCGCCTCCTCAAAATAGTTACCAATAACTTGCAGGCCGATCGGCAGACCATTTTGTCCAAAACCGCAGGGCACGGACATTCCCGGTAATCCCGCCAAGCTTACTCCGAGGGTAAAAATATCCTCGAGATACATGGCGACGGGATCATTGGATTTTTCACCGAATTTCCAAGCACTCGTCGGCGCAACGGGGCCCATGATGAAATCACATTTTTTGAATGCCTCTTGAAAATCTTGCGAGATCAGACGGCGCACTTTTTGCGCCTGCAAATAATAAGCATCGTAATAACCGTGCGATAACACATATGCACCCACTAGAATGCGGCGTTTTACTTCCGCGCCAAAACCTTCGGCGCGCGATTTGGCGATCATGTCGGCTAAGTCTTTGTATTCCGCGGCGCGATGTCCGTAGCGTACGCCATCAAACCTCGACAAATTGCTTGAGGCTTCCGCCGGCGCGATCACGTAATACGCGGGGATCGCGAGGCTGGTACGCGGTAGGGAAATTTCTACTCGTACGGCTCCTAATTTTTCGAATTCAGCGAGCGCCGCGGCAACCGCCTGAGCCACGTCTGGGGACAATCCGTCACCAAAAAATTCCCAAGGCACGCCGATTCGTACCCCAGCGAGTGGTTTTCCAACCCCAGTACCGGCGCGGCTTGTCGAGGCAAATGCCGTTAAGAGCGCCGCCGCTATTGGCGTTTTGTATTTTTCATGAGTTGCAAGACTCGTTGAATCTTTGGCATCAAAGCCGATCATCGCATCTAACAGTAGCGCGCAATCCGCCGCACTTTTTGCCATCGGGCCGCCCTGATCGAGGCTGGATGCGAAGGCAACCATGCCGTAGCGCGACACAGTGCCGTAAGTTGGCTTGATCGCGGTAATCCCGCACATCGCCGCGGGCTGGCGCAGCGAACCGCCCGTGTCGGTGCCGGTGGCGGCAGGCGACAAACCTGCGGCGACGGTGGCGGCGGATCCGCCAGACGATCCACCGGGGATTCGGCTTTGATCCCACGGATTTTTGACCGCGCCAAAAGCGGAATTTTCGTTCGATGAGCCCATGGCGAATTCATCGCAATTTAATTTGCCCAAACAGACCATACCTGCGGTCTTTAATTTTTCGACCACGGTGGCATCAAACGGCGAAATATAATTTTCAAGCATCTTCGAGCCTGCCGTAGTGCGCCAATGCTGGGTCACGAAAATATCTTTGTGCGCAATCGGAATGCCGGTCAGCACACTGATGTTGCCACTGGCAATTTGTGCGTCGGCCGCACGCGCTTGGAGCAACGTGAGGTCACGATCAATGTGCAAAAACGCGTTCAAGTCCGCGTGCATTTCGGCGCGCGCCAGAAAATATTCGGCGAGTTCTACAGCAGATACTTGTTTTGTATCCAGCGACTCGCGCAACTGGCGCAACGATTGAAGGTGCGGCGACATAAAATCATGTGTCATTCCAGCACCTTCGGCACCAAAAACAAGCCATTCTCCTGCTGCGGCGCGTTGGCCATATTCGCCGCCCGATGGTCGGTCTCAGTCACCACATCGGGGCGCAGCCGCAACTGCATTTCATGGATTGTCGCGATAGGGTGACAGAGCGGCTCGAGGCCTGCCGTATCGACGGCTTGCAGGGTCTCAACCATTGAGAAAATATTATTTAGTTCGGTCAGCGTGCGCGCTGTTTCAGCGGGCGTGATGTCGATTCGCGCGAGTTTCGCCAATCGGTGAATATCATCGGAAATTAGAGGCATGAACGTAACAGTAAGTTGAACGCAAAAATGCTTACGTAAAAAAAAGGGGGGGGGGGTAAAAAAACAGGGACAGAGCCAAGTGTAGAAGGTGCCGTAAAACGCTGGATCGCGATCTGTAAACCCGATTGGGATTTCACCACCCAAAATGGAAGGTACAAAATGCACAACTTTTACGCGTTTTCAGCCCGTGTTTGCATGTTTTTTACACACTCACTAGAGTATCATAGTGACTTGATGTCGTTTAGATTCACAAACTTCATTGTTAACTTCGCGAAAATCCCCGCGAATTGAGCTTATTTGTGGCTATATTCATCAAAATCGCATCATCGTTGGCCGAACTGCGAAGCCAGCACTTTTCACCAACGATTTTGAGCAAATATTGTCACAAACAAAGTTTCACAATTTGGTGGCGCAAGACAAAAATATTGATCCCTGTTCGCGAGCCCAAAATCAGCCGCGTACACGGCAACAGAGTTAGAAAGGCAACATGTTCTCGTTTTTCTCGAAATACCTCTCAACAGACTTAGCGATTGATCTTGGCACGGCGAATACCCTTATTTACGTACGCGGCAAGGGCATCGTGCTCGATGAGCCGTCTGTAGTCGCCATACGCCAGGAAGCTGGTCCCAATTCTAAGAAAACGATTCAAGCCGTGGGGCTTGCCGCGAAGATGATGCTGGGGCGTACGCCCGGCAACATTACGGCGATTCGACCGATGAAAGATGGCGTGATTGCCGATTTCCATACCACCGAGCATATGCTCAAATTTTTCATCAAAAAAGTTCATGACGCACAATGGTTTCGGCCCAGCCCGCGGATCGTGATCTGCGTTCCTTGCGGCTCAACTCAAGTTGAGCGCCGCGCGATTCGCGAATCTGCAGTAGCCGCGGGTGCGTCACAAGTATTTTTGATTGAAGAACCGATGGCTGCCGCGATTGGCGCAGGTTTGCCGATTGCCGAGCCAACCGGCTCGATGGTCGTCGACATTGGCGGTGGCACTACTGAAGTCGGCGTGATCTCCCTGGGCGGAATTGTTTACGCGGCCTCGGTGCGCGTCGGTGGTGATAAGTTTGATGAGGCGATCATCAACTACATCCGCCGCAACTACGGTATGTTGATTGGTGAATCTACCGCTGAAAATATCAAGAAAACGATTGGCTCGGCGTTCCCCGGCTCGGAAGTGCGCGAAATGGAGGTAAAAGGCCGCAACCTAGCCGAGGGAATTCCGCGTGCGTTCACGATCTCATCGAATGAGATTTTGGAAGCGCTGACCGATCCGCTTAATTCCATCGTGTCCGCGGTCAAATCTGCACTCGAACAAACGCCGCCCGAATTAGGTGCCGACATTGCTGAAAAAGGCATGGTGCTGACCGGCGGTGGCGCACTGTTGCGCGAGTTGGATCGGCTGTTGGTGGAAGAAACCGGCTTGCCGGTACTGGTGGCTGAAGATCCGCTCACCTGCGTCGTACGTGGCTCGGGCCGCGCGCTGGAAGAAATGGACAAACTGGGCTCAGTATTCACGAACGAGTTGTAATCTTCGTTGTCTTCAACGATGTGCTCGATGCGGCAATAGAGAAGCGGGGTGGGGTGTTGATCGTAAAGTTGCGCTGTCAAAATGGCACGATGGCGCTGCAGAAATAGTATCTCCCCGCGAACTGACGATAGCGCTGATGCTGCTTTTTTCTTGAGTCTGCCGGCGCGTAGTTAGCCTGCAATAGCGTTCACAACAAAATTTTCAATCATATTTTTAGGCTGAATAAGGCAATCAGTGTCGGCGTTTCAAGAGCCATTTTTCACGCGCGGACCCAGTCCTCTGGCGCGTCTGACTTTTTTTACTTTGATTGCAATCGCGATCATGATCGCTGACCACCGCTTTCAGGCGCTGTCGTTCGCGCGCATGGGCATCGGCGCGGTGCTCAATCCTATCGAGCAGGCACTAATGCTGCCCGGTCACGCATTTTCACGCAGCATGGCCTACTTTTCAGATCAGGACCGGCTCTTGTCTGAAAACCGTGAACTTAACCAGAAAATTCTAATGCTCGCCGCTGAGAGCCAGCAAAGCCGTCTTATTCTTGCTGAAAAATCTTACATTGACGCGCTCGGCGAAGCGCATCCTCGCTTTGCAGGTAATGGATTGATAGCAGAGGTGATTCGCGATGCACGCAATCCTTATGCGCGCAAAATCATCATCAATAAAGGCCTGACCCAGGGCGTCACTGCAGGTTCGGCAGTAATCGCGGGCGACGGCGTGGTGGGGCAAGTGACCGCAGTCGGCGTCGCGTCATCTGAAGTCACGCTATCAACCGAGAAAGATCAGGCCGTGCCAGTGATGGTGGTCAGAAATGGGTTGCGTGCCATTGCAGTCGGTAGTGGTCGCGATGGCACGATTGAAATGCCTTCACTACCGCTGGGCTCGGATATACAAACCGGCGATCAAGTGGTGACTTCTGGTATCGATGGCACCTATCCACCGGGTCTGGCGGTAGCGATAGTTTCACAGGTTGAAAAAAATCCGGCATTTCCATTCGCACGAATCGTGGCGCAGCCCGTGGCGGCGGTTTCGCACCAACGCTTCGTTAAGGTGATGTTAAAAGATCCGACCCAAATTTACCCACGGCCCGATGTCGGTTTGGAGGATAAAAAGCCGGCCCGCGACATTACCAGCACCGGCAAAAGTCCGGCACAAAATGCAAACGCCGCCAGAAGGGAACAACGCCGTGCCGCCCCTTAAATCCGGAACCATGGATCTCTCGCCGGCGTCTCGCGATCCTATGCGTTTGCCGGCTCCCTTCAGCCTTATCATCATCGTCATCGTCGCCGCACTGCTGCTGGATTTGCTGCCATGGGGCGGTATTGCGCTGATAACGCATCCTGACTTTGTGCTGTTGGCGCTGTTGTATTGGGCCGTACATGAGCCGCGCACGGTGGGTCAAGGCTGGGGCTTCGCGCTTGGTTTGATCATGGACGTGGCCGATAGCGCATTGCTCGGGCAACATGCGATGGTCTATGTGGTGGCGATCTTTTTGGCACAGCTTTTAAGGGTGCGCATGCTGCAGCTCAGCGTAGCCGAGCAGGCTCTGCACATCATCACCATCCTAGCGATATCGCAGGGGATTGGCGTGCTTCTAAATCTTGCCATGGGGCGGGATTTTCCGGGTTTTTCGATCCTCATTTCGCTCGTGCTCGGCGCGCTGCTATGGCCGATTGTTAATGCAATTGCGACCATTCCCCGCTTGCGCCGCCGATCCAGCCGGGTGGTTGGTTAAATCCACAAATGCATTCACACGAATCCGCTTAATCTTTAATTATGTTCAATACACGCCAGCCGATATGATCGGCTCCACCATTCGTAATCGCGAACTGGAGATTAACGTCTTCCGCGGCCGCGCGTTGTTTGCTGGCTTTGCGATATTGATTGCGTTTAGCGTGCTCGCCGCGCGGCTGGTGTATTTGCAAGTCATCAAGCGCGATCACTACTACACACTGGCGGAAGCCAATCGTATTTCAATTCTGCCGGTGGTGCCTAACCGGGGCCTGATTTGGGACCGCAATAACGAAGTTTTGGCTGCCAATTATTCTGCGTACACGCTCGAGGTCACGCCTTCGCGGGTCAAAAATTTAGACGCGGTGCTGGAAGAATTAAACACTATTGTTGAAATCCAGCCGCGCGACAAGCGCCGCTTCAAACGACTGATGGAAGAGAGTAAAAATTTTGAATCGCTGCCCATTCGCAATCGATTAACAGAGGAGGAAGTGGCGCGTTTCGCGGTCAACCGCTATCGATTCCCGGGCTTCGATATCCGGCCACGTCTGTTTCGCAACTATCCACAAGGTGAAGTCGCTTCGCATGCGATCGGCTATATCGGCCGGATCAACGATGCTGACTTGAAGCGCATCGATGATGCCGACCTCACGTCAAACTATCGGGGCACCGACCATATCGGCAAGCTCGGTGTCGAAGGCGGCTACGAGAATGAACTACACGGCAGCACCGGCTCAGAACAGGTAGAGATCGATGCTGGGGGCCGCGCGATGCGCTCGCTCGCAACCACGGCACCCGTGGCGGGCAATAACCTCACCCTCACGCTAGACATCAAACTACAAAAAGTTGCCGAACAGGTTTTTGGCGAAGGCCGTGGTTCATTAGTCGCCATCGAGCCGGCGACCGGCGAAATTCTGGCGCTGGTATCAAAGCCGGGGTTCGACCCAAATTTATTTGTCGACGGCATTGATCCGCAGAATTGGGATCTGCTGAATACATCAATCGATAAACCATTACTCAATCGCGCACTGCGCGGCGCGTATCCGCCCGGCTCGACAATTAAACCCTTCCTTGCGTTGGGGGCACTCGAGTCCGGCAAACGCACGCCACAACAAGCCATTTCAGACCCCGGCGTGTTCCGTCTGGCCGGCGTTGCGCATTACTGGAACGACGACAAGGTGGGCGGGCACGGTTTCGTCGATATGCGAAAGTCAATTGTGGTCTCGTGCGACACCTATTATTATCAGCTGGCGTCGGAAACCGAGATTGACGAGACCTCAAAGTTTCTGCGCTCGCTTGGTTTTGGTACCAAAACCGGAATCGATATTGACGGGGAATTGGAAGGCACGCTGCCGTCCCGGCAATGGAAGAGCAACCGTTTCGCCAAGAGCACCTCGGAAGCGCGCAAATGGTATGTGGGTGACAGCATTTCGGCCGGAATCGGCCAAGGATACAACTCCTTTACGCCCATGCAGTTGGCACATGCCACGGCGACCATCGCCAACGACGGCGTGGCGATGCGTCCACGCCTCGTTCGATCCGTTCTTGACGTCGCATCCGGCAAGGTCAAATTGACCGCTGATCTGGACGTCAACAAACCAACAAGGCTGGCACTTAAACCCGAAAATATTGCCTTCATCAAAGCCGCGATGGCGGCGGTGCCGATCGAAGGCACCAGCGCACGCATATTTGCCAATTCAGGTTATGTGAGTGCAGGAAAAACGGGGACGGCTCAGGTCTTTGGCATCAAGCGCGGTGAGAAATATGTCGAGGGACGTGTGGCCGAACGGCTTCGCGACCACGCTTGGTATATCGCTTATGCACCCGCCGACAAGCCCACTATTGCATTGGCGGTCATGGTGGAGAACGGTGGTAAAGGTGCCGCGGCGGCCGCACCAATCGCAAAAGCGGTCATGGACTATTACCTGCTCGGCAAAAGGCCTGATATCGCCAAACTCAAGACGCCGGATAATGAACCTCAGAGCAACGACTAATCGCATTTTTGACATCCTCACGCGCCGCCTCGACGGCCCGTTGATGGTGACGCTCATGGTGCTTGCGGCGATCTCGGTGACGGTCGTTTTTTCCGCCTCCGGCGGCGATACGTTTGATCGCGCGCTGGGACAAATCCGTAATTTTTGCGTAGCACTGGTGGTCATGTGGATTGTCGCCAATATGTCGCCGCTGTTGTTGATGCGTCTGGCGATTCCGATATTTTTGGCGGGCCTGATGCTTCTCATCGGGGTGGCGTTGTTTGGTGAAACCCGTAATAACGCGCGGCGTTGGCTGCACGTCGGTTTTGTGATTATTCAGCCCTCTGAAATTATGAAAATCGCGATGCCGCTGCTGCTGGCATGGTATTTCCATAAGCGTGAAGAAGACCTGCGGTTGGCCGACTACGCGATTGCCTGTTTACTGTTGATTGTGCCGACTGCGTTGGTGATCCGTCAGCCAGATTTGGGCACTGCAATCCTGATTTTTTCGGCTGGTTTTTTCGTCATTTTTTTAGCCGGGTTGTCTTGGAAACTATTGATTGCCGCCGCGGTTTCGGTGGCCGTGGCGATTCCATTTGCCTGGCCGTTTTTGCACGATTACCAAAAGCAACGCGTATACACCTTGCTTGACCCCACCACTGACCCATTGGGCGCGGGCTATCACATTATCCAATCCACGATTGCCATTGGCTCCGGCGGCCTACTTGGCAAAGGCTGGCTCACAGGCAGCCAGGCGCAATTAGATTTCATCCCTGAACGCTCGACCGATTTTATTTTCGCGGTATATGGCGAGGAGTTTGGGCTGGTCGGCGGGCTGTTATTACTTGCGCTGTATCTGGTCATTATTGGCCGAGGCCTGATGATCGCTATGAATGCCTCAACCACTTTTTCGCGGCTTCTGGCCGGCGCGATCACGCTTTCGTTTTTCACTTATGCGTTTGTCAATATGGGCATGGTGACTGGCATTTTGCCGGTGGTTGGCGTGCCGCTGCCGCTGATGAGCTATGGCGGTACGGCGATTTTGTCGTTGTTCATCGGCATCGGTATTTTGATGAGCGTATCCACGCATAAGCAACTGGTGGCGACGTGAACGCGGTCAGTGTTATTTCGGAAACAACCGAGTCGATATCAAGTATTGTAGAGCGCCATTCGGCGGGCATCAGCAGACAACAATGGCTTAGAGCGCCCGCCGATCCTAGTGTTTATGTTTTCATATTTTTATTATTCGCGTTTTTAGCCGGCTGCGGCTCCTCACCCAAACGAAGCGAAATGCCGTCAAAGCCGGCGACAACGAGCGCCAAACCCAACGGCTATTATCTCGACGATGGGCCCGGTGACAATCCACCGCTTAATCTTGAGCAGATTCCTGACGCGGTCCCGCGCACAGAAACGCTGCATCGGGGCGCCAATCGACCTTACACAATTTTCGGCAAAACCTACGTGCCGAACGTGTCAAACAATTCATTCAGGCAATCTGGGATCGCCTCTTGGTATGGCCGCAAATTTCATGGACAGAAAACATCCATCGGTGAAATCTACGATATGTATGCGATGACCGCGGCGCACCCGACCCTGCCGGTGCCCTCGTACGTGCGGGTGACGAATCCTGCCAACGCGAAATCGGTGGTGGTGCGCGTTAATGATCGCGGCCCATTTCATTCGGACCGTGTCATTGACCTCTCCTACGCCGCCGCGGCCAAGCTCGATATTGCGCGGCGCGGTAGCGGTATGGTCATGATCGAACGCGTGTTTGAAGGCGATAAAACCGCTCCTTCGCCGATGTCGATTGCAGCAGCTCCCGTCGTAAACACGCCTGTTGTCATCAACAACATCAGCACCTCGCCGATCACCGAGGATGCCGATTTTATTTACCTCCAGTTGGGCGCATTTTCTTCAGTCGAAAACGCAGATATTTTCCGCGCGCGAATGGTGCGCGAGCTCGACTGGAATCGCGAACCGATGACAGTCCTGAATAAAGACGGTTTGTTCCGGGTTCGATTAGGCCCCTATAAAACCCGCGATGAAGCCGCGGCAATCGTCGCGCAAATTAAACAATCCCACGATTTTTCACCTGTTATTACCAAACCATAAAGTCTGACTATTCATGATCGCTTCTCTTTTTTCCGTACCCCGAAATCAATTGTTAAAATCTTGCGCCGCCGTCGCGTTTGCCACTCTATCAGCCGTCGCGAGTGCCCAGACTTCCATTGCCGCACCGGGCATCGTTTCTGACATTCCCGCACCGCCGATTGCTGCGCGCTCGTATGTATTGTTTGATGTGGGTAGCAATCAGATTCTCGCTGGCCTGGCGTCAAGTGATCGCTTCGAGCCCGCGTCGCTGACCAAGCTCATGACCGCCTATTTGGTATTTGACGCGCTAAAAAATAAAAAACTCACCCTCACGCAAACGCTGCCCGTATCAGAGCGCGCGTGGAAAGCGGAAGGCTCGCGGATGTTTATCGATCCGAAACAAACACCACAGGTCGAATCGCTGATTCGAGGCATGATTATTCAGAGCGGCAACGATGCATCCATTGCACTTGCGGAAGGGATCGCGGGCTCCGAGGATTTGTTCGCGCAGCTGATGAATAAACAGGCGCAACGCCTTGGTATGAAAAATACCAATTTCGTGAACGCGACGGGTTTGCCCAACGCCCAGCACTACTCGACCGCCGAGGATTTGACGCTGCTCGCGAGCGCTCTTATCCGCGATTTCCCGCAGGAGTTTGCTTATTACAAAGAGCGCGAGTTCACCTATAACAAAATCACCCAACCGAATCGTAATCGGCTGCTGTTTATTGATCCGACGGTGGATGGATTGAAAACCGGCCATACCGATGCAGCCGGATATTGTTTAATTGCGACCGCCAAGCGCGGCGAGCGGCGGCTGATTTCCGTTGTGCTTGGCACCACATCCGACGCAGCTCGCACCCAGGAGAGCCAGAAGTTGTTGAATTTCGGTTACCAGTTTTTTGATTCTCAGCGCCTGTACAAAAAGGACCAACCGATTGCCACTCCTGAAATTTACAAAGGCACCCAAAACACGGTCAAGCTTGGTTTTGATCGCGACATTTGGCTCACTCTACCGAAGGACAAGTTCCAAGGCTTGGCTGCCACCTTGACCACCACCCAGCCGCTGATTGCGCCACTGAGCATCGGTCAGAAAGCGGGGATAATGAAATTAACTAAAAACGATAAATTAGTCGCCGAAATCCCGGTAGTCGCACTTGAGGATGTGCCCGTTGCTGGATTCTTAGGGCGCGGCTGGGATGCTATCCGGCTGATGTTTTAAAAAGTAGGAGCCAATACAAAATGAGCGCGACCAATCAAGCCATGTGCCTGCCGACGGTATTTTTGAATGGCAATTTTATGCCGTTGGCAGACGCGCATATTTCGCCGCTGGATCGTGGCTTCATTTTCGGCGACGGCGTCTACGAAGTAATTCCTTTTTATGACGGCAAGGCGCTGCGCCTAAATGAACATTTGGAACGCTTGCAGCGCAGTCTGGATGAATTGGAAATCGATAATCCATATCCCAAAAATCAGTGGGAAACCAGTATCGGCGGGCTTGTTGAACATAACCGCGGCAGCAGCGTTGGCGGCAATATGGCGATCTATATTCAGATTACACGCGGCGTGGCGAAGCGCGATTTCGCCCCCATTAAGGGGCTAACGCAGACCGTTTTCATGATGGCAAATCCCTTGCCGACACCCAAACGCGAAGTTTATTAACGCGGTATTTCTTGCGTTTCATTGGACGATAGTCGCTGGCTGCGTTGCCACATAAAATCGACCGCATTGCTCGGCGCGGTGATGTTGAAACATGCATCGAATAACGAAGGTGCTGATGAAGCGATGCTGTTTCGCGATGGATACCTGACGGAGTCATCCGCCAGCAATATTGCAGCGGTAAAAAATGGCGTGATTCTATGCCCACCAATGGACAACCTGATTCTGCCCGGCATCACCTATGAATTAATGATTGAACTGGCCCACAACGCGGGCATGCCGTTGGAAATTCGTCGTGTTTCACGCCACGAAGTGAACACGGCTGATGAGTTGTGGATTTTATCGTCCACCAAAGAAGTGGTGCCGATCACGACGCTGGATGAAAAGCCGGTCGGGCACGGCGCGCTGGCGGGGAAACCCGGACCGCTGTTTCGGAAGATGTATGACTTGTTTCAAATCTACAAACGCGGCCTGTAAACATAATATTCATATAGGTGCACATCATGGCAAACGAGCATCCCAAACTTATCGGCGAAGGCGAAGAAACGTTACTCAAATTCCCGACCCTGTTTCCCATCAAGGCCATGGGGAAGATGGCCACGGAGGGTGGTCAAAGTAATTTTGCACAGCTGGTGATCGACATCGTGTTGAAGCATGCGCCCGATCTGGACACCAGCTTGATTGAAATGCGCCCGTCAAAAAATGGTAATTTTTTATCGGTGACAGCAACCATCAACGCCACTTCCAAATTGCAAATTGACGACATTTACCGCGAGCTTTCGGCGCATCCGCTGGTGTTGATGGCGCTTTAAAAAATCGACAAAAGTAAAATCCTACTTTTGTCGAGATCGGTTAGCGTTGAATTGATGCCAATGCTGACAGTAAAGCCAAAGCTATTCGATTTAGTGCGTGGTAATTGAAAACCATGGAACTCATTTTAAAAAATCTGGGGCTCGCCAACTATGCTGATACGCTACTTGCGATGCAAACGCAAAATCGCGAGCGTACACCGGCTAGCCCCGACGAAATCTGGCTTCTCGAGCACCCGCCAGTCTTCACTCTGGGTCTGGCAGGGAAGCCAGAGCATGTGCTCGAAGCAGGTGACATTCCGGTGATTAAAGTCGAGCGCGGCGGACAGGTGACCTATCATGGGCCGGGTCAACTTGTCGCTTATTTACTGCTGGACGTGAAGCGTTTAGGGATGGGCGTCAAAGAACTTGTGCGAAGAATGGAGCAATCACTGATCGATTTGCTTGCACAATACGAAATCAACAGTTATCGGAGGGCAGGAATGCCCGGCGTGTATGTGAACCTTGGTGGCGTTGACGCAAAAATCGCCGCGATTGGTTTGCGTGTTGCCAACCACGCCACTTATCACGGCCTTTCGCTTAATGTGAATATGGATCTGGGGCCGTTTTCACGCATCAATCCCTGCGGTTATGAAGGGCTCGCGGTCACCCAAATGTACGATCTAGGCGTCACCGATAAAATAGAAACTATTGTCAATAATTTGGTCGCGCAGTTAAAGCGCAATTTGAATGTGATTTCGTCTTAGTCATTTTTTTGAGACGTCAACAAACGGGAAGAATCATGGAAGCAGTTGATCTAAAAGCAGACTTAAAAACTGGCGTGATCGCTGGCGTGAAGGAAAAAAGCGAGCTAAAAACCGCGCGTATCCCGATAAAAATCATTCCCGCCGAGCGACTAAAAAAACCGGAGTGGATTCGCGTGAAAGCGGGCTCACCTTCCACGCGCTTTTACGAAATTAAACAAATTTTGCGCGATGCAAATTTGCACACCGTCTGCGAAGAAGCTTCCTGCCCGAATATCGGCGAGTGTTTCGGCAAAGGCACGGCCACCTTTATGATCATGGGCGATTTATGTACGCGACGCTGCCCGTTTTGCGATGTCGGTCACGGCCGTCCCTTACCGCTCGATCTTGACGAGCCACGTCATCTGGCGGAAACGATCGCAAAATTGAAGTTGAAATATGTGGTCATCACCAGCGTGGATCGCGACGATTTGCGTGATGGCGGCGCGGAACATTTTGTAAATTGCATTCGCGAAACCCGCAAACTTTCGCCGTTCACGCGGATCGAAATTCTCACCCCTGATTTCCGCGCCCGACTGGATCGCGCGTTGAATATTTTGCGCGAGGCACCGCCCGATGTGATGAACCACAATCTTGAAACCGTTCCACGTCTTTACAAACAGGCGCGCCCCGGCTCTGACTACGCACACTCACTCAAACTGTTGAAAGATTTCAAAGCCGAACACAAGGGGGTGCCGACCAAGAGCGGCCTAATGGTCGGCTTGGGTGAAACCAACGAAGAAATTCTGGAGGTCATGCGCGATCTGCGTGCTCACGATGTCGACATGCTTACGATTGGCCAGTACCTGCAACCATCCGGCCATCACCTGCCGGTGCTGCGTTACGCGACACCCGACGAATTCAAAATGTTTGAAACCGAAGCTTACAAAATGGGCTTCATTCATGCCGCCAGCGGGCCAATGGTCCGCAGTTCTTACCACGCCGATCAGATGGCGCATGAAGCGGGGTTTGCCTAGCGTTGGCATTGAACCCGAACACAGGAGCGCGTTTCAAAGCAAAAATGGCTTGAAACCGCGGTCTCTATTGAAAATAGGTTGGGCTTTTGTTTGTAATTCACTGGATCGATTCAATTGCCCAAGTTCTTTGTTGCCGCGGTCACCAAATCCAATCGTGGCGCTGCATCGTTTGCCGCTGTCGCGCCAACCGCAACCCGCTCTGAATACCGGCCTGTCAGCGTTGCGACGTGCGGTCTAAGCAGCACGGTAAAACGTATCAGCTCCTCGCATACGTCGACCAGCCGTTCGTAATAGCTGGAAGCTTTCATACGACCGTTTTCGTCGAACTCCTCAAATGCTTTGGCGATACTGGATTGATTGGGAATCGTAAACATGCGCATCCAGCGGCCAAGCAAACGAAGTGTGTTCACGGCGTTGAAAGACTGCGAGCCGCCACAGACTTGCGTCACCGCGAGAGCGCGGCCTTGTGTGGGACGCATGCCTTTGCTTTCCAAAGGCAAATGATCGATCTGGGTTTTCATGACGCCGGTGATTTGACCGTGCCGCTCAGGCGAGCACCAGACCTGGCCCTCTGACCACATAGAGTGTTCGCGCAGCTCATGCACAGCGGGGTGATCATCAAACGGAATCTGGTCGGGCAGCGGCAAATCGGATGGATCAAAAATGCGCACCTCGGCACCAAAATAAATCAGCAGGCGCGCGGCCTCTTCTGCCTGCAAGCGCGAGAATGAGCGGGCGCGAAGGGATCCATAGAGCAGCAAGATTCTTGGCGGATGCGCATAGGTTTGCGACGCAGAAAGCAACAGCGTTTCAGCGGGGCGCTGAATGACGCACTGCTGGTTGAGGGCGGGTAAGGAATGAGGATCAATTAGAGTGCGAAGACGCTGGGACATTTTTAATCGATTTGAACTGTTTGAAAATTACTGATCATGCAAGCTGTACGCGCTTACGCCAATATCCCCGCTACTTCATCCAAACTCTTCACCACATAATCCGGCATAAAACCGAGCCGCTCGACCGGCGCGCTGCTGCGATTAATCCAAAAGACATTAAAGCCATAGGCTTTGGCTCCAGCTGCATCCCAGCCGTTTGAGGACACAAAACCAATTTGATTTTTCGAGATGCGCAAGCGATCAACGGCGAACTGATACACGCGCGGATCGGGCTTGAAGACGCCGACTTCTTCCACGCTCAATACCTCATCAAGCAACTTATCAAAACCACTATGCTTGACCACCGCGCTCAACATATCGGGCGCGCCATTTGAGAGGACAGCGAGTTTGGGTCCGGGGCTAGATTTTCCGCTCGCCGCGCTTAATGTAGCAAGTGCGCTCTTTGCATCAGCGAATGGTTGCAGCGTTCGGTAAGCGTGATTCAATTCATCAAGCGCCGCGTCCGTATACCTGAGCGCCAGCGTTTCACATACCACCCGCAACGCATCTTGCGTGACTGTATTGAAATCGACATGGCGCTGCATGCTGTTGCGAAGCCATGTGTATTCGAGCTGCTTTACCCGCCACGCTTGCGAAAGGGCAGTACCCTTGCCGGGGAAAAGTCGTTCGCAGGTCGTGACAACCGAATGTACGTCAAACAAGGTGCCATAAGCATCAAATACTAACGCGCGGATCGTGGGCTGTTGAGCCATGCGGCCTCCGAAATTTAAAAGCGGGTGCTTCACCTTGATTTTATGCGCAAGCAGCAATGCGATCCAATTTCATCGCAGATTTCGCGAGCGCAATGTCACGCGCCGCTATCTTGCGTTTTACGCGCTGCCCATGCATGCTCACAACCATGATTCGCGGACTCGCTATTTTGCTCATATTTCAATCCATCGGCGAAGTAGCGACCCGATTTATCCACGGCGTGATTCCAGGGCCGGTCATCGGCATGATCTTGTTGTTGGTGTTCTTGGTGATCAAGAAAAAAATCGCGCCGTCTATCGCTATCGCGGCCGATGGGCTGCTCGCCCATCTGGCGATTTTTTTTATTCCCGCGGCCGTAGGGGTGATGCTTTATGTCACCGAACTGATGAGTGCGGGAGCGGCGTGGCTGCTGGCTATTCTCTTGAGCACCGCCGCTTCCATGGCGATTACGGCGCTGCTGTTGAAATGGTTTTTTCGGGATGATGATAGCGGCGCAAAAAAACCAGATTTTTCGCCATGAATCCGTCCGCGCTGCTTCCATCTGGCATAAACACGGCAGGCATTAACAACCTCGCCGAAATATGGGTTTATCTTTCGGCCACACCGTTATTCGGCCTCACGCTAACCTTGCTTGCTTATGTGCTCGCGGACATGGCCTATCAGCGGACGAATCGCCATCCTCTTGCCAATCCGGTATTGATCGCTGTGGCAACGATTATTGCCGTGTTGACCTTGACACATACCGACTACAAAACCTATTTTCAAGGCGCGCAATTTGTTCACTTTTTGCTGGGCACGGCGACCGTCTCCCTCGCCATTCCGCTCGCCCGGTTATGGAACGAGCTCCGCGCGCGCGCGATCCCTTTACTGGTGGCCGTCGTGGCCGGTGGCGCGAGTTCGGTGCTGGTGGCAGTGGGCGTGGCCAAATTGCTGGCGGCCCCGCCGACTATCGTCATGTCACTATTACCCAAATCGGTCACCGCACCGATCGCGATGGGTATCGCAGAACAAATCGGCGGCTCGCCTACATTGGCGGCAGTATTCGCCATCAGCACCGGCATTGTCGGTGCATTGATTGCAACACCGCTGCTTAATTTATTGGGCGTTCGCGATTGGGCGGCCCGCGGCTTTGCCGTCGGCGTCGCCGCACATGGCATCGGCACCGCTCGCGCCTATTCGGTTCATCCGCGCGCGGGCGCGTACGCGAGTTTGGGCATGGGCCTTCACGCGCTGCTCGGGGCGATTGCGTTGCCGTGGTTGGCGAAGCTGATTATTTAGTCTTTGGCTGAAACACTAACACCCGCGCGGCTCTAAACAATTAAATGCCTCAAAAACCACGTCTAGCCTAGGGCTTTACTTTACATTGCGCGAGATTTCCAGCGGCTGGCTGGCAGGATTTGCTATAATTCTGCAAGCAATCCTTATTCGTAAATTCCCTCCGCGCTGCAAATACGCTCATCCGCCCACCTTCTTTCCGCAGGAATCCCCATGGCTAAAATCGAAGTTAAAAACCCCGTCGTTGAAATGGATGGCGATGAGATGACGCGCATCATCTGGCAAATGATTCGTGAAAAATTAATCCTGCCGTATCTAGATATCGATTTGAAATACTACGATTTGGGGATGGAGCATCGCGATGCAACTGACGACAAAGTCACCGTCGATTCCGCGATGGCAACCAAGCAATATGGGGTTGCCGTAAAGTGCGCGACAATCACGCCGGATGAGGCACGCGTGAAGGAGTTTGGCCTTAAGCAGATGTGGAAATCGCCAAATGGCACCATCCGCAATATCCTGGACGGCACCATTTTCCGTGAGCCGATTATTTGTAAGAATGTGCCGCGCCTAGTGGCGCATTGGGATAAGCCGGTGGTGGTCGCACGCCATGGTTTTGGCGACCAGTATCGCGCCACCGATTTTCAGTTTCCGAGCGCGGGTACGCTCATTGTTAAGTTCACGCCAACAGATGGTTCGGCACCCATTGAGCGTGAAGTATTCAAAGCGCCGGGAGCGGGTATTTCATTGTCGATGTATAACCTCGATGAATCCATCGCCGGTTTTGCGCGCGCCTGTTTTAACTACAGCTTACAACGCAAATACCCGATGTATTTGTCTACCAAAAATACCATTTTGAAAGTCTATGATGGTCGTTTCAAAAACCTGTTCCAAGAAATTTTTGATGCGGAATTCAAGGCGAAATTTGACGCCGAAGGCATCACCTATGAACACCGTCTCATTGATGACATGGTGGCTTCGAATTTGAAATGGAGTGGCGGTTATTTGTGGGCCTGTAAAAACTATGACGGCGACGTGCAATCTGACACCGTGGCGCAGGGTTATGGCTCACTCGGTTTGATGACCTCCGTGCTGATGTCGCCGGACGGCAAAACCGTCGAATCCGAAGCCGCGCACGGCACGGTGACCCGCCATTACCGCATGCATCAGCAAGGCAAACCCACGTCAACCAACCCGATTGCGTCAATCTACGCTTGGACGCGCGGCTTGCAAGCGCGTGGCCGTATGGACGGCACGCAAGATGTGGTGGACTTTGCGCTGAAGCTCGAAAAGGCCTGCGTGGATGTGGTCGAGGCGGGCAAAATGACCAAAGATCTGGCGACTTTGATTAGCGCGGATCATCCGTACCTTACGACCGAGGAGTATATGCACGCGGTTGATGCAGAACTGAAGAAGCAGATGGCGTAGCGCCGCCTAGCGATCTCATTGGATTCAGATCAAGTTAGAAAAGAATAGTGAAAAAAAGCTTTTGAGAGAAAGCTTTTTTCACGTTCATGGCGCGTTCAGGCAAGCGAAACTATTTTGATGCCGTACGTTCCATGTTCAACATGTTTAAGCAGGACCGGAGGCAGGCTGTTTTGGTAAATTAATTTATCCATTTTGTTGGTTAATCTATGAAAGGTGTTCCCATGCTAAAAACGCTCATTGCCGCTGTCGTGCTGGCGGCATCATTTTCAACTGGCGCAATCGCTGCCGCCACGGTTGGACAGGCTGCGCCTGATTTCGCGCTTACCGACGTAAATGGCAAAACCGTCAAACTCGCGGACTTCAAAGGCAAAAACGTGGTGATGGAATGGCATAACCCGGGATGTCCATTCGTTCAAAAGCACTACAACAGCAACAACATGCAAACGCTCCAAAAAAAATACGATGCGAAAGATACGGTGTGGCTCACGGTTAATTCGACCGAGACCAACCATCAGGATTACCTGAGCAACGACAAACTTCGTGGATATATCGCGGACAAGAACGCCACGCCAGACGCCTACATGACCGATGTTGATGGCAAGGTCGGTAGAAGCTATGGCGCCAAAACAACGCCGCATATGTTCATCATCAATCCCGCAGGAATGGTGGTGTATGCAGGCGCGATTGACGATAAGCCTGGCACTAAGGTCGAGGAAATTAAGGCTGCAAAGAACTTTGTGGTCGGCGCGTTAGATGATTTAAAGGCGGGCAAGCCGGTTTCTACCGCTACCACGCAACCTTACGGATGCAGCGTCAAATATAAAAGCTAGTATTGAGTTTTGCCGCAGATAAAAAAGCCCGCGTCGACGCGGGCTTTTTGTGTTTTTTTTGTGTTTCCAAGGCCATCTGAAGCCAGCGCTGCACAAATCGCACAATCCAATGCAAATTCGCTTACGAGTTTGTCAGACTGCAGTTACCAATTTTTACTGCGTCGCCAACCGATCGTCCAGAATCGTAATCGATTTGCGTTGCACGTTAATATAGCCACCGTCTTGCAAATCCTGCAAGGTACGGTTCACCATCTCGCGCGATGCGCCCACCATGCTGGCGAGATCTTTTTGCGTAAACGGTTCGCCAACCACGCGTTTGCCATTGGACACAATGGCGAGCTCAAGTAAGGTTTGCGAAATTCGCGTCGAAATATCCGTCAAAGCGAGCGAATTTATTTTACGGTCAGCGTGACGGATTCGCGTGGCAAGCGTTTCCATGACCCGCACGGCAATGTCGGGCGACTCCTCTACAACGCGTTGAAATCCGGCGTACGATAAAACGGTGAAGTGGCAGCGATCAAGCGCCGCGACATTGGCGCAACGCGGCTCTTGATCCAACAAAGGCAGCTCACCAAAAAAATCACCAGGGCCCAGTGTTTTGAGAATGACTTCGCGGCTTGGATCAGTTTCGTCGGTCATGTAAACCTTCACCTGACCCGCATTAATCACGTAGAACGACGTGGCAACGTCGCCTTCTTTCAGGATCACGCTGCCTTTGTCAAAAGCAACCCTTGCGGTATGCGCGACCAAGCTCTCCAACTGCTTCGCAGAAAGGTTCCGAAATAATGGAATGATATTAAGCACTTGTCCTGCCTGAGCGGTTAAATTGTCAAGCTTTAGTATGCGTGCGGCGTCGCTTCAAAAAAATGAAGTAGTTCACATTTTTCAAATGCGTCGGCAATCCTGCTTTGGGTCCGGCTAAATTACGACTGATCGGCTCGACCGCCGCCCAAAATATGTCGGGACACGACGCCTTTCAGAATATGAAGGCGCTGATGAAAGAAATGCTCGGCACCAGGTATCACTGTGACCGGCAAATTGTGACCCCGCGCCCAATCTAGGGAGTCCCCAAGCGGCACGGTTTCGTCCATCTCGCCATGCACGACAAGCGTCGAATCACGCGGCTTCATCCGGAGAATGGATTTATCCTGCAACCTGCTCAACGATGGCGCAATCAGCACCATTTCAGTCGCGTTTAGACCTGGCTCCAACTCGTTCAATCGTGTGCTGGCGGCAAGTGTTACCGCACCACCGAATGAAAACCCGGCCAGCCATAGCGGCAGCTTGGTTGAGGCGTCCGAATGTTTTTCGATGGCAAGCGAGACAACACGAAGCATGTCATCCGTCTCGCCACGCGCTTCGTCATGCACGCCTTCGCTGGCCCCTACACCGCGGAAATTGAACCGATAGACATCCGCACCGGCGTCAAAAAATGTCCGCGCCAAGGTGGTCACCACTTTGTTATCCATTGAGCCGCCAAATAATGGATGGGGATGCGCCACGACGGCGATCGCGCTCGATTGATGGTCGGATCGAACATGAGATGCGACCTCAATCGCGCCGGCCGCGCCGGCAATCAATTCACGAAAATTAGGAAATGGTGCGGCCATAATATTGCGCTATCAAATTGCTAGATTTTGAGCCGCTCAACGACCCGACCGTGTTGAATGTGTTCACTGATAATTTCGTCAACATCATCTTTATCGATGTAGTGATACCAAACATTGTCGGGGTAAATGACCAGAACCGGCCCTTCCTCGCACCGATCCAAGCAGCCCGCAGAATTGATGCGAACCTTACCCTCGCCTGACAAACCCAATTTCTTGATCTGGTCTTTGGCATAGGCACGGACGCCTTCGGCATCGTGCTGGTTACAACATTCTCGTCCACCATCGCGTTGATTTACACAGAAAAAAACGTGGTGCTCGTAATAGCTTTGATCCGTATCGTTCGCTTCATTGCTCATTGGTATTTCCTTAAGATTTAATCGTGCCGAGGCCACTAATTTTCAAAACGATGTTTCACAAACAACGACGCTAAAAATATCAGCGCCAGCAGCGGCCAAACCTCGTGCACCCAGCGCGTGAGGCTGGCGAAATTTAGCAACTGTCCATACGGCCAATCAAATAGGCGCAGGATGTCGCTCCAAGTGCCGTACACCCCGGTAACCTTTGCCAACAGCGCACCCGCAAATACAAACAGAGTGGCAGAAAATGCGCGCCAACGGAACGAGCGTTGCGAAAAAAAAGTAAACAAGAGAAAACCTAAACTTAAACCAATAACAGTGCCCGGCCCCATCCATGCGATTAGCAGCGGCGCTTTTAACAACATCGCCGCCATCGAAAATTTCGCCACAAATCCCAACACGATAATCACCAAGACACTTACCCAGGCACGGTTGGCGGGATGCAACAGAAGCGACAAAAACAGCGCAAATCCACCCACATTAAATGTAATGGCAATCGCCTGCGGCAATAAGAATAGAGGATCGTATGCATGTGACTGCGCATCGGGGCTAAAAGCAGGCACCAGACCTGCGCCAATGGGGCCGGCAGAACTGTTAATCACATTACCCGCTTCAAAAAAAGGGATGGCAGGATTAAGCTGAGAAAAAAACCAAATCGCTAGTAGCAAAAGACCCCATTCGGTTTCTACGCCATAGGAGAAATGCCGATGGCGCCATTGCTCAATTTGCGCAAGCACCCGACGACCGGGCGGCACCAGCACCACCGTTGCGCCCACCATTGCGCCGAGTGAATTTGCCGCCCAATCAAACATTGACGACACTCTACCCGGCAGGAAAGATTGGGCGTATTCCAACATGAACGAAAGCGTGATCGCCGCCGCCACGCTGATCAGCCAAGCGTGAACATCAACTGATGCCGGAACAGCAACCGGTCCCAAGCGACGGCGTGCACGAAATCGCCAGATGGCCGCCACCAGCGCACCCAGCGGCACATAGGCAACAAGATTGATCGCGATATCAAATATCGACCAATACTTGGGCCATGCGAACAGTACAAATGATTCCGCTGCGCGCCACCCAAAAAAGGGATTCAGACTCGCATAAATGATGGTCAGCGTATATACCACGAGCGCACCCGGACCCGCGCGCATACGCGGCCCCGCGCCGATGCGGGTATCGGACAACGAGGCGCGCTTTTGTGAGGCTGTGGATAGGTTGCGCATAGGCAAAAATGTCGTGCCAGAGCAGCTAACCGCCGCGGCAGGTAGCAAATTGCCGCGGCTTGTAACTGCTCGAACGGCGTAAGGCGATGATCTGCAGGATGCCGTTCACTAACAAGCATTGTCGCTGAAAAGACGATCGCGGTCGCTGCACCAAGTTTTTTCCAAACCTTAAGTCGGTTAGCAAAAGGCGGGCCGCCCGCTACACTGGTTTAAGAGACGATGTATAACGGGCAGCGTTATCCAAATAGTGTTGCGCGATGCCTCGCAACATCGCGACCTCAGTATCCGTTAACTGCCGGATGACGCGGCCTGGGGAGCCGACGACCAGCGAGCGATCAGGGATCACCTTGCCTTCAGGAATCAACGAATTCGCACCAATCAAACAATCGCGTCCAATCACCGCGTGATTGAGCACCACTGCTTTAATGCCAATCAGCGAGCCCTCGCGAACTGTACACCCGTGCAGCATGGCCATATGGCCCACGCTGACGTTGCGCTCCAACGTCAGCGGGACGCCTTCATCGGTATGCAACACCGCACCATCCTGAATATTGACGTTTTCACCAATGGTAATCGTATCGTTATCACCGCGTATGGTCACGTTCCACCATACACTCGCGCTTTTTTCAAGCACCACATCACCGACGACGGTCGCGTTGGGCGCAATGTAATTGTTGCCCTTGAGTTGAGGGATTTTGTCACCGAGCGCATAAATCATATTTCATTAACCTTACATGTTGCGGAACAAATGCATAAACGGCTGACTCACCTGTAATGTTTCGGAGCGCGTTTTCAACTTGATTATGCCCTTGCCGGTTTCATCGCGCGACACCGCTTTAATGGCACGCAAATTGACGATCGTGGCGCGATGAATTTGTTTGAAATGTGCTGCGTCCAGTTGCTCGAGCAACTCTTTTATAGGCGTGCGAATTAGCGCTTCGCCTTCGGCGGTCATCACTACCGTATATTTACTGTCGGCCTGAAAATAAGCCACCTCATCAATCATGATGAGCTTGGTATCTTTACCGGTGCCTGCAGTAATCCAGGCCAGCGGCTCGTGTTTTTTCTCCGCCTGCATGCTTACCTTGAGCTGCGCCAACAAAGCGCCGACCGCGCCACCATCTTCACCGAATGCCGCGCCAGCACTAGGCTTTGGCGCTTTCAGCCTGGCGATGGTGGCGCTTAGTCGTTCTGCCGAAATCGGTTTTAGCAAATAATCAATGGCACCTTTTTCAAATGCGTCAATCGCGTATTGCTCATAGGCCGTAACAAAAACGATGCGGGTCTGGGGCGAGCAATCTTTGAGCGCTGCAGCCACATCCAGCCCGGTCAGACCCGGCATTCGAATATCTAGAAAGGCGACATCGGGTTTATGTGCGGCGATTTCCTCGAGGGCAGCAGCGCCGTCCTCAGCCTCGGCGATGATTTGCAGCTCAGGCCAGGCGCGCTTTAGCTGGGAGACAAGCTCTATCCGAAGCAGCTCCTCATCCTCCGCAATAACAGCCGTCGGGTTAATTTTTATCATATTGTTTGTCACGCTTAAGGTTTTTTAGTGCTGATGGATCGGACTTGGATTAGTTTAGAAAAGGCTCTATGTCGCCAGAGGAATTGTAATCGCGGCCACCATGCCGCTGGGCACATTGAGCGATAGCGATAGCGACGCGGCCTCGCCGTAGGTCAGCTTCAACCGTTCACGCATATTCTTGAGCCCCAAACCGGTGCCGGAAGTGCCACCCTTTGGGCCTACACCATTGTCGGCAACGCTTAAGGTGAGCGCATTCTTCGTTGAAGCCGCACATATTAGGATTGTGCCGCCTCCGAGCTTGGGCTCCAAACCGTGCTTAATCGCATTTTCAACAAGCGTTTGGACCATCATCGGTAAAAATGACACGTTGGCAAGCGCATCAGGCACGTCAATTTCGACATTTAATCGAGCCCCCATGCGAATTTTTAAAATTTCAAGATAAGCGCGGGATCGTTCAATTTCACGGCCTAGCGTCGAGAATAAACTAACATTCGGCGACGCACCCAGGTCAGCCGATTGCGGCAAAGCATTTCGCAAGTAGACAATCAGATTTCCCAACATTTCATCCGCGCGCTTCGGGTCGCTGCGCGTGAGCAATTGTGCGTTCGCCAACGTGTTGTATAAAAAATGCGGCTCGATCTGCGCCTGCAATTTTGCGAGCTTGGCATCGGTCAATGCACGATCCATCTCAGCACGTTCCTTGGCGATTCGCTGGTCGTCAAAACGTCGCGCGATTTGTTCGTTCAAGCGGTTCACGATCACGCGGATATTCTGGCGGTTTTTACCAAAATCAAGCACCAGAAACAAATCACCGGGACGGCTTTCTACGCGAACATATGACGCCGCCCGCCCGCGCGCGCCCACCACAATTTTAATTTTTTCGCCCCCTGATGCGAATGAAAAGTAGCCCGCGCCGCCGCCGCCGGTGGTGCCTTCAATGCGGCGCGCTTCGGTTGAAGTGCGGGTGGGGAAAAAGCCTGGCATGACTTGTACGGCCGCCGCACAAATGGCAAATGCCTCATCCGCGGGAATGCCCAACTCGAACGTGGCCTCATGGTGCGTGGAGGCATCGGCAAAGGTAAATGTCGGGTCGCGCAAACGCATTGCACTGCGATACCAAAACGCCGTAAATACCATGAGGGAGGCACCCACAATACCGCCCGCTACAATGGCCAACGCCGATTGCTTGTAGCCCGTATAGACGGCCAGCCCGAACGTAAATCCGGGCACAATCCCAGTCATCGTGATAAAGCCTGAGTAGAGACGCCACGGTATGGATTTCATCTCACGCGCGTTTATTCGAATAGTTCATATACGTATTTTGCCGCGTTGTGATGATTGCTGCCCGCGACGAATGACAAAACAAAAGAAAGCGTGACGAAAGCGGAAATATGCGGCGCAGAACCCGCGCCGCAAATGCATAACGCTGTAGCCTCATGCCTTAAATCAAAAATTAAAACTCATTTATTTGCGCGTTTTTCAGAGCAAAAATGGCTCGAAAAGCACGTATATGCTGGGGTTTGAATTTCAGTTAAATTCTTTTTGAATTTTCTAAGGCAGCAGTAGCGTCGCTTTTTTCATGCATCGTTACATCTGTTTGAATAAATGAGAAAACGGTCGGCTAACGGTCAGATTCTCTTTGCGCCCCTTTACTTTCACCGTGGCCTGGCCGCGAAAATCTCTCGTCACGCCATCGATCGCAGTGGCATTCACCACCGTGGAGCGATGGATTTGCCAAAATTGCTCTTGGTCTAAACCATCCAGCAGTTCCTTGATCGGCGTCTTAATCAGCGCATCAAAATCTTTGGTGGCGACTAGCGTGTACTTTTCGTCTGATTGAAAGAACAAGACATCATCAATCGGGATAAGACGCAAATTTGAGCCGATATTGGCTTTGATCCATTTCAGTCGTTCCACTTGCGGATTGAGCTTTGCCGACAAATGAGAAATGAGCGCCTGCAGGTCTTGTGGCGGCGCCGCGGGAACTGCGTTCAGCCGACTTTTGAGGCGCGTCACGGCCACCGCCAGGCGGTCATCAGTGTAGGGTTTCAGCACGTAATCGATGGCACCGGTGTTAAACGCATCGACCGCATATTGATCGAATGCGGTGACGAATACGATATGGCAGTTCACTTCTTTGCTTGCCGCGACATTTTTTGCCACCTCAACGCCGGTCATCTCCGGCATCTGAATATCCAGAAAGGCGAGCCGCGGCTGATGCTCAAAAATAGCTTCCAGTGCGGCTTCGCCATCGCCCACATCCGCCAGAATTTGCAGCTCGGGCCATAGCTTGCCGAGCTTCAATTTGAGCTGCGCGCGCAGGATCGGCTCGTCTTCGGCAATGATGGCGGTAATGGGGGTGTCAGTTTGCGGTGTTGTCATTTTTTTACCAATGGATGAAGTAACTTAGATTGTCCCTTAATTTGGCGGCGTGATGTCTTTGCCAACTTCGTCGGCTTTTACCGCTGGGCTGACGTTGGCTATGGCATTGGGCAAGTTTTTGGGCGTGGTTTTGGGTGAGGTCTTGGGTGAGGTCTTGGGTTTACGCCGCCAAAACCACCAGTAAATAATCAAACCGAACAGTACAAATGGCGAGAGTGCTGGGAATACTGAAATAAGGATCATCAGCGGTATGAAAACCAGCAGCCCCGCCGCCAAAACGCCCAGCCCGTAAATAATCGCCACCACCAACAAGGCCACCAGCGCCAGCAGCCCAAACACAAATAGAAGCAGCACCGAGCCCACCGCCATGCCTTCCACACCACTTAAAGGCAAGGTGCCACCTCCAATTGACAGCGGCATCCAGCCCGCCGCCATTGCCGCGAGTGCGAGCCCAAACATAATCGCCAGCGCAGCCATGATGCCGATGAAGGTAAACGACATGGCTCGCGCCCATACGCTATGGGTGGTGCCGACGGCGCTCATGGTACGGCCGGCCCAGCCTTTGCTCGCAGCTTTGCCGTTTGCGTTCATATTGTTCGCTGCGTCAGCGCCCGCTTTGGTCGAGGGTATTGCTCCGGTTGCGGAAAAGCGCATCATCGCCTCCGCCGGGATTTCGATCGTGGCGATCACGCCTCTGGGCTCATTTGATTCGAGCGACAGCCTCGCCGTTTCGCCGTAAAGCGCCAACAATCGTTCGCGAATATTCGACAGCCCGACGCCGCCACCGGTTTCGACGGTGGCACTGGTGGTGCCGTTCGCCGACAAGCCGCGCCCCGTATCTTTAACCACTATGCGAAACCGTTCCCCGACTTTTTCCGCGATGACATCAATACGTCCGCCTTCCCGCACAGGTTCGAGACCGTGCTTGACGGCGTTTTCGACCAACGAAGGCAACATCAATGGCGGGAACGGTACATTGCTTAATTCATCGGGAACAAGAATAGCAAAATCGAGCCGTTCGCCCATGCGCATCTTGAGGATATTCAGATATGCCTTGGCCAGCTCGACTTCCTGGCCCACGGTGGAAGAGGTCTCGCGCATTTTAGGCAGCGCTGCGCGCAGATACTCGATCAAATGCCCCACCATTTTGTTTGCGGCAGGAGGATCAACTTCGGTCAAAGCCTGAACATTGGCAAGCGTGTTGTAAAGGAAATGCGGCTCAACCTGCGCTTGGAGCGCTTGCAGGCGGGCTTCCATCAATTGACGGCTGGCTGACTGGGTCTCCGCTACTTTTTTCTGGCGCTCGCCAAACGCTAGGGCGCGGCGTGAGCGGTCGATCAAAAACTTGGCAATCAGCGTCATAAAAAACACGGGAATGAACGCCAGAATCAATGCGCTGCCCAAACCAATTCGCTTCACATCTTGCGCAACTTTCGCATGAATGTCCTGCCGAAGCTCGACTGGCAGAGGCGAGAACGCGGGTGGGACGGGTGGGGCAGGTAGCGCGGGCGAGGCGGGTTGTGCGGGTTCTGCTGCCGGAGCGGGTGGTGCGGGAGGCAGCGGTGGCGAGTCGCCCGCCGTAGCACCATTCTTCAGTCCCTCCTTCACGCCGGCTTTTATCGCCGCTTTTAGTTTTTGTTTGGCGTCTTCGCCGCCGCTGATCTGGAACTTTGTACCGTTAATGTCAAAGTCCAAATGAAGATTTTGTTTTGCCGCTTCTGTCTGCGCGGTCTGCGATTCCTTAAGCGCTTCTATCGATTTTTTCGCCGCTTCTTGCTGTAGCTTGACCGCATTCAATTGCTCATCAAGTGACTTCAACGCTTCAGGCGCCGAGATGCCTGCTGACTTTAGTGATTTCTCTACATCCGCGCGCGCCTCTTCAATCGCTTCGCGCCGCTCATTCGCACTTTCGAGCATGGCTTCCGCAGCGGTTTGCGCGGCCTCAATTGCCATCGCCGCAGTATTCTTCGCCGCCTCCCTCGCGGCGGCACTCGCCTCTTTGGTGGCATCACTGACCGCTTTCTTGATTTCATCCTGGGCATTAAAAATTTCCTTGCGTGCCTCGGCAATGCCTTCTTGCGCCAGATCAAGCTCGCGGCGGCGAGCAGGGTCATTGGTTCGCTCACGCATCGCCGACACCACGCCTTCAGCCAGGCCCAAAGCGGAATCGCCGAATGCGGAGTCAATTTCACGTTTAATAGCGCGGTTCATTTCGGGGGTTTCACCGCTGCTCGATAAGCGAATAACCTGAGCAGGCAAGGTAAAAATACCGAGCAAAATCAGGGTGAGCAAGCCTATAAGAAGCATCGCCCACCAGGGCGTGCGATGAAGGAAATTTCCAAAAGCTTTAAACATAACGAACCCGTTTTTTGAAATTACGCGACATGGGCAACTAGCAAACCCACCGCGCACATTGACAGGTTAGGGCTCTGGCACTGACCACTCAACGGCTAACCGTTGAATTACAGAATTCGAGGGCTAGTTTGCGGATGGGATGGATACCCAACGCAAATGCTTAGTCCGGATCGGCGTTGAGGCCCAAGCCAGCCCGCATCAGGCTTGTTCGGCCGCATGCACCGAGCTTTTTCCGGGGCGAGTAGCGCCATGGGTTGGGTGCAAGTGGGCAGCTTGGGAATGGCCGCCTACGGCATGCGCATGGTGCTCGTGGGGTTTGGAAAGTAGTGAGCCGCCGATCATTCCAAGCCCAGCCATCAACACGCCTGCGAGCTGGGCGGGAAATGATGCGCCCAGCGGCGTCGCCAAAAACATGATCCAGGTGAGGATGCCGAAAACGATCGAGGCAATCGCCCCGTATCGGGTTGCGCGCTTCCAGTACAGACCGCATACCAGCGGTACGAACGCGCCAACCAACGTGACCTGATACGCGCCAGATACCATCTCATAAATGGGCGTGCCTTTCATCACCATGGCGTAGGCCAGCACGCAAGCCGTGAAAATAAACAGGGTGACCCGAAACGCAAAAAGCTCTTGCTTGTCGGTCAGGCCAGGGCGGAGATTCTTGTAGATATTTTCAACAAAACTGGTGGATGGTGCCAACAGCGTCGCCGATGCAGTCGACTTAATGGCCGACAAAAGCGCGCCAAAAAATAACACCTGCGCCGCAAACGGCATGAATTTCAGAACCAGCGTTGGCAATACGCGCTGCGGATCATTGGCCAGCAAATCTTTAGTCTCAGCGGGCATGATCAGCACGGCGCAGGCCACGATAAACATGGGAACAAACGCAAACGCCAAGTAGCACAAACCGCCAATAACCGCGCCCCGCTGGGCGGTTTTAGAGTTCTTAGCTGACATCACCCGCTGGAAAATATCTTGCTGCGGAATCGAGCCGAGCATCATCGTGATGGCCGCTGCAATAAAAAAAATAACGTCATGAAATTTTGGCTCGGGGAAAAACTTGAACCAGTCATTGGTTTGAGCCAAGGCCAATACTTTGTTCGGACCGCCAGCAAGATCGCCTGCCATCACCGCGATGATGGACAACCCCACCACCAATACGATTACTTGAATAAAATCAGTCCATGCAATCGCCAACATGCCGCCAAAAATGACATAAACCAGCACCGACAGCGTGCCAATCAGCATGCCCATGTCCACGCTGATGGCACCATTGCTGACAATATTAAACACCAGGCCTAAGGCCGTTACTTGGGCGGCAACCCAACCAAGGTACGAGAAAATGATGGCAACCGAGCAAAATATTTCGACGGTTTTACCGTAGCGTTTGCGATAAAAATCGCCAATGGTCAAAAGCGTCATGCGATAGAGCTTGGCGGCAAAAAATACTCCTACCAAGACCAGGCACATTGATGCGCCGAATGGATCTTCAACGACGTTGTTAAGCCCGCCCTGAACAAACTTGGCGCTGATACCTAATACTGTTTCGGCACCAAACCATGTCGCAAAGGTAGTGGTAATAATCATTGCCAGCGGCAAGCTGCGTCCGGCGAGAGCGAAGTCAGTCGAGGTTTTTACACGAGTTGCTGCGAACAAGCCGATGGCCAGCGTGCCTAACAAATAGACCACCACGAAACCGAGGAGCGCATTCATTGCCGTGTGTCCTTTTACCAGAGAGATTGGTCCGCCGCGCCACGCGAGAAAACGCACGCCAGCGAAAATTCATATGTTGCGAAAGTGTAGCAAAACAGGGGCCTGCGTGAAAATGAGTAAACCCAAAAACATATTGAAATATGCCAGCCAGCGCGGCCAGCAATCCCCAAAACACCAGCCCCAAATAACGATAGAAAGATGGCCGCGGGGTAGAAACGAGGATTTTGAGCCGGTTTGCTGCGCCGCATCGTCAAACGCAGCAAAATTTCAACAAGCCCCTAAAATACCAGTACCAGATAAAGGTAGCCGCCGATCACCGCCACCAGTGCAGCCACCAACGAAATCAACACATAAGTCTGCCAGCGCTGCGTTTGCTCAACGCGGACAATTGCACGCTCGATTGCAGCCAGCTTCTCGCTCGGGTTTGCGTCAAGCGCCCGGTGTACCAGCCGCGGCAGCTGTGGCAGACTGCTGATCCAAAGCGGGCCTTCTTTGCGCAGTTGTTTGAGCAAGCCTCGCGGTCCAATTTGTTCAGACAGCCAGCGCTTCAAAATCGGTTGCGCAATGGGGCGAAGATCGAGTTCCGGATAAAGCTGCCGTCCTAATCCTTCGACTTGCAGTAGTGTTTTTTGCAGTAAAACCAGTTGCGGTTGAATTTCCATCTGAAAGCGCCTGGAAACCTCAAACAGCCGCAGCAACACTTTGCCAAACGAAATTTCGTTCAGTGGCTTATCAAAAATCGGTTCACATACGCTGCGAATGGCACCCTCAAACTCATCGACTCGCGTGTTCGCGGGAACCCAACCTGCTTCGATATGCGCCACGGCGACGGCGTTGTAATCCCGGTTAAAGAAGGCCGCGAAATTGCGCGCCAGATAATTTTTGTCTTCGTCCGAGAGCGTTCCCATGATGCCAAAATCAACACCGGAATAAATGCCGTTTTTGCCGACAAAAATATTGCCGGGATGCATGTCAGCGTGGAAGAAACCATCACGAAACACTTGGGTGAAGAAAATCTTGACACCATCTGCCGCCAATCTCGCCACATCAATGTTGTAGGCCTTGATCTGCGCCAAATCGTTAACCGGAATTGCATCTATTCGTTCCAACACCAACACTTCGCGATGCGTGTAGTCAAAATAAACTTCCGGCACATAAAGTAATGTACCGTCGGCAAAATTGCGCCGCAACGTGGATGCATTCGATGCTTCTCGCACCAGATCAAGCTCGTCGTGAATGGTTTTGTCGAACTCGCTCACCACCTCGGTTGGCCGCAGGCGCTCGCCATCTTTAAATACAGCCTTGACGAAATCAGCCACCACGTAAAGCAGCTGAACGTCGCCATTGATGGCATCCAGGATATCGGGTCGCAGGATTTTTACGGCCACCTCGCGGCCAGCCAACTTGCCTTCCGCGATCACAGCAAAGTGCACCTGCGCGATCGACGCGCTGGCAATAGGCTTGAGGTCGAATGAAGAGAACACCTCCGTGTAGGGTCGCCCATACACCCGGTTCAACGTTGCCACTACCGCATCTGAGGCGAACGGTGGAACGTTATCTTGCAGGTGCGCAAGCTCCTGTGAAATATCCGGGGGCACCAAATCCGGCCGCGTCGAAAGTATCTGCCCGAACTTGATGAAGGTTGGCCCCAAACTTTCGAGTGCGAGGCGCAACCTGACGGCACGCGACTCTGAAAATGATCGAAAAAAGAAGATGCCGCCAAATATCGAGCGCGCGAGTCCGTTCGGCAAATATTCATCGAGGCCGAAACGGGTCACAACAGAGAGGATTTTTATGAGGCGGAAAAGACGCATGGTGCGCGATTTTACCTTCGATTTAACCCGGTCATTCGCACAATCTTGAACAATCTTTAGACTAAAAATAGTGCCGTATCGCCGCGGGCCTATATTCAAGCACCATCTGAGACGCTAAACGAGTCGCTCCAAATCGATCATCACAATCGCCGCCTGACCAAGCCAATCGATGGTGATGACGAACGGTCGGGCGCGTACTGCCGCACGAATACTCTCGGTTGGCCCGTGTATGGTTACCGGAACCGAAATTTCCAGCGTCGCACCAAAGTGCTTGCGAGCATTCCCTGAAATTGTGTTTGCCACTTCGCCTACTGCGTCTAACAAATTCGATTCCGAGTGGTCGTTCTCGCCCATGCACACCAGCAGTCTTCTGAGCAGCACCTGGCGGCAGCTGAAGTAAACGCACCCACGATAGTTGCCGCTGATAGTGATGAGCCCTGTGTAATCATAGGACTGCGGCACGCTTAAATCTGTGCCGAGATAAGCCGAGCGCACTTGCGCGGGCTCGCCTGCAAGAGCCTGAAAATATTCCGTGACGGCGGTGATGAATACGCGCAGTTCACCCTCGTTGATATCTTTGTTGTTCAACGTCTGCTCCTTCGATTGCTACTCGTCATTACTGATCACTTCTTTAAGCGCGGCGATCAATTGCTTTTCCGTAAAAGGCTTGTTTAAGAAGCCGCGAGCACCTTTGCGTAGCGCAGAAATTGCGGTCGTTTTATCAGCCAACGCAGAGATCACCAAAATCGGTACATCAGGATTAATAGCAATGATTTCTTCAATGCATTTGACGCCATCCATATTGGGCATCGTCAAGTCCATCGTCACCACATCAGGCTGATGCGCCTTGAACATCATCACCGCTTGAGCGCCGTCGCGCGCCAGCCCTACGATCTGCGCGCCCGGCAAGGTGCCCGCCAGCACGATCCGCATTATTCGTGATCGAATAATGTTGGAATCATCCACAATCAACAGGCGCATCATTTATTTACATCAACTTTCGCATTGTTGGTTTGCGGCATGTGTTGCTTCTAAATAAACCGAAAGCTGAACTAACTACAAACACTTTAAGTCAGGCCGCCAGCGAGAATGTGACGCTGAACTGAGTATAAATATTCGGGCGACTGCCTAAACGAATTTGCGCGCCCATAATTTTTACTTTTTCTGCTACCACATCAAGCCCGACGCCGCGCCCCGCGTCACGATCCACGGTCGGCGATGTACTGATACCGGGCTCAAAAAGTTTCATTACCAAAGTGCGCTCATCAAGCGCATCTGCTTCCGCCTGTGAATAGCGTCCACTTTTTAGCAGCGATTCGCGAATGTGGTTAGGGATTACGCCACGCCCGTCGTCGCGGACTGCAAATTCAAATTTATCGGCGTCCAGCCGTTTCAAGGAGACGTGAATATTGCCGGATTCAGTTTTGCTATTGATCGCCCGTTCGTTGGCGTCCTCGATGCCGTGCACCACCGCGTTCCTCACCAACTGTATCGCGATATCGCGAAGCATGGCGGCCTTGCGCTCTGGAAGCGACCCAAAGTCCGGCACATCCGCCGTCACGCGGACTTTCTTCTTCTGGTTGGCGGCAACTTTTTCGGCGAGTGCTTCCAGCATATAGCCAAACTCATGGCCTGATGCGGCATTTTGGGTAAGGTGCGCATCTTTGCTGGTCATCCGTTCGGCAAGTGCGCGAAGTTTCGCGGTGCGGCTGTAAATATCTTCAAGGTGAGGCGGAATCGCCAGCAAATCTTCGCCGTTTAAGTTCGGGCGGTCACGTAACTCACTCAAAATGTTTTCAAACCGATGGGCCAAACTTTCGAACAGCGACAAGCTGTGCGCAGCGGCTTCGCCCTTCAGATGATGTACGAGGCGGAAAATTTCGCTGATCGTGGACGGATAATCGCGCGTCTGACCCGCACCTCGCAAAGCATCGTTGATTGCATCGAGCGATTGCTCGGTGTCGTTCAGGAATCGTCTTGACACCGCAGGTTCCAGCTCCAGCAAATCAAGCAGGCCTTTGATTTCCTCCTGGGCGCGCATCTCCGCGTCCTTCACCGCCTGGATCAGGTGCACTCGTTCTGACACGTCGTGAACGGTGACCAGCAGATGGGTGGTCTGCCGGACGCCCATTTCATTTTTTTCGCCTTTTACGCGGCTGAACAACAAACTGACAAAGCGTAAATTACTTTTGTCTGCATCGTTGCCGGCCTTGATGGCATCGAGCGTGCCGCCCTCGTCTACACCATCGCTCGCACGCAACTCAAGTTGGCTTAGCGGGTTCAAGCTCGCCACGAGACTTTCTTTTACCCGGTCACCAAACAAAAGGCTGATGTATTCTTTCGCTGCCTCGGCCTCTTTTTCGGGTACCAGCGTTCCTAGAACATTCAGAAAATCATCCCCCGGTACAACTCGTTTCCCAATAACTGCTGGCAGCGATGCCGACATCTGCGAACCAATCGTTCCATCAGGGTGAAGCAAAAACAATCCATCGCGAATGGTGGCAAAAATTTGCGCATTTTCTCGCTGCTGCTGCTTAACCAAGGCGTCCTGAGCGCGCAAACGCCCAATCAGCTTGAAGCCAATAAATGCAAAATTCGCGAGCGCAAGAACAACACCCACGATATGAACTGTCCGCAAAACAGCTGTTTTTTCGGTAACGTTTTCCTCCAGTGCAGAGGTCAATTGGTTCATCAGATCAAGCACTTTGTTGCTATTGATCTTGCTGTATTCAGTCGCTTTACGAATTGTTTCAGCCGCCGGGGTAATTTCGCCCGTCAACGGATCAATGAGCGCCACAAAGGGTATCCATAATGCAGCGGCTTGTCTGAGCACATTTCGGGGCACCTCACCGTCCAGCGCCTTGATTCTCAGTTCCTGACCAGTGACGCCCACGGTGCTGCCGCCGACTGTAAATCCGCGCAATGTTGCATCAAACAGCGCCGTCGCCGCTTTTAGCTCGGCGAGTGTTCCGGTGCCGGTTTGCGCGGTGGATTGCTCAGCTTCCGCAGCATAAATAGTTTTCGCAATGCGCTGGGATAGGGTGCGCTGGCGACCGGCCAAATTCAAGGTCGCGACGTCTTCCACAATTTGATGTGACAGAAAGAGGGTCGCGGCCAGCACGATTAGATCTAAGACAATAAAGAGCCCAATCGCAGTGAGGATGCGGCGATATCGCCCTGTGCGGCGGCGTATGGGGTTTTTCGTGCTCTCCATCTTGGTCTCCCTGCGCGCCATCAAATGGCTACAGATTTAATAAGTTCTTTTAGATTCTACAGCCCGTAGTAAACGAAGCAGTCTTCCGCATGCGTCGAGTCTCAGCGCGCTGCTGTGATTGCGCACCTGCCAAACACCAACCTCAGACGAGCCTAAATAGACTTCATCACTTAATTCTTGGTCAATTATACGAGGCGAAACTAAGTAAGGAGGACGCGATGGAGCGCGCCTGCTGTCAATTACGGTGTCTTGCGCTCAGATTGCGCCTAGAAATAGCTTGAGGGACGCGATACAAAGAAGCAGGTATGGATTGCTATTGAGCCCTCAGGCGCTGCCACCAAATCTTGATTTGACGTTTGAACACGCGTACCCGCGACCGCATCACCCGATAAAGCGGCAACGCACGCACATAGGCGTAAATGCGTTGTTTCCACGCTTGAAGGGCGTTATGTGCGCGTGCAAACCAGGCAATCGTCATCAACGCGCCTTTGGTCAATGCAAAAATACGCGCTAAAAATGCAGTGCCAATAATTTTAGCCACCACGAAAACAATCGCACCCAACATGCTGTTGCCATGCGCTATTAACCAAAACGCAACTAATTTAAAGGGCAACAAGACGGCAACTGGAATTAAAAATGCGACCAGTGCAGCATATGGAGGCAGCCTGCCTATCTGCGATTCCACCCAGCGAACGGGTGGCAATTTCGCGAGCACGCTGGTCAAAGAAAGCATCGCCTCCCACAACCACTCTTCGATAAACAGCCACAATGCGGCGGGTATTGCCAGCAACGCGCGCATGACTCGGCTCACAACGCCAGGCGGCACCCTCGGCGGATCAGGTGCAGCCGGTAGAGGCGCGGTTTTTGTCGGCTTGGGCACAGAGCGGGCGGCTTTCCAGAATAAAAACCTGTGTTGAAGAATTCGATAAATAGACCCTTCCAAAAACCTTTTTACAAGTCCAAGGAAAGGTGATGACGAGAATTATCGATGACAATAATTACAAAGCTGAGCACAACTGACCAAAGTTGAGCGAGGAAATGAACCGGAAAATGGTTAGGCTGTGCGCCAACACTTTCGACGACTGCTGAATTTAGGCTTTTGTGCGTACCGACTTCAAGGCTGCATTAATTTTCGCCTCCAGTCGCGCCACCGCATCGCGCATATTTTCGTTTTCGCCCGCAAAAGATTCAAGATCCTGCTTGCTGGTGAAGGCGCGCTTTTCCTCGGTAAGATATTCTGCGACGTTTGCCAGCAGTCTCGACTCTGCCTCGCGTGTCAATGAACGTGCCACGTTTGCGCTGCCGACTACCCGTCTCGCCGCCATATCTCCGATGAAATGGCTTAAATCCTCTTCCACATCCCAATTGATGTTGCGCGCAATTGACGATAGCGTGGATGCGAACTCGCTGTCACCGTCGAACGCGACTTCTGAGAAGGCCGATTTGTCGCCGCTGGCCAGACGCGGAAGCAAGCTTGCAGGTATGCGGAAGGCTACGTCTGGCGGGACGTCGGGGGCAGCGGCCAAAGCTGCTTCTCGCTCAGAAAACGGCAGATTATCAGCAGCGCTTTTTGTTCTGCCAATCAATTCAAAATCACCATGCTGCGAAACCCGCAGTTGCACCGTCGCTGGCCCGACGGTCGCATCAATGGTTTTACCGGCGTCGGCTTTGAGCAACTCACGTGCGAGCGGGTAATCCGCCAGCACGTGGTTCATAAATTTAACAACCGGGTAATCTAGTGCCGTGCTATTCACGAATCAATTTTAGGGCTAGGCGAGCTGCTGAATTCCCGCCAGCTTCCACGTCTCTTGAGGGTCGTTCAGGCTCTTGGCCACGTGCCAGACCTCATCAAACGGCTCAGGCAGCGCGCCGACTTCTTCGCGAATCGTGCCGCTATAACGCACGCTTGCAATCGCGCGGTTATTCTCAGTTACCACTTCCAAAACATTCACACTCAGCGCCGTTACCTCCGTGCGCTGAACCGCTTCGCCACGTTCCTTAAACTGCATGGAGATCTCGGCAAACATCTCGGGCGATGTGAAATCGCGAATGTCATCCAGATCTTTTGCGTCATTCGCCGCTTGTAGGCGAATAAAAGACGATTCGGCCTGACGCTCAAACGGTCCAACAGCAAAATCTGCCGGAATACGCGGATTTAAGGTGGCAGCTTCAATTTGTGCCGCCGACGCATTTCCATCCGCTATTCGGCTGCCAATTTCGGGCGCCACAATTCTACCGCCCGCCGTATTCGGCGCTGCTGGCTTGGGGGAAGAAAATACATCACGCGGCATTTCTCTCGGCGTCGGCTGAGATGGGTTGTAGGCCGCGCCCGCACCAGCGTATTGCATGCTGTTTGGGCCGCCACCATCGGCTGCGGTCATCGCTTTTTTGCGCAAGAATGCACGGATCAACATAAACGCAGCGAACGCGATACCCGCCATCAGCAACATATCAAAAATCTTGAGGCCATCAAATCCATGCCCCATCAGCATAGACGCGAGTAAGCCACCTGCTGCCAAACCGGCCAGCGGCCCCAGCCATTTGCGCATGCCAGAAGCTGCCGGTGCGACCGGAGGGATGGCACCCGCGGCAGGGGCCGCGCCCGCCGGCGATGCCTGCGGCGGCGTCGCGGGTTTGGGTGGCGTGCCCGCATCACGCTTCACGGAGTCACGCTGCATTCCGCTTGATTGCCCGCCGCCGAAGCGCTTCTTCGCATCCGCATCGGGCGAAAAGCCGAGCGAGGCAAAGCTCATTACAACGATCAAAACACCAGCTATGACTGTTTTCATCCAAACCTCCGGGAGCACTTCAAGCGATATTTTCATATCGTGTTGATAAAAATTATTCTCGATATTGATTTTTCAAGTGGATGCCACCAGGCAGAAATCAAGCCTCACAACCGCTTTCTAACGCGGCTCATTCTTGGTAGCCTACAGCTTGATGCCTTTATGCAGCGCCGCAATGCCAGCCGTCAAATTGAAGTACTCAACTCGCGATAATCCCGCCTCTGACATCATGCCCATTAGAGTTTCCTGATCAGGGTGCATACGAATAGATTCCGCCAAATAACGATAACTTGCCTCATCTTTTGCCACATACTTGCCCATCAACGGCAGTAGATTAAACGAATACAGGTCGTATGGCTTTTTCAAGGCCTCGTTTACTTTGGAAAACTCCAGCACCAATAGGCGACCGCCGGTTTTAAGCACGCGCGTCATTTCACTCAGCGCAATTTCTTTATGCGTCATATTACGCAGACCAAACGCCACTGTCACCAAGTCAAAAGACTCACTCGCAAACGGCAATTTTTCAGCGTCACACAATGCCACAGGCAATGACAGGCCCTGATTAATCAACCGATCGCGGCCCACCCTCAGCATCGCCTCATTAATATCGGTTTGCCAGACATTCGCCGCACCGGCCGCTTTCGCAAACGTCATCGCCAGATCGCCCGACCCGGATGCCACATCGAGCACTTTTTCACCCGGCTTGACGTTGGCCAGATCAACCGTGAATTTTTTCCAGACCCGATGAAGTCCACCTGACATCAAGTCGTTCATGATGTCGTAGCTGGGTGCGACGGAGGCAAATACCTCGCGCACCTTGCTGGATTTTTGTTCCTCGTCAACTTCCTGAAAACCGAAATGAGTTGTTTTCGTCATTGCACTTTTGCCTTTTTCGCTTTTTGGCCCTCTTACCTTTTACTTTTACCTACTTTCTACTCGCGGCTCGCGCCCGACTGCGCGATTCGCGCCAGATATGTCTGCCAATAACTTTCTTGGCGTTTGCCCAAATCGTAAAAGTAGTCCCAAGAATACAACCCCGTATCGTGACCGTCAGAAAACACCAATTTGACAGCATAGTTGCCGACGGGTTCTACGGCTGTAATGTCGATATTTCGCTTTCCGACCTGTAATACTTCCTGACCCGGCCCGTGACCACGCACCTCGGCGGACGGCGAGTGAACGCGCAGGAACTCGCATGAAAAACGAAATTCAGCCCCGTCATCGAAATGGATTTCCAATTCGCGTGACTTTTGGTGCAATTTAATTTCCGTGGGGCGAGGTGAAGTGGGGGTGAGTCCGGCCATTGATGCGTCCTGTTGATGAGTGCTTTTACAGCCATTACGCACATATGATACTTCGGTATTGAGCCGCAAATATGCAGAAGCTGACGACGTCCAGTGACCGCACTCATCAAAATAGCTGTCACATTACCTTCACAAAGCTGAAATATCATGTGCAGGTCAATAGAAAGGTAGTGTGATGCCATGAACCCGACCATTCTCGTCGTCGAAGACGAACCTGCGATACAAGACCTGATCCAAATCAATCTGGAAATGGGCGGCTACCGCGTGCTCACCCACGATAGCGCCGAAAGCGCCTTGAAACAGGTGCAATTGGAGTTGCCAGATTTGGCATTGCTGGATTGGATGTTGCCTGGAATGAGTGGTGTTGAATTGGCACGTCGCCTGCGCGCCGATTCGCGCACTAAATCGTTGCCGATTATTTTGCTCACCGCCAAAGGCGAAGAAGAGGACAAGCTCAAGGGCCTTGAAAGTGGCGCGGATGATTACATGACCAAGCCGTTCTCTGTCCGTGAGCTCGAGGCGCGGATTAAAGCTGTGCTGCGTCGCCGCGCACCGGAACTGACGCAAGATGTAATTGAATATCATGGGCTTCGCCTCGACCCGACGTCGCACAAGATTTCAGGTCATGGCAGCACGCTGTCAATGGGGCCGACTGAATTTCGCCTGCTGCATTTTTTCATGACCCACATTGAGCGCGTTTATTCACGGACACAGTTACTCGATTTTGTATGGGGCGATCACGTGTTTATCGAAGAACGCACGGTCGACGTCCACATCCGGCGTTTACGTGCAGCGTTATCGCCGTCCAAGCACGATGCGCTGGTGCATACGGTACGGGGCAGCGGCTACAGGTTTGCCGTCGACTGACAAGCATCGCCACCATGCAGCCTCCCTGAGGCACCTCATGCCACATCGAGGCATCCTGAGGAGCAGCGCAACACCTCATGGAAACAGCTGGCACCAGCTCAGCAATATAGAGCAACGCTTTGTCGTAACATGGCGCTTGATCCGTTATCTGTGTTTAACAATTAACGCCACCTCATGTCACCTGTCACCAAATTTACACTTGTCGCCCTGATCCGAGTCGGCCTTGCCGCCAGCGCTCTGGGCGGACTGGTCGCGCTGACCATAAATGTGACCTGGGGCGTTGCGTTGGGCGCCTTGGTCATCCTCGCCGTGGTCGGCTACTACGCCTATAAACTGGCATCACTGTCGGTATGGCTGGACGATCCGCAGGCCGCCACTTTGCCGGACGGCATCGGTTTGTGGGGCGATACCCTCGGCCATCTCTATCGCGTTATTCGCCATGAGCGAAGTTCCCAGCGCACCCTTGCCGACACGCTAAGCCGCTTTCAGGCCGCGGCCGCGGCATTACCCGATGGTGCCGTTATGCTCGACAATCAATACAACATTGTCTGGTGCAATCCGAGTGCTGAAACCCATCTTGCGGTCTCGCTTAAACGCGACCGAATGCAGGTGATAACTTATTTGATCCGCAATCCAGAATTTATTCATTATCTTGATTCACGTAATTTTTTAGAACCCCTCGTCATCCGACTTCAGCACAATAAGTCGGCGACTAATGCAGCAAGCGCCGCCGTGACTGAAGTGATACTGTCGCTGCAGTTGGTCGCGTTTGGTGACGATCAGATGCTGCTGCTGTCTCGCGACATTTCTGAGCGTGAGCGATTGGAAACGATACGTCGGGATTTTGTGGCCAATGTATCGCATGAGCTGCGCACGCCCCTGACGGTGGTAACCGGCTTTCTGGAAACGGTGGCGATTGCCGGCACCAGCAATGAAATTTTGCTGCAAAAATCACTCGCGCACATGAGCGCGCAGACAGCACGCATGCAGCATCTCGTAGAGGACTTGCTGACGCTTTCAAGGCTGGAGGACAATCGCAACCGGCTGGCCGTATCCCCTGTGAATATTCCAGAACTTATTTCCAGCCTCCTAAATGATGCTGAACAATTGTCTAACGGCCGCCACACCATCACCAAGCATATTGACGCACCATGGCTGCTGGGCAATCGGGACGAGATCGCTAGCGCGTTTGGCAATTTGATCACCAATGCCGTTCGCTACACACCGGCAGGCGGCACGATCCACGCGGAGTGGTCTCAAGCCGATAAGAACGCACCGCTTATTTTTCGCGTAACCGACAACGGCGACGGGATTAGTGCAGACCACTTGCCGCGCCTGACGGAGCGTTTCTACCGCGTGGATCGCGGGCGCTCCCGCGCGTCGGGGGGCACTGGTCTGGGCTTGGCGATCGTCAAACACGTTTTAATCCGCCACGACGGTCATCTCGAAATCCAGAGCTCGCTGGATGCCGTGCAGCACGGCACCACTTTCTCTGCGTTTTTCCCACCCGAACGTGCTTGCGCTATCGAGGACAGGATACGTGCGGTGGCTGCATAAAATCGCAGTTGAGAAATAAGAAACAAGGAGCATAAGTTTCCCCAAATGCTTCTCCAAATCCCGATACGTTAGAATGCATTCTGGTTAATTTTCAAGTTGCGTAAACATGATCGGTTTATTAATTGTTGCCCACGGCACCTTGGGCGAATCGCTTATCCACTGTGCCAGCCATGTCATGGGCAAACGTCCGCTTTATCTACGCCAGCTGGGCGTCACTATTCACGACGATCCTGAAGCACTTTTGCCTCAAGGCCGTGATCTGGTGCGGTTTCTCGACCAGGGTCAGGGGGTGCTGGTGATGACCGATATTTTTGGTGCTACACCGTCGAATATCGCCTGTCGCCTACTAGAGCCGGGCCGAATTGAGGGCATTTCCGGGATCAATTTACCGATGCTTATCAAGACCTTGAGCCATCGGGATGCGTCCATGGACGAATTAATTGAAAAATCACTGATCGGTGCCAGCGAAGGCGTTATTCGCATGCCGGGAGGATGTTAGACGTGTTGAAACAAGATATTGAGATCATCAATAAACTCGGCCTGCATGCGCGCGCCTCGGCAAAATTGACCCAAACCGCAGCGCAGTTTGAATCTGAAATTTTTGTTGCCAAAGCGGGTAAACGCGTGAATGCAAAATCGATTATGGGCGTGATGATGTTGGCGGCAGGCAAAGGTTCCAAGCTGGAACTAGACGCAACCGGTGCAGATGAGGCCGAAGCAATGAATGCCGTGGTGGCCTTGATAAACGACAAATTTGGCGAAGGCGAGTAGTGCAACCCGGCACCACCGGCAGGTTTAATATCTTCAGCACATAGCGGCCAAAAGCACATGAATTCACCTTTAAAAATGAAACTCATTGCCAGGCGGGCGCATCAAGGCAAAAATGCTTTGAGATGCGCTCCAATACTGGGCTCTATATTTTCAAGGTCAGCTAAGTGAGCTTCACCCTGCACGGCCTCGGTGTTTCTGGTGGCATCGCCATCGGCCACGCGCATCTTGTGACCAATGCGTCACTTGAAGTTGACCACTACCAGATTCCGGAAGAATTCATCGCGCGCGAAATCAAACGCTTTGAAAAAGCGGTCAAGCTGGTGCGCACCGAGCTGAACAACCTCGAAAAAGAAATCCAGACCACGCATAAAGGTGAGGCGTCTGGCGAGATGTCGGCGTTCGTGACGGTGCATCGAATGATGCTCGACGATCCGTCGCTGTCCGAAACACCGCGCGACGTCATTCGCCGCGAATCATGCAATGCTGAATGGGCTTTAAAGCTGCAGCTTGATGAACTGCTCGCGCAGTTTGCGGAGGTTCAGGACGAGTATTTACGCGAACGTAAAACCGATGTACGGCAGGTGGCCGAGCGTATTGTGGCGGCGCTGTCGGGGCAATCCAGCGATGTGCCTGAAAAATTACGTGAACGCGCTGAAGATACTATTTTGGTTGCGCATGATTTGTCGCCGGCCGACGTGATTTTGTTCAAGGCTCATCAAGTCGCTGCGTTTGTAACCGATGTGGGTGGCTCAACATCGCACACCGCGATTCTGGCACGCAGTCTGGCGATTCCTGCGATTGTCGCCTTGCATACCGCGCGCGAGCTGGTGCGCGAGGATGAGGTCATCATTGTCGACGGCATGCAAGGCGTGGTGATTGTAGATCCCGATGAGATGGTGCTGGCCGAATATCGGCTGAAGCAAAATCAGTGGAAGCTTGAACGACAAAAATTGTCGCGCATTAAAACGGCGGCTGCTGAAACGCTGGACGGCACTGTGGTTGAGCTGTTCGCGAACATCGAATTACCATCTGATCTTGATGCCGTCAAACAATCAGGTGCGACCGGGATCGGGCTGTTTCGAACCGAATTTTTGTTCATGAATCGCAAAGGCTCACCCACCGAGGAAGAGCAATTTGAGGCTTACAAAGCCGTTGCTGAGGGTATGCGCGGCAAGCCGGTGGTGATTCGTACGCTCGACATCGGTGCCGACAAATCGCTCGGCGGGCCAGATCAGCCGAGCGCGCATTCCGCGCTGGGGCTGCGGGCGATTCGTTATTGCCTGAGCGAGCCGCAATTGTTCAATACCCAGCTGCGGGCGATTTTACGGGCTTCACGGTTTGGTGATGTGCGCCTGCTGATTCCAATGCTGGTTTCGGTCACCGAGCTCAAGCAAACCATCGCCGCGCTAGATGTCGCCAAAGAGCAACTACGCACCGAAGGTAAAAAATTCAACGACAAAATTCAAGTCGGCGGCATGATCGAAATCCCGGCGGCGGCGATCGCACTGCCGATGTTTTTGAAGACGCTCGATTTCGTGTCAATCGGCACCAATGACCTGATTCAATACACGCTGGCGATTGATCGCACTGACGACACCGTGGCGCATTTGTATGACCCGCTTCATCCTGCCATCTTGATGCTGATTTCGAGTGTGATTCGTCAGGCAAATGCGGCGGGCGTGCCCGTCACGGTTTGCGGCGAAATGGCTGGAGACGTAGACTTGACAAGGCTCTTGCTCGGGTTTGGCCTGCGCGAATTTTCCATGCATCCGGCCAATGTATTGACGGTAAAGCAGCGCGTGCTGATGTCCAATTTGCCCGATATTGAGCCCGCCGCTGCAAAACTACTCAAAGCGGACGATCCCGATAAAATGCTCGCGATGCTGGCGCGAATGAACGCCTGAATGCGCAACACTGAACCGACGGAAACACCGTAAATGCTGAGTGAAGTTACCAATCTTACGCAATACGATGCGGGCAGCTACCGGCGCTGGTTCCACGATGATTTTTTTGATCTTTACGTTTGGGAAAATTTTGCAGGTGAGGTGCAGGGCTTTCAGCTTTGCTACGCAAAAGCCGACCAGCAACGCGCACTCCGGTGGTCGTTAGATCGCGGCTACAACCACGAAGGCGTGGATTCACCGGAGGACAAACCCGGTAGGGCAATGAGCGCCATTTTTGTGGCAGATGGGGTATTTGATCCCGATGGTATTGGTGAAAAGTTCGCGCGGGAATCGACACCACTGCCGCTGAGCTTGCGTAACTTTGTCCTCGAAAAAATCAAGGCCTACCCGGCGACTTAGTCAACCAGAAAACTCGCTACTTAGCTTTCCCAGTGCACAATAAAAAACCCTGCGATTTGCAGGGTTTTTAGTGCGCGCAGAAGATTATTTACTCGCGATTTTATCTACTGCCGCCGCGCGATCTGACGGATCCGGATGGGTCGAGAGGAAACTAGTGCCACGTGATCCGGAGCCCTTGGCTAATTTAAGCAGCGCGCTCGACGCGGCTTTCGATGGGATTTTGTTCTTTTTCATGAACGCGACTGAATACGCGTCCGCATCCGATTCTTGACCACGCGAGTGGGCCGAGGTGAGCACCTTCTGGAACAGACCCTTCAACTGATCTCCGCCTAAGCCCATTACCGTCGCGCCGGTTTTATTACTTCCCACCGCTGCCGCTCCGGTCTTCACGATTGCCGAGGATTGATAACCATTTTTGATCGACGCCATGCTATGCCCCAGCTTGACATGGGCTACCTCGTGGCCGATAACGAAACGAAGTTCATCATCGTTCATTAAATCCATCAAGCCCGAGTAAACACGAACCGTCCCGTCCGCCATGGCGAAGGCATTTACGGTATCAGACATGTAAACCTTGAAATCAAGCTTCATACCGTCGTAATTCGCGAGACTCCGGGTCAATTTAATCAGGCGTTTTGAATACACGCTATTGGCGGCAGCTAGTTTATTTTCGCCATCGGATTGTTTAGCGAACGCCGATGCCATCTTTTTAACATCGTCGTCAGTAATGTTGGCTGCTTTGCCAAGATCCGCCGCGGCACTCAGCAAATTGCCTGATTTATCGACACTGCCGCCTATGCCAGGCACGCTGCTTGCCAAGCCTCCCAGAGCGCCTAATGCATTGGTCATCCCCGCCGGGGCGGACGATGACTTGTTATCCGCGGTACCCGAGCCTACGGAAGGCAGGGTCTGGCAACCCGATAGCAACACGACAAGCAATGCGGACACAGCAACGGATAGTTTCATCATTAGTTCCCCTGATAAATATTCAATTCGGATTTACGTTTAAATGCAGCTTGATTGCTAAGCTGAGCGGAAGTATGAACTCCGGTACAACATCAGACGTTAACAAATTTTTGCCCACATCACCTAGCAATTTATTTGCGTTTGAGTGTGTTGTTCATCACAACCACGAAAAAGTTTTTCCGAGATAATGTGAACATGTGTAAAAAGTAGTGCCTTCACGAAAGGTCAATAAGGTCCCAATATGTCGACGATGATCCGATTCAGCATCACCTCCTTGTTATTCACAATCTTGCTCGCGTTGGGCTCAACGCTAAGTTATGCCGACGAGCGTACAACCACGAATCGCCAGACTGATTTGCGTGACGCACCGAACATCAGCGCAGCACGGCTTACCTCATTACTGGTCGACGCCGAGGTTGTGGTGGTGGCTCGTCAGTCGGGGTGGGTCCGCATTAAAGCAGGTGGCCGCGAGGGCTGGATTCCAGCGGCACACATCAAGTCTCAGGTCACTGTTGTGGAGGCCGCCCCCAAAGCAACCGGTGGTTTCTTGAGCTGGTTTACGGCGGTATTAAGTTCAGAACGCTCACGCGTGAGCACGGGTAGCAGCGCTGCAAACCGCACCCGTACCGCGACGATCGGCATTCGCGGTTTGGGCGAAGACGGTGCCAACGCGGCGAAATCAAACTCGGAGGAACTACAAAAGCTGAAGCTATATTCGGTATCTAGAAGCGACGCAGAAGAATTCGCGCAGAATGCAAAATTAGCTCAAACTAGCGTGACCTATGTGGATGCGGGAAGCAATTCGAATAAATGAAGTGGTATGAACGAAGTGGCATAAATGACGACGCATAAGCGCTGGCAGCACAATCGGCATCATCACGAGTTACAAGATCGCAGCGTGACCCTGATGAGGCTAATCGCCGCCTGTTTGTGGGCGTTTCTATTCGTTTGCGTCGGCTATTTTGCACTTTCAAATGCCAGCGCCGCTGAAATAAACGAAGCGCGCGAAATTGAAATCGGTGATGAGCTTGCGGTGACGCTACTCGCCGGTGGCAAGCTGCTTAATAACGACCGCGCACAAGAATACGTCAATCAGGTGGGTCGCTGGCTCACTACTGTTACAGAGCGCCCAGACCTGCCGTGGCAATTTGGCATCATGGATCGCGCCGAAATCGGCTCCTATCCGCTTCCTGGCGGCAAGGTGCTTGTCACCCGCGGCATGCTCAAAAAACTTAGCAATGAAGCGGAATTGGCTGGTGTATTGGCGCATGAGATTGCGCATATCGTGCAGCGTCACCAGCTGAAAACCATGGCAGCCGAAGGTGGGCAGGAAAAATTAGGGGCGATCAATTTTCCGCTTGATCGTGCCGTGGAATTTGAAGCTGATCGGATGGCCGCGGTCATCATGGCGCGCGCAGGTTACGACGCAAATGCGTATTTGAATGTGCTGCGAAACCTGCAGAATGATCGTTCGAACGATCAAGGGTTATCAATGCTGACCGCCGTGCATCCGGCATTCAAAGACCGAATTGCGGAGCTGCAGCCGGTTGTCAGCAATATTGCCGGTGCCGCAAAAGGAGATAAAGGCCGTGAACGGTTTGCCGCGGCATTGGGAAATTTGAGCGGGATGAGTCGTAAGTAGAGACACTCGCGACTCGTATGCCGTCAGCGCTTTGGCGGCGATCCCGCGCGTAAATTAATCTCATCGGCAATCCTCCATTCGCCCGCCTCGCGAGTGAGGATAAGTGTTTTTGGTGCACGCACTTCGCGATACCTGTCTGCTTCGTAGGTTTGCGCGAATCGCGCAATGGCGCGATTGTGCCCAAGCATTTCGACACCCAGATCGTCAATCGTTACCAATATGTGCTGCTTGCCTAGAATCCGGTCACGACGCTTTTCCTGCCACGCATCGCGCGCAATATTATCTGGCGGAATGAAGTCTTTGGCATAAAAACCAAGGTATCGCTCAATATCGCGCGCAGACCATGCCGCCGCCCATTGGGAGATCGCCGCCGCCGCCAGCGCGCGCTCACCAGCCGACGCCGATGCGGGCGTAGTTTGCGCTGCAGATTCGGCGGCGTAGCTAATCGGCTTTGGTGACAAGGACCCGGTATTCGGCGCCTCCAACGCGATTGCACTAACGTGTCTATAGTCGGCCATCCATGCGCAAATAACCACTGCTATGGTGCACAGCGCACCGACGATGAGTATGGGCGTCTTTAGCTGTGTCGTTTCTGGCGATGACCGATAAGTCTGTGGTGCACCCGCGTGGTTGGAGATTGCGGCTGTTGGATTAACCGCTATGACCGCGTTTGCCAGAAAGCGCGGTTCATTCATTGCGCGCGCCGCGCATTCGCGAATCGTGGGCGAGAGCTTTTCAACCTGAATTGTCTTGTCTAGCTGCCATAGGCTGCCAAATTTGCCCACTGCATTCTCGATTGTTGCCATCATTGCCCTCCCATCTATGCTATTTACCGCATCTTAAGTTGTAAATTAACGGCGGTCTGTGAGGTTCCACACAAAATCTGAACTGCGTCGCAGAAAAGCATCGTGCAGCCTGCCCGCGCTATCCATTTTTTTTATACGAACTCGCCGTGGTTTTGACAAAGCTAATCGTTGCTTCACTCACCAAACAGCAAGCCCTCAAATACGCGCTTGCTTCAACCCGCATGATTAACGAACCGCTGTTCTAGGGCAAAGTGCTTGAAACAAGTCGCCAACAGTGGCTTACTGAATGCAAACACTCAACCAGATTGATTTAGAATTATCAGCCAAACGCGCTTTACCACTCCATATAAAACCGATACCCGCATCATGAAGGTTGGCCCGCTTAGCATCCCTTCTCAAGGAAACTCAATATGCCGTCTGCAAATTTCCCCGCTGTTCGCTTGGCAATATCATCAATTGTTGCGCTCACTGCGGCCACAATGAATCCGGCGGTACTGGCGCAGGACGTCAGCAGCTACAAAACGCCACCGGCTCCATTGCAAGCGATAGTTGATCAGCTTCGCGCACCGACCATTAACCTAAGCCCCCGTCGCGATCTGATCGCCATGGTCAAGACCCCCGCGCTACCGGGTATTCGTGAGGTGGCCCAACCTGAGTTGAAGCTCGCCGGGTTGCGTATCAATCCGCGCACCTACAGCCAAAGTCGGTTTTCATTTGGAGAAGATTTGTGGCTGCTCAACATCGAAACCCGCCAAGAAATTCGTCTCACTGGATTGCCGCAAAATTTGCAGCTCGCTGACCTCGCGTGGGCGCCCGACCAGCGCTCGCTTGCATTCACGCACATTACCGCGCCGTCCGCGACGCAGACAGCAGCGTCGGGTGCGGTCGAATTATGGGTTGTCGATATTGCGCGTAAGTCTGCACGAAAAATCTCCACCACACCGCTAAACACGGTCTACGGACGCGGCTTCGCGTGGATGCCGGATAGCAAATCCCTACTGGTGCGTTTGCGACCCGGCAATCAGGCCTCTGCGCCGTCATCTTCCGCCGTGGCAAATATACCGATTGGGCCGAATAGCCAGGATGCGCGACCTGATGGCGGTCAACGCCAAGTGGTCACACTGCAGGATTTGTTAAAAAACGAAACTGATGCGAAAGTATTCGACCACTACACGCTGGTGCAAGCTGCCATCATCGAACTTGGCGGTAAAACCGTTTTGATCGGGGCACCTGATCGATTTTTGGGTTTAATCGCATCGCCTAGCGGCAAGCTGCTACTCACCCAGGCGACTGATCGACCCTACTCTTATGTCGTCTCGTCACAATCATTTCCCCGGCGCATTGAAGTGCGTGATCTGTCGGGCATCGTCCTGCACACCGTCGCCAAACTACCGCTTTAGGAAGGTTTGCCTCCCGGGAACGACGCCGTGCGCAAAGGTGTGCGCGATATTAGCTGGCGCGCAGACGCGCCCGCCACGCTGGTGTGGGCCGAAGCGCAAGATGGCGGCGATCCAGCCAAGATCGAGCCAATTCGTGATCTCGTATTCATGCACGCGTCACCATTTACAGACAAGCCGCGTGAGCTCATGCATCTTTCCAGCCGCTATCAAGGTGCGCTCTGGGCGCGCGTTGACTTGGCGATGATTTCTGAATATTGGTGGAAAACCCGTGCCGTCAAAACATGGAGAATTTCGCCCGATGGATCTTCCGCACCTGATCTCGTGGCAAGCTATTCAAGCGAAGATCGCTATAACGACCCCGGTAGACCACAAACGCGCATGGACGATGCGGGTAATCAGCGATTATTAATCGCAGGCACTGATGGAAATGGTATCGGGAACAATCGCCGCGAAGACGCTATTTTTCTGGACGGTGTGGGTGCCTCGGCAGAAGGCGATCGGCCATTTGTTGACCGTTTGAGTCTCGCCACAAAAAAGAAAGAGCGTCTGTTTCAATCGAGCGCGCCGAAGTATGAAGCCGTTATTGAAATGTTGGATAACAACGGAACCCGACTCCTCACCAGCCGTGAATCGCCCACCGAGCGCGCCAACTTTTACGTCCGCGATTTGAGCAAACCCAAAGACGCCCAACTCACGCAACTGACTCAGTTTCCACATCCGACGCCGCAGCTAGCGAGCGTCGAGAAAGAGCAAATACGCTATAAGCGCGCGGATGGTGTTGATCTCACGGCGACACTTTATCTTCCCCCCAATTACGAGGTCAAACGCGATGGTCCTTTGCCGATGCTAATGTGGGCATATCCGCAAGAATTCACCACGGCGAGTGCCGCCAGCCAAGTGACGTCATCGCCATATCGCTTCAACAATATTAGTTATTGGGGCCCGCAGGCATTGCTCGCGATGGGCTACGCAGTGCTCGATAATCCTTCCATGCCGATCGTGGGTGAAAACGGCAAAGAAGCAAACGATACTTATCTGCCACAACTGATCGCCAGCGCAGAAGCCGCCATTAACGAGGTCGTGCGACGTGGCGTAGCTGACCGAGACCGTATCGCTATTGGTGGCCATTCATACGGCGCATTTATGACCGGAAACCTGCTCGCGCATACGCGTCTGTTCCGTGCAGGTATTGCGCGATCTGGCGCTTACAACCGCACCTTGACTCCGTTTGGTTTCCAAGCTGAGGAGCGACCTTTCTGGAAAGCTCAGACCGTCTATAACGCGATGTCGCCATTCAACTATGCCGACAAAATTAAGGATCCATTACTACTGATCCATGGCGAACAAGACAATAACGCAGGCACCTTCCCGATCCAGAGCGAGCGTTTATTTCAAGCTATCAAAGGCCTTGGCGGCACTGCACGACTGGTGATGCTTCCCAACGAAAGTCATGGCTATCGCGCACGCGAATCGATTTCGCACATGCTCTACGAAATGAATTTATGGATGGAAAAATATGTGAAGAACCCGCAACCGCGCAGCGGCACCACCGAACCAAAATAACCGTATCCCCATTTGGCGTGTCGCTATTTTTTTGCGGATTGCCCCACGATCACAAAGGCAATGCCGCCCAGAATAGCCACTGACGCAATCACCAAACGAGTCGTGGCCGTTTCACCTAAAAATATAATGCCCCCCACCGCCGCGATTACCGGCACGCTGAGCTGTACCGATGCAGCGGTGGTCGCAGCCAAGCCGCGCAGCGCCGTGTACCATATAGCGTAACCCACGCCGGAGGCAATCGCGCCGGAGGCAACCGCATATACGGCACCCCCGATATCAACCGAAATCGTTTGTGGCGCAAATAAGGCGGCACCAACACTGAGCACGATCGTGATTGCGCCCGCACGCAGGAAATTTCCGGCGGTGACGGCAGTCGCATCACCGGTGCCGCCTCGCTTCCCTCGTAGCGAATAGAGACCCCACGCAAACCCTGCGGACAGCATCAGACCCGAACCCAGCAGCGGCGGCGCGGCCAAGCCGGGCAGCAGCAGACCTGTCACTCCGGCAAACGCACATAGAAGTCCTGCGGCCTGCGTTAAGGTCAAGCGCTCTCCACCAAATATGCCCGCGCCTATCATCGTGAACTGCACGGCTCCGAACAGCAGCAGCGCGCCTGTGGCCGCGGTCAAACTGCTATAGGCATATGAGAAAAAAGCAGCGTAAACAAAAAGTGCCGCAGCCGACATCCAGTTACCCTCGGTCGCAACCGACACAGGCGCAAATTGAGCTTCTCCGACGCGTCCACGCAGCCGCAGAAGCAGCGCCAACGTCAAGGCCCCCGCGAGGATGCGAATCGACGTAAAGCTGGCTGGATCAATGCTGGTTTGTTTGAGTGCTGCGCGGCACAGCAGTGAATTACCGGCAAACGCAATCATCGCCAGCAATGTGAATAGCCATGTTTGCGAACGCGTCATTGAAAATATGGGCGGTGGTATTTCAAAAAAATATCAATCCCACGCCTGCTTCACTAACAACGCTGCGTTTCTCGATACTGAGCGGTTGTATCGCGTCAAATGAGACGATAGCGCGCTTAATGCCAAACCTGCCGCTTCAACCGCCCGCCCCTGCGCGACAAAAGTGAGCGCAAGTATCGCCCGCGCTTCATCATGCAACGCGCGTGGATTTCCCGGTTCCAGATGCCGGTCAAGCTCGGCCGTCAGCAGCTGTTCACTTTCTGCCAGCTGCCCTACAATTCGCAGCGTGCTTGCGAGCTGAATCGAGGCGCGCGAACGTCGATACGAGTCTAGTCCCGGCAGCGCTAACGCAGCCCGATAATATTTCTCGGCCTCCGCCTCAAGGCCGACCCGATCTCGTGCCGAAGCGCGCTCAAACAGCGCGGCTGCATCTTCGACGCCATCACTATCGGCACGTACAGCGGCAAGTGTATCGATGGCTGCGACCAAATCAATTTCTTGTGATGCGTCTGCGATTTCCCAAACCGCTGCAATCCGATTTTCCCAATTGTCATTAATATTTTCCATTCGGTCATTTTAGTGGCAATCCCGACACAACTGCCGCAATGATCGCGCGTTCAGCGCTGCCCCAATTAGGTAAACTGGGCTGACAATCACCCGCCATTAGAAAGACCGCAAAAATGGAAACAGGATCCTCCGAACGCGCTGCTTTTAATCCATTGATCAGACCTTATCTGGTCATCACCATCGGCTCTGCAATGCTGCTCACGATAGTATTCGCGCCACTCGCGATCATCTGGTTTCTGGGCGTGGGTCAGTGGTGGGCGCGCCACTATTTCGACAAACTTGACTGTGAACTCACCGATAAAGCGATTCGTTTCCGCAAAGGGATTTTGGTACAGATTGAAAAAACGATTCCGCTTGAGAACATCCAAGACGTTACATTTATCGAGGGCCCGATCCTCAGGCATTTCAACTTGAGCACACTCAAGTTCGAAACCGCGGGGGCCAGTACCAGCGTTGACGGCAATATGAAGTTGACCGGCATTATTGGCGCGCAAGCATTCCGGAACAATATTCTAGCCGCCCGCGATATGCTCAAGCATCGCGGCCAAACATCAATTCATCCGACGGCTAATCCCGCTATCGATGCACATCTCATCGTACTCAAAAGTATCGAAGCGAAACTGGACGCTATTGTGGCGCAGATGCGAGAGGGAAAATGAAAACCGAGGCGGAAAAACGATGAAAAACCACAGCTCAACTAATCATCTCGTTTCGATTTGGCCGATTAAAACTTGAACAACACGCCGAGCGAGTAATTATCAGCATCAAACGCACTGCCCAGCGCGTTGCCACCGAGTTTGCGGAAGCGCTCGACCTCAAGGCGCAGCCCAAGATTTTTGCTCATCGCATATTGAACGCCAAAAGCCAACTTCCCAGCGGTCGAAGATGGTGAGCCGCCGGACGTAATCAGATCAATGCTGCCTGAGCCGCTAAAAACCCCGTCAGTTTTCATTCGTTGCACGCCAGCTCGGCCGAGCAACGAAAACTTATCGAAAATAGGCAGCGTGCCGACTAAATCAAGGCCGAAGCCTTTTACTTTAAGTCCGGGATTGAGACTGCCAGCAGGCTGAACGCTGGCTTGATATCCGTATTTGACGAGATCGGTGTAATTACCTTCGACGGCAACATACGATGTGAATTGGTAACCGAGTTTCAACCCGTAGCTGGTTGTTTTATCGCTGAGCGATACAGAGGGGGAGTTAAATCCCAAGTCAAGCAACTGGCTTGATAGATCGCTGCCGTTGAGACCTGTTTTAGCTTGACCGGCAGAAATGCCAACAAAAAACTGCGCACGTGCGTTGGCAGTGGCGGCGAGCAGCAGCACGCAGAGCGCCAACTGATTTAAATATTTAAACTTATTAATCCTCATGTTGAGTCCTTGAAGTTGCGCCGCCGCGACTTGAACATCTAATTATTAAATCCTATTGCGATATCTTAGGCCTCTTTGTGCCGAAAAAGTTGCGCATTTACGGTTCATTGCTGCGCTTCGGTAAATTTGAGGGCATTGATGTGCGATTGTTTGGGTTTGGGTTTGGGTTTGGGTTTGGGTCCGTCTGGGTTCATTTCCTTCGCTATTCACCCTTAACCACACCTTCACGGCGCGGATCCGCACCGCCCGCCCAGCCTGAACGCGGCTTAACGATAGCGTCTAGGCTACTGCGGCTCTCATCGCTACGCTGCCCATCAAACACGAAGCCGTGAAGGCCAGAATTACTATCAATCAATCTGACGAGGTGGCCTTTTGCTTCGAGCCCGGTTTTCAAGCTTTCATTCGGACTGCCGAGTTCCAGACTGGTGACGGCCGAAGTTTGTGCGCCAAAATTACCCAGGTTGATTGCATCCTGAATATTGAGTTTCCAGTCGAGCACGCCGATCAGGGTCTTGGTCACATACTGGATGATATTGCTGCCGCCGGGCGAGCCCACCACCATTCGTACCCGTCCCGCCTGGTCAAACACAATGGTGGGTGCCATCGCGCTGCGCGGTCGTTTGCCGGGCTCGACGCGATTGGCCACGGGCGCACCGTTCGTCGCGGGTACAAACGAAAAATCAGTGAGTTGGCTATTCAACAAAAACCCGCGCACCATTTGTTTTGAACCAAATGCAGATTCGATGGTGGTTGTCATCGCCACGACGTTCCCAATGTGATCCGTGATAGACATGTGCGAGGTGCCTGGCAAATCCGCCGACTGATCTGCTGACAAGGGTCGTTTGACACCCGGTGGCACCCCCGCTCTGGGTGCGCCCATACTGCGCGAAAGATTAATAATTTTCGCGCGTGATTTTAAATAGGCCTTATCCAGCAAACCGGTCATCGGTACACTGAAAAAATCAGGGTCCGCCATGTAGAGGGCACGATCCGCGTACGCCAGCCGATACGCTTCCGAAATGAGGTGAGTCGATTCCACCGTTTGTGCGCCGAGCGCGGCCACATCAAAATTTTCCAGCACGCTTAAGGTCATCAGCACGGTCGCGGCCGAGCTCGGCGAACCCATCGTGCAAATGGTCCACTGTGTGCGATAGGTCGAACAAACAGGTTCGCGTTTTTTGGCCTGATACCCGCCGAGATCAGCTTCACTCAATCGTCCCGGATTGCCGGGATGGTCGCGTACCGCTGCCACTATGTCACGTGCCATATCGCCCTTATAAAATGCATCTGCACCGCCCGCCGCGATGGCGCGAAAAGTCGCGGCAAGATCGGGGTTTTTAAGGAGCGTTCCCGCTGCTTTTGGTGTGCCATCTGCGTGATAAAAATAAGCCGGTGCCTGCAACGGCTGGGCATTTAATTTTGATTCGAACGATTGCGCCGCATCGCCCGAGGTGGCTGAAAACAAGCGTCCGCTAATCGGGAAGCCTTGCTCGCAGAGGCGGATCGCGGGCTCAAATAATTTTGCCCAAGCAAGCTTGCCGTTTTCTTTATGTGCCAGTTCCAGCATGCGCAACACGCCCGGTGTGCCGACTGAGCGGCCGCCCACGCGGGCGGCGAATGAGAGCGGCGCACCCGCAGCATCTAGAAATAAATTGCTGGTGACAGCCGCGGGCGCAGTTTCGCGCCCATCGTAGGTTTCCAGCTTTTTATTCACTGCGTCGTAATGCAGCATGAATGCGCCACCACCAATGCCGGAAGATTGCGGCTCGACCAGATTGAGCACCATTTGCACCGCAATAGCGGCATCAATCGCCGCCCCGCCTGCGCGCAGCATCTCGATTCCAGCATCAACAGCCAATGGGTTGGCGGCGACCACCATATCTTTGCTGGTGAAAACGCTTTGCGTCGATGTCCAACCGGAAGGAAGCTCGGGGGGATGTTGCGCGACTGTTGTACAGCTTGCCAAAAGCAATAGCGCCGCGACGACAAAACTCGATGACGTGAGCTTCAGCGAACTGAAATGCGGCGAATGGGTGCTATATGAAATTGTGCTGAGCATAAATGCTTCCAAAGCAGGTTTAAATTTTAGACCAGCGTAAGCAACCGCGGGGCTGGTGTCAATGTGAAGTCGCTTATATGGAAGCCAATCTCTAGCATGGGCGAGTTTTCTTAAGCATTTATGCTCTGAAACGCCCACCTACATTGGGCATTTATTTTTAAATGGTTCAAATCCGACCCCTGCCGCACTGGTAATTAGGTTAGATCCGTGCCGTTAAAAATTTAGTCACCGAAAATTTTGCGATATCGCTTGACAAGAATCACTTTTTTTGTGGCGTAATTATTTAGATCATTAATAGCTAGGTAACGTAACTAAATTGTAAAAAACTTTTCAGGGTGAACAATAATGTTGAGACGTTTAATTCAATCTGTTTTCTTGTTGTGCATGATGTTTCCGTCAACAGTGCTTTTTTACTCACCGCCTGCATCGGCGCTGATCTCTATAATATGTATGGAAAATCCTGAGACCGGGATCATAACGTGTACAGCCCAAGATGAAGGGGGCGGTTCATGCGCTGATGATGGTAGTTGTTACGGCAGTGGCGGCGGCACTGGTTGCGGAGGCGCCTGCGGGGATGGCGGGTCTAACTCAGCCAGCCAAGAACAGGTAAAAATCGTAGTTGAACGATATAAACATCAGTGCAGGCCAGCTAACCAAAGTGCAGAGGTTTATTCCGCCAGTCAAATAGAAAGTTGTAAGACGGCTTCATATTCTGAAGGGTTGCGTGAGTATCCAGCTTTGAGATATTTGCCAGGTGGAACTGCAGGCTTGGGAGGAATCATAGCGCCTCTACGTAATGCTCATGTAGCAGATCAAATAGTTTCCGGCAACGATAAAGCTTGTCCGTAGGTCTACGGAAATTAATGCTTGTAAGCGCAAAATTTAAATTTAATTTTATGACAAAAAAAATCATTCTTATTTTATTTTCAATGGTCATAATTTTGACGGGGTTTTTATTCCTAACGCCGTCAGGCAAGACACTCCCTAGGCATGAGCGCGCTGAAACTACAACACCATTGATTAATGATTTTAAAAAGGACAGCCTATCTGTCAAAAGCGGGGTTGAAACCACAGCGTTATCGTCCGCTTTGCGGCAGGCAAATACCAGCGAAAAATCTCCGTTCGCGATGGAAGAAAGCACACGTAGCAGTCGGTGGAAAAAAGCGAAGAGTGCGCTATCGATAAATGCGGAAATTGAGCAGCTATTAATCGAGAGCGATGTGGAAAACCCAAGATTTGCATATAAGTTGTTTCTACTTTGCGAACAGGTGAATGAAAGCAAAAGTAGTGAACAATTGCCTGCGGAAGCGGTTCAACAAAGGCTGAAAGAATATGCAAACGGCAGACCGCATGTCACGCAAATCACGCCGTATGAATGGCGGTTAACGCACGCGATAGTTGACGCGGGATACTCAGAGAATACGGTCGCAAAAAAGCGTGCGCTTAGTGATAAATTTGCAGCACGTTGCGGCGGGCCAGTGAGCGAAGCGCTTGGTATAAAGGTTGCGGGGTCAATCGATAACTCCGCCAAGGCTGGCTCGGCGTTGGCTAACGCCCCTTACGGAGACTTGAGAAGCGAAGCATCATTCGCTGCGTTGGAAAAAGTCTTACGCGATCCAAGTCTTGCCTCTGTATGGCTACCCATAAAACGAGATTTTTTGGGCGAAATTGCCGAAAATGCAGGCTATTTTGAAGGCCTGAATGACAATGATAAAAAAGCGTTACTTTGGCTTGTTATATGTAATTTTGGCAGCGATTGTGCTGATGATGGAATTACTAGGCTCGATGCTTGCCTCAACGCTTATTTATGCGATGGGAATTCCGTTGCAGAGTCCGTCGCAAATGCGGTAGGTAAAGACAAAGTGCCAATTGTTGCTGCGCGCGCAAATAAACTGTCGCTAGATTTGGCAGCCGCAGGCGCCGGGTTCTTTAAGTCTAGACAGAAATAGGCTTAGTCGCGAATTGCAACAAGCATCGACACACTTGCAGTGAATTTGACAAGACTTGTAATTCTATCGGTATTACAACTTAGATCAGGGCACCCCAAAAAGAGTCATGTCTACTCGGCTTCAGCGCTCTCAAAAATCGAAGCGACTAAACTTTTTAACGCTGCACTAAAAGCCCTTTCAAATAATCGCCTTCCGGAAAATTAAGCGCAACGGGATGATCTGCGCCACCACTCAAATGTTTGATGATTTGTGCATCCACATTCGCGTCCAGCGCTGCGCCAGCGATGATCTTTTGAAATAGCTCGGCAGAGATGCCGCCTGAGCAGGAAAACGTCATCAAGCGCCCGCCCTCGCGCAGCAATTTAAGCCCGAGCAAATTAATATCTTTGTAAGCGCGCGCTGCTTTTTCGGCGTGCTGCGCGGTTGGTGCAAATTTGGGCGGGTCCAGAATGATCAGGTCGAACGACCTGCCCATATCGCGCATTTTTCGCAGCGCGGTAAAAACGTCGGCCTCCCAAAATTCAGCCTTGCTGACGTCGCTAGCTGCATCCATGTTGTTGAGCGCAAGATTACGTTTAGCCATCGCCAGCGCGGGGCCCGAGCTGTCAATCGACATCACAGACTTCGCGCCGCCAGCCAGCGCAGCGGCGCTCATGGTGCCGGTGTAGCAAAAGCAATTCAGCACATCCAGATTATTGGCGAGCGAACGCGTTAACGCCCGATTCTCGCGCTGATCAAGATAGAAACCCGTTTTGTGACCTGCAACGATGTCGACCGCAATCTGTAACCCGTTTTCCTCAATCACAAGCTCGCCCGCCAAGGGGCTGCCCCCTATCAAGCCGCATCGAATCGGCAAGCCTTCCAGCGCCCGTACATCGGCGTCACTGCGTTCGTACACGGCCGCAGCGCCAGTCTCTTCGATCAACAGACGCGCCAGCAATTCGCGCTGCGGCTCCATGCCCGCAGTAAGAATCTGCAGCACAATCACGCCGCCGTATTGATCCGCGATCACGCCCGGCAAATGATCCGATTCTGCGTGAATCAGACGCATCGCATTGGTCTCATTGCGGAGCGACGCGCGGCGCTTAATGGCCCGGCGAATACACGCGCGGAAAAACGCTTCGTCAATGACATCCGCCTCAATGAACGACAGTGCCCGAGCGACGATTTGCGATTGCGCGCTATAGGTCGCATAGGCAAGGAATCTCCCGTCTTCCGCGGCTAACTTGATAATCTCGCCGGATTCTGCGCCATCACTGGATTTGACCGCGCCTGAAAATACCCACGGATGTTTACGCAGCAACGACTTTTCACGACCTTGTTTGATAATAATTTTCTTCATGCCCGCATTGTACCGATGGCTACCGCACGGCGCGCGCCAGCGGTGGTGAGATGGTGAGTTAGAAATCGGTGAGTGCACGAAAGGGCAAACAACTTCCCGCCCAACATGACCGCCACGTCACGTGCGGGTCGCTACAGATGCCTTCGCTATAATCATTGAATGAATGCAGATCCTGGCAAAGAAGTAAACGAGCTGACGCATCGCCCCATCCGCAGCTTTGTCCTCCGGCAAGGACGTTTGTCCACCGGACAATCTCGCGCGGTCGAAAATATCGGGCCACGCCTAGTCATTTCCTATGCGCCCACGACGCTCGACTATGAAAAGGTGTTTGGCCGAACTGCGCCGACGATAGTGGAAATCGGCTTTGGGATGGGTCACACGACTGCCGATATCGCCGCCTCACTTCGAGATAAAAATTTCATCGGCATAGAAGTACACACGCCCGGGGTGGGTAGTTTGTTAAAAATGGCAGACGAAAGAGCACTGGATAATTTGCGCATCGTGCAGCATGACGCGGTCGAGGTGCTACAGCACATGATCGTGGATAGCTCGCTCGCAGGACTGCACATTTTTTTCCCTGACCCCTGGCCCAAAAAACGTCACCACAAGCGGCGTTTGATTCAAGCGGGTTTCGTGGATTTGCTGACGCAAAAACTGATGCCAGACGGCATTATTCATCTCGCCACGGATTGGCACGAATACGCGGATCAGATGCTGGCCGTGTTGAGCGCATCTCCTGCCTTGGTCAACACCGCCGCAGGCTTTGCACCTCGGCCCAGCTATCGCACCGAGTCCAATTTCGAACGCAAAGGACTCGCGAAAGGGCATGGCGTTTGGGACCTGGTTTTTCGCCGAGTTGGCTTAGATGACAGCTAGATTAGCGAAATCAAAACAGGGATTTCCCGGATGGAAAACAAGATCCACATAGAAGAGACCGTATTCATGAGAAGTTCGTTAAGCAACACACTCAAAGCGCGGCGTAAATGGTTGGTGCACGCCGGGGCTTTATCGATTGCGGGCCCGCTCGGATTTTGGGGAGCGATTCAAGATGCACTTGCAAATGGGGATAAGCCGGTGGTGCGCGGCATACAGTCGATTCAAGGTACGGTCACCGTCAATGGTGTTGCCGCGGCCGTGGGCACGCTGGTGAAAGTGGGCGATCGAATTTCGACAAGCGTGAAAAAAGACAGCTCGGCGGTGGTGGTGGTTGGTCACGATGCGTATCTTTTACGCGAGGACACCACCATTATTTTGCAGGCCAGCAAAGTCTCTGCGGGCGTCGGCGCAATCGAGGCATTGGAGTCACTTTTAGTCGCCTCCGGCAAGGTGCTGTCCGTGTTTGGCAAACGCACACCCAACAAGGCCGTAACGGTGCGGGTGCGAAACGCCATCATCGGCATTCGCGGCACAGGCTGCTATATCGAAGCGTCAGATCGCCGTACTTATTTTTGCCTGTGTTATGGCGAAGCTACTCTCGATGGGCTTGGCATGAACACACAGACGATTCGAACCACTCACCACGAGCAGCCTATTTGGATCGAAGAAAGCAGCGGCAGTATGAAAACCGGGAGGGCCTCGTTCGGCAGCCACACCGATGAGGAGCTCATCCTGCTGGAAAAGTTGACGGGGCGCGAACCACCGTTTGTAGCACTGGGGCTTACGGGCCGATATTGATTTCCAAATATTGTCTGGCGAGCGAATCCCATAGCCTGTTATCGCCAAAAGCTTAAAAGTAGAGGTCGCAGCGCGGGCGAGCATTTCCGAACATAAATGTCTGTTTATCCCCGTCGATATTGGGCTTTGGCAATTTAAATTACAACATCAGCCCGTAGTAAACCGCTGTGTCGTATTCAAATGTGACGGCGCCATTTTGCTGGTGTGCCGCAAAAATTTCTTTCGCTTGTTTAACCATCGGTGCGTAGTTGGTCTCGTTGGGCGTGGGCATATAACTTGATGAATGAATTCTTCCCAACAGGCCATCGAGATTGAAGCGCTGATGGTTATCGAATTGCGCTTTGTGAAACTCGCCGCCGAAAAATGGCCTGAGTACCGATTTCTTCTGCGCGTGCTCGTGGTTTATTTCTTGGTAGTCGGTGCCAAATTTGGCGACGAGCTTTTCATAGTCGCGCAGGAATTGTGTTGAGTCCGTTCGTCGCACATTCCACACCAGCACCGCAAATCCTTCCGGCTTCAGAATGCGGATAAATTCAGCGCGCGCTTTGGCGGGATCAAACCAATGAAACGCCTGGCCCGCCACCGCAATATCCATTGCATGTGCGGGCAGCCGCGTCGCCTCTGCGGTGCCGTCCATGCTGGTAAATCGGCCAAATTCCGCCAAATATTGTTCACCCGCAAAACGCATTTCCCGGTTTGGCTCGATGCCAATGACGGGGTTGCCATTCTCCAGAAAAATCTTCGCAAGCAACCCCGTGCCGGAGCCAATATCGGCGATCACACTCTCCGGCGTAAGATCACATTTCGCGGCGAGAAGATCAATAATTTCGAGCGGGTAAAGGGGCCGAAATTTCGCATAATCTTCGGCGCGGTTTGAGAAGCGGGTAGTGGATTGGTGGTGGTTCAACATAAAGATCATTCCAAGAAAAAACTAAAACCAGGCGTCTTTCATATCGAGCGTGGTGCTGTCCAACGATTGCAGCAAGTCGATCATTGCGGATACTTTCGGCAGTTCCCAAAGGTAGAAAAATTTGCAGGCCTGCCATTTGCCATGATAAAAATCCGCGTCGGCGTCGGTGTAGCGTCGCGCGGCGGCCAAGGCTTGCTCCAACCAAATCCATGCCATCACCACGTGGCCAAACGCTTCAAGATAGGTTGTCGCATTGGCCAGCGTTTTGTTCACGTCACCGCTACGATGCAGCGCTTCAGTGACCAGCATCAGCCGCTCAAAAACCGTTTGCAAACTCACGCCAAAATTGCGGATGTCAATGCGCTCCACCGCCAACGCCTGCGCAACTGTTTTGTCAATCGCTTTCGCCAATAGTTTGAGTGCCGCCCCCTGCTGCATGACGACTTTGCGGCCCAACAAATCGAGGCCTTGAATACCGTGCGTGCCTTCGTGAATGGCGTTGAGCCGGTTGTCGCGATAGAACTGCTCAACGTTGTAGTCGCGGGTGTAGCCGTAGCCGCCATGCACCTGAATCGCCAGGCTGTTCGCTTCCAAACACCATTGCGAGGGCCAGCTTTTCGCAATCGGCGTAAGAATGTCGAGCAATAACGTTGCCTCGCGTCGCGCCACTTCATCCGTCGATGTTTTCTCTTCATCGATCAATCTTGCGCAATACAGATTCAGCGCCAGCGCGCCTTCAACATAGCTTTTTTGCGCGAGCAGCATGCGGCGCACATCGGTATGCTCGATGATGGCTATCTGCGGTGAATCGGGATTTTTTGCCGAGGGTGAACGGCCTTGCGGGCGTACGCGCGCATAGTCCAGCGCATGCAGGTAACCCGTATAGCCGAGCATGGTCGCGCCGAGACCGACGCCGATACGCGCTTCATTCATCATCGTAAACATACATCTCAAGCCCTGGTGCGGCTCTCCAACCAAAAAACCGACAGCACCCGCGCTGTTGCTGGGCTTGAAGTTTCCCTCGCCAAAATTAAGCATGCAATTGGTCGTGCCGCGATAACCCATTTTATGGTTAAGTCCGGCCAGTGCAATATCGTTTCGTTCGCCCAAACTACCATCGGCATTGACCAATTTTTTGGGGACGATGAAAAGCGAAATTCCTTTTACGCCCGACAATGTTTTGCCGTCAGACCCGACAATTTTGGCGAGCACCAGATGAACGATGTTGTCAGCAAGATCGTGCTCACCGGCGGAAATCCACATCTTGTTTCCAAACAATCGATAGCTCCCATCTGCCTGCAATTCAGCGCGGGTTTTTATATCGGCGAGTGACGATCCCGCCTGCGGCTCGGACAAGCACATCGTGCCCAGAAAACGTCCATTCAGCAGCGGCCGAACATAGGTGTTGATCTGCTCCGGGCTGGCGTGGGCGAGCAGCAAATTTGCATTGCCAATAGTTAAAAACGGATAGGCGGCGGTAGCCACGTTGGCCGCCATGAAATACGCCATACACGCATTCGTCACGGTTGCCGGGAGCTGCATGCCCCCGAGCTCGGCATCATGCTGGGCGGCCATTAAACCCGCCGCGCTGAACGCCTCGATCGCGATCTTTATTTCGGCAATGAGATGAACCCGGGCACCATCAAATGTGGGCTCATTGGCGTCACTCTTTTTATTGTGCGGCGCGAAATAATCCGCTGAGATTTTTTCAGCAATATCGAGCGCCGCATCGAAAGTTTCGCGCGAATGGTCGGCGAAGCGCTCACGCGTGGTCAGCGCATCGACGCCCAACCATTCATAGAGCAAGAAATTCAGCTCGCGACGCGGTAATTGCAGGCTGGTCATACGGGAACCCTCAATGGTGGCCGCGGCGCTATCTTGGTTTGCGCGGCATGTGGCTGAATACGCGGTCGTACAGCCAGTTGGGAACGAGCCGCAGGACGCGCGCGGCAATACCCATATTCCACGGAATGACAGTGAAGCTGGTGTTGCGCTGAATGGCGCGGGCAAAGCGGGCGGCAGCATCGTCAGCGTCAATCAGAAATGGCATTTTGAAGGTGTTTACGGCAGTCATGGGGGTGCGAATGTAGCCGGGACAAATAGTAACCACGGATACCCCGCTGCCGCGCAGCTCAACCCGCAAACTTTCACAATAGCTAATCGCAGCCGCTTTTGAGGATGAGTACGCGCTGCTGCCAGGAATACCGCGAAATCCGGCGACGCTCGCGATTCCCACCAGCGTGCCGTGCTTGGCGTGCTGCATGGCACCTAAAAACGCATGAAAGGTATTGACCGTGCCCATCACGTTGATGTCAAAAACTTCCTGAAATGCGGTCAGGTCGTCTTCGATTTCAGTCAGCGTACCGCGCGAGACACCGGCATTCGCGACCACGATATCAGGGGTGCCGGATTGGATGATGAAATCGCCGGCGGCGTTTTTTAAGGCTTCACGATCGCGAACATCAAGCGCATAAATCCGGGGCTTGGGCGCACCCAGCGCGACGACTTCGCTTTGCAGCCGTATTAGGAGATCAGACCGACGCGCAATCAAGCCAAGCTGTGCGCCTGATTTGGCGTAATGCTTTGCCAGCGCCTCGCCGATACCGCTGGAGGCACCGGTGATGACGACATTCTGGTTTTTGTTTTGAGTCGCCATACGTGCGGAATTTCCAACGTGCGGGGCTAAAGGGTTTTCGGTCCGGCTGGTGATCCGGCTTTCGGTCCGGCGGCTGACTTCTCAACCGGACAATAGGGTAGTCGTGGCGCTTACTTTTTTTCTGTCGCAGCGAGCGTTTTATTCGCGGCACGCGCGCTGGTAATTAGCTGATCCACATTGACAAACAACTGATCCTGGCCGGATGAACCGCCTGGCACTTGCGCTGCATATCGTCCATTCACCACCATCATCGGCACCGAGCTGATCATATAGTCGATGGACATTTTTTTCGCGCGCGCAATTTTGTTTTGGATTGAAAACGATTTTTGCACTTCGGCGTAATGTTTCAGATCGACGCCGTGCTTTTCAAGCCAGGTATTTAATGTCGCCGGATTGCCCAAAATAACGTTCTCCACATTGGCTGCATCAAATATTTTTTGACGTAGTTTCTCTTGAAGCCCCATCGCCTCCAGCGTGTAGAACAACGGCACGCTATCAATCCCTCGAATCGGATTCAAAGCGGGAACGCGCTTTAGTTTCACATCGGCCGGTAATTTCTTTGCCCATGTTTCGATTTTTGGTTCCAGCGCGGCGCAATGCGGACAACCATACGCAAAAAACTCCAGCACTTCAATCTTGCCGTCGTTCTCCACCGGCCGGGCGGGATTGAGTGTGGCCACATTTGGGTTGTTTTGCAATTGAGCCGGCAACTGTGCAATGGCGGCGGGGGTCGCCAGCAATGCGACCGATGCACTTAATGCGATCGCAGCTACGAAAGTCGGCATAAAAAGGGATTTAACCCGCGCTGAATTTAACATTACGCACTTTCCAAAATCGTAATTTCTAGGCCGAATTTCTAACTGAATAACAGTTCGCGTACGCCGTTACTTTTTCATAACCGCAGGAGCTGCAGATCCTTTATTCGCCACCCGGACTTCCGCAATAAGCTGATCAATATTGGCAAAAAGTTTGTCTGGGCCAGCCGTTTGCTGAACGGAGAAACGGCCATTTACGATCAGCGTTGGCGTGGCCTGAATTTTGTAATCCTCGGTCATTTTTTTAGCGCGCGCAATTTTGTTTTGAACAGAAAAAGACTTTTGCACTTGTTCAAACTTTTTAGTATCTACGCCCTGCTTTTCGAGCCAACTATTCAGGGTCGCGGGATTGCCCAAAATCACGTTTTCTACATTGGCAGCGTCAAATATTTTCTGATGCAGCTTCTCTTGCAAGCCCATGGCTTCGAGAGTGTAAAAAAGTGGAATGCTGTCGATACTGCGCGACGCAAACGCAACTGGAACGCGCTTTAATTTCACATCGGCTGGTAATTTTTTGGCCCAAGCCTCCAGCCGTGGCTCAAGATTGGCGCAATGTATGCAACCATAGCCAAAAAACTCAAGGACTTCGACTTTGCCGTCGTTCTCGACAACTTGGGGTGGGTTCAGTGTTATGACGTCGCGGGCGCCGCCCGACGGTGGCTGGGGTTGTGCAAACGCTGTCGCTGCGAAGCCCATTGAGGTGGCCACGGTAGCCATAACAAATAGTGATTTGATGCCGTTTATCCATTTCGCGCTTAACATTTTCTGAGTCCTATCGTTGGGTGTGCATTAAATTTTTGAAATTATTCGGCTTTTACCACGGCAGCGGATATGCCATTCTGGGACAACGCCGCTTTGATTCTGTTCACTTCATCCAGACTGCGATACGGACCAAGTCGCACCCGGTATAACGTGCCCTTGTCCGGCAAGTTGACCGAGCGCACATTCGCCTCCATTCCCGCAAAGGCAATTTTCGCTTTCAAATTCTCGGCATCAGACTCGCTCTGGAATGCGCCGGCCTGTAATAAATAATTATCTTTCGTAGCAGGCTTGGCGGCGTCTTTGCCAGAGTTAGTGGCATTCGCATCCGCGTCAGCACTTTTCGTAGCGGGGCTTGGTACCAGTGCGGATTTGGGTGGTGCTTCTGGCTTGACCGTATTTTTTTTCGTCAGATCATCGGCACTTTTACCTGCTTTGTCACCTGGCAATATTTGGTAGAAATCAAACCGCGGCTTATCAGCGTTTTCTTTAGCCACGCCTGCGCTGGTGGTCGGGGTCGGCTGAGCCACTTCGCCCTTTGCTGTCTCAGCGCGCGCGGGTTTGGTGGGCAATAGATCGACTGACTTGGTCTTTTCTACAAATGGCGTGGCATTACGATTCAGCCAAATCGCGAATGCCAGCGCCAACAAAACACCCGCGAGCAACCCGATCACGATGCCGGTAATCATCGGCGTCATGATCGATTTTTTGCTCCCTGGGTTTGATCGATAATTGCTGCTCACTACATTTTCTCCGGCGCAGACACGCCCAGCACAGTCAGGCCGTTTTTCAGCACTTGAGCGGTGGCTAAGATGAGTGACAATCGGGCAAGCTTCAATTTTTCGTCATCCAGCAAGAATCGTTCTGCATTGTAATAGGTGTGCAGTTTTGCCGCTAGGTCGGCTAAATAAACAGCCACAATATGCGGGGCTAATTCGGCTGTAGCGTGCCGCAGCGCTTCAGGAAAATCCGCAAGCGTGCGCATCAAATCGGATTCGTATTTGCTGGTGAGCGGGGCGTGGTCGGCAGTCTTAAGCGATGACACATCACCGCCCCATTGCGCGAGCACACTGCAAATCCGCGCATGCGCATACTGCACGTAGTACACGGGATTTTCTTCCGATTTGGAGCGGGCCAAATCGATATCAAAAGTGAGCTGCGAATCGGATTTACGCATGATAAAAAAGTAGCGCGTCGCATCGCGCCCAACTTCATCAATCAAATCGCGCAGCGTCACATAATCGCCCGCACGCTTGGAAATTTTTACCTCTTCACCACCGCGCATCACGGTGATCATTTGATGCAATACATAGTCGGGATAACCCGCAGGCACACCCATTTGCATTGCCTGTAGGCCCGCGCGCACGCGCGCCAGCGAGCCATGATGATCTGCTCCCAGCTCGACAATCGCACGCGTGTAGCCGCGCTGCCATTTTGTGACGTGATAGGCAACATCGGGCAAAAAATAGGTGAACGTACCGTCGGACTTGCGCATCACGCGATCTTTATCGTCACCATATTCGGTGCTCTTAAGCCACAGCGCACCATCTTGCTCGTAGGTTTTGCCATTCGCGATCAATTGCGCGACCGTTTTATCAACCAGCTTATCAGCGTAGAGCGATGACTCCAAATAATGCACATCAAACTTTACGTCGAAGGCCTTAAGGTCAAGATCTTGCTCATGGCGCAAACAGGCCACGGCAAAGATACGCACCACATCCAAATCTTCACCGTGCTTATCTAGCGGCGCTTTTTCGGCATAGCGATCCGCGATTTCGCGAATATAGTCGCCGTGATAGCCGCCTTCTGGGAAGCTGCTCTCAACGCCTGCTTTTTCCCGAAGCCGCGCCTGCACAGACAGCGCCAAATTGTTGATCTGCGCGCCGGCATCGTTGTAGTAAAACTCGCGCGACACGTCCCAGCCCTGCCAATCGAGCAACCGCGATAAGGTATCGCCAATCGCGGCGGCACGTCCGTGGCCCACGTGCAGCGGGCCCGTGGGATTGGCTGAGACAAATTCGACCATCACTTTTTTATTCGCGCCATCTGTGGTGCGGCCAAATGATTCAGCGTTTTCGAAAATGCTGTCGATGACCCGCGTCTCTGCAGCGAGCGACAAACGAATATTAATAAATCCCGGTCCAGCAATCTCAGGTGTTTGCAGGAGTAAATCTGATGGCGCCAGTGCCGCCACCAGCGCCTCGGCAATTTCACGCGGCTTTTTGCCCAGCTTTTTAGCCAACTGCAGCGCAGAATTCACCGCAAAATGGCCGTGATCGGGATTCTTCGGCTTTTCGATTTCGATTTTGAAATCATCTATAGCGAGCGCGGGAAACGCCGTGGCCAGTGCTTGCTGGAACAGCGCGGCAACAGCGCTTTTATTGTCGATGTAGGTGTGGGAGGCGGACATGGTTGTTTCGATTAAGTTAGGCACGCATTATAGCGGCTCGTACTTTTTAAGGCCAACGAGCGGGCTAGGCAAGGTGTCAAATTACGTCAATCGCCTATGCGGCGCAAAAATAGCGCCAACCAAACAAACGGGGCGGCTAATGCCACCCCGTTCGCATACTAGCCTATAACATCGTCCGCCGCGCTGTCCGGATCGCCACTCAGATTCAGTTTGGCCGATGAATTCAGCCAAAATCATTGCGCGAACGATACGAATAATTACTTGAATTGCGGGTCAACGTTTAGCCGAAAAAAACTACTTTTTCTTTTCTTCCATTTTGGCCTGCTTGGCGATAATCATTTCCTTCACGCCGTCGTAGGTTTTTTGGTTCAAGATTTTCTTTTTCAACAAATCATCCTTGCCCGAATAACCAGTTTTACCGCGACCTTTAATGATTTTTTCAGCATAAACGTCGCCAATGCCGGGCAATGCTTTTAATTCATCTTTGCTAGCTGAATTGATATCGAGTGGCTCTTTCTTCGCTTCTGTTTTAACAGCAGGGGCGGGCTCAGCTTTCGCGGCGGGCGCCATTGAGGCCGGCGTGGCAGGTGCAACTTTGGGGATTTCTGTTTTTTGTGCAAATGCAGCGCCCGCAAAGGCAAACAACGCGGCGGATAATAGTACTGTTAATTTTTTCATTGTGATACCTCCATTGGTAACGTGATGATATTAAGAAATACGACGCGGCAACCACTTCGAACATTCCGAATTTGCTGTCGAACAGAGAATACAACGCTTATGATTATGCAAGCGTTTACGCACAATTCAACTGGTTGGCAACAAAGTCACATCGACTAGTGCCTGCCTGATTTCAGCAATCTTGGCCAAACAGCATTAAACCACCCGCTATTTTTAGAAAGCAACGAGATGATTTCGCATTTTTTTCTTGGCGTGAATTACTTTGACCGCGCCTTCAAGTTCTATTCGGCGATCATGAGTGAGTTAGAGTTGCAGCTAAAATTTTGTGAGCCCGAAAAGCCATGGGCGGCGTGGGTGGCGGCCAATGCGTCTCGTCCTCTGTTTTTAATCGGCAGACCTTTGGACGGCAAAATTGCAACATTCGGCAATGGCCAAATGATCGCCCTACTCGCGCCTGCGCGTGACGCAGTTGACCGCGCTCATGCACAAGCTCTGGTGCGCGGCGGACGATGCGAAGGACCGCCAGGCCTGCGGCCTGAATATCATGCGAATTACTACGGGGCATATTTTCGGGATCCCGACGGAAATAAGCTTTGTGTTTGTTGCCACGACCCGGTTGTTGCGTCGTACCTTTAGAAAAAACAAAAGCCCGGTTCCCCGGGCTTTTGTTTTGAAGCATTTCGGTTTCGTGAAGTTAGACAAAAGTAGGTTTCCACTTTTGCCCAAACCAATTACATATCCATACCACCCATGCCGCCCATTCCACCCATACCGCCACCGCCCATGCCGCCGCCAGCTGATTCATCTTTTGGCATTTCGGCAACCATTGCATCAGTGGTGAGCATCAAGGATGCGATTGAGGCTGCGTTTTGCAAGGCAAAGCGGGTTACTTTGGTTGGGTCCAGCACGCCCAGCTCAACTAGGTCACCGTATTCACCAGTGGCGGCGTTGTAGCCGAAATTGCCCTTACCTTCGACAACCTTGTTCACCACCACGCTTGGCTCGTCGCCTGCGTTGTAGGCGATCATGCGCAATGGCTCTTCAATCGCACGCATGATGATCTTGATACCGGCTTCTTGCTCAACGTTGTCACCTTTGATCTTGCCAGCGTTGGTACGGGCGCGGAGCAGTGCCACGCCGCCGCCAGCGACAATGCCTTCTTCAACCGCTGCACGAGTCGCGTGCAATGCATCTTCAACGCGGGCTTTCTTCTCTTTCATTTCAACTTCGGTCGCTGCTCCGACGCGAATTACGGCAACACCGCCAGCCAACTTAGCCACGCGCTCTTGCAGTTTTTCTTTGTCGTAATCTGAGGTCGCGTCGTCGATTTGTTTGCGAACGGTTGCAACGCGGTTCTTGATGTCGTCTTCTGCACCCGCGCCATCAATGATGGTGGTGTTTTCTTTGCCGACTTCAATCTTCTTGGCACGCCCCAAATCCTTCAAGGTCACGTTCTCAAGCTTCAAGCCTAATTCTTCGGCGATGACGGTGCCGCCTGTCAAAATCGCGATGTCTTCCAGCATGGCTTTACGACGATCACCGAAGCCAGGCGCTTTAACAGCGGTGGTTTTCAGAATACCGCGGATGTTGTTCACCACGAGGGTAGCGAGCGCTTCGCCATCCACATCTTCGGCGATGATGAGCAGCTGCTTACCGGACTTCGCCACTTGTTCCAGAATCGGCAGCAAATCTCGGATGTTAGAGATTTTTTTGTCGTGCAACAAAATGAACGGATCATCCAGCAACGCGACTTGTTTGTCAGGGTTGTTGATGAAGTACGGTGACAAATAGCCACGGTCAAACTGCATACCCTCAACGACTTCCAATTCGTTGTCGAGTGACTTGCCGTCTTCAACCGTAATCACGCCTTCTTTGCCGACTTTTTCCATCGCATCAGAAATGATCTTGCCGATGTTCTCGTCCGAGTTGGCCGAGATCGAACCGACTTGGGCGATTTCTTTGTTGGTGGTGGTAGGCTTCGAGATTTTTTTCAGCTCAGCGACGATTGCAGTCACTGCTTTGTCGATACCGCGCTTCAAGTCCATTGGATTCATGCCAGCGGCAACATACTTCATGCCTTCAACCACAATTGCTTGTGCGAGCACGGTTGCGGTGGTAGTGCCATCGCCTGCGACGTCGGAGGTCTTGGAAGCAACTTCCTTAACCATCTGTGCGCCCATGTTTTCGAACTTGTCTTTCAATTCGATTTCTTTCGCCACCGATACACCGTCTTTGGTGATCGTTGGCGCGCCGAATGAGCGCTCTAGTACAACGTTGCGGCCTTTAGGACCCAAGGTAACTTTAACTGCGTTGGCCAATACATTTACGCCTGTGACCATACGGGCGCGGGCTGATTCGCCGAATTTGACTTCTTTTGCTGACATGATTATTTACCTCTTAATTGAATTCGTTGCGGAAATTGTGGGCAGACTTTGTCTTACTTTATTTGCCAACAACAGCCATGATGTCTTCTTCGCGCATTACAAGCAGTTCGTCGCCGTCGACTTTTACCGCCTGACCGGAATATTTGCCGAACAACACACGGTCGCCGACTTTAACGTCAAGCGGACGAACTTTACCGTCGTCACCCACTTTGCCATTACCAATGGCAAGCACTTCACCTTGATCTGGTTTTTCGGCCACGGTATCGGGGATCACGATACCGGATGCGGTTTTCCGCTCTTCTTCTAAACGCTTAACGATCACGCGATCGTGCAAAGGACGCAATTTCATAGCTCACTCCTAAAGTTGTTACGGTTACGCAAAAATCGCCGCGTTGCTCGCCGCGAATGCGGCTGCAAAGCGACAAGAATAAAAATGATCACGAAGACTTTTAACTTGGGCTCAAGCGTGAAGCCTAAGCCACAAATTATTAGCACTCAATATCGCTGAGTGCTAATTATGCGGGCTTGAGTTGACAATTTCAAGTACAGCGCGGCGCAGAAAGGCAATTAGCCCTATGATGGGTTGCATCCACCGTCCGTCGAAATTTAGGTTTGGCATTGTCGAGCGCATTCAAGCACGGAGATAGCCAGTAAGACGGATAACGACAGTGATCGCTAGCTTTTCAAAAAATCAATCGAAGACAATTGGATTTAAAATGCAACCCAAACCGCAAACCACAGAAAAGAAGCCACGCGAAAAGCTGGGACTTCATCAGCGCAACCGCCATCGAGGGCGCTACGATTATGCGCAGCTGGCGGCGGCGTTGCCAGCGCTACAGGCTTTTTTGATCGCAAATCCATTTGATACAGCTGAGACCACTATTGATTTCGCCAACCCGGCGGCGGTAAAAACGCTTAATGCGGCGTTGCTAAAACAATTTTATGGCGTCCAGCATTGGGATATTCCGCCTGACTATTTGTGCCCTCCGATTCCTGGACGCGCGGACTATTTGCATCATGCGGCTGAATTATTCGCTTCAGCAAGCGGCACTGGGGACACGACTGCGGATGAGGTTGGTGGTGGAATACCGCGCGGGGCGACGATTCGGGTGCTGGATATAGGCGTGGGCGCAAATTTGATTTACCCTCTGATAGGCTTCCACGAATACGGTTGGCGATTTGTCGGCACCGATATCGATGCAACGGCCATTGGTGCCGCGCAGCAAATTGTGGCCACAAATGCAGGCTTGGCTGAAGTGATTGAGCTTCGCTTGCAAGCGTCACCGCTTAAAATTTTTGATGGCGTGGTGGCCGCAGATGAGCGTTTTGATATGGTTATCAGTAATCCGCCGTTTCACGCTTCAGCCCAAGCCGCTGGGGCGGGCTCGCTACGCAAATGGAAAAACTTGGGCAAGGCGCGTACAGCTGAGACCAAACCGAAACTGAATTTTGGTGGTAAGGCAGTTGAGCTGTGGTGCGAAGGTGGTGAAGCAGGTTTTATCAGCCGGATGATCGCCGAAAGTACGCAGATCAAAAAACAGGTGATGTGGTTCACGTCACTCGTTTCAAAAGAAGATCACTTGCCCGACATTTACGGTGCGCTGCGAACAGTGGGCGCACTGAGAGTTGAGACTATTGAGATGGCGCAGGGCCAGAAAAAGAGTCGGATTGTTGCTTGGACATTCTTAACTGAAGCCGGCGCGAACGCCTGGCGAAAGGGATGGAAGCAGGCTTAACAGGAGTCTGCGTTGCGCGGTTAGTTAATTTCGGGCACAGGGCTTGAAGGCGCTCTATTCGGCGGTCACATTGGCGCAAAATTGCTCGAAGTTGCCCGCCAATACTTGGGCATGGCTCAAACGGCAAGCTGGGCGTGGATTCTGAATGTGTGTGCCTAGAGAGTGTTGCGCCCGGCTTGCCGTTTAGGGAATCGCTTATTTATGAGCGCGGTTGTGCGGATAGAAACTCTCGGATGCGATCTGCGGGAATGGTGGCGTCGACATAAGCCTCGCCAATGGATTTCAGTAAAATCAATTTAATGACACCCGCATCGTTTTTTTTGTCGCGGCCCATGTGCTGCAGCATTTCATCCGCAGAAATATTTGGCATCGCGGTCGGCAGGCCTGCAGCTTCAAATATCTGTTCCGTGCGCGTTACCGCTTGTTCATCAACCTGCCCTAGAGAATGCGAAAATTTAGTAGCCAACATCATCCCGCACGCGACGGCCTCACCATGCAACCAAGTTCCGTAACCGAGCGCCGTTTCAATCGCGTGACCAAACGTGTGCCCAAGATTCAATAACGCGCGCCCACCTTCGGCAGCGGTTTCACGCTCATCACCCGCAACAACGTCTGCCTTAATTTGGCAGGAGCGCGTGATCGCATGGATGAGCGCTACCGGGTCGCGGGCGAGCAGTGCGGCCAAGTTTTTCTCGAGCCAGTCAAAAAATGTAGCGTCCAAAATCAAGCCGTATTTGATGACTTCCGCGAGGCCCGCGCGCAGCTCCCGATCCGGTAGCGTCGCAAGTGTTTCCGTGTCCGCCAACACCAGTTGCGGTTGATAAAACGCGCCGATCATGTTCTTTCCGCGCGGATGATTGATCGCAGTTTTGCCACCGACAGAAGAGTCAACTTGCGCGAGCAGCGTGGTCGGAATTTGAATGAACGGCACGCCCCGTTGATAAGTCGCAGCGGCAAAACCAGTGATGTCGCCAATCACGCCGCCACCCAATGCGATTAGGGTAGTTCTTCGATCACAAGCGTGGTCAAGCAGCGCGTCGAAAATCATGTTGAGCGCGGGCCAGCCTTTGTGCGACTCGCCATCGGGCAGAGTGATCGGAATGACTTTTATATTTGAAGCCGCTAATGCACCAGCTAATGCTTTCCCGTATAGCGGCCAGACGACATCGTTGGCAACCAGCGCAACGCGCGGCTGTGGCAAATGCGACACGATCAGGTTTACCTGTGAAAGTAATCCTGCGCCAACGATTACGCGATAGCTGCGCGTGGCAAGCGATACTTTTATTTCTTGGGGCTTGCTTTCGGCGACAGCGAAGAAAGCAGCGAAAGCATTGGATGAATCAGCAGTCATGGCAAGCCGCGATTTGCAAATTGTAGGTGGGCGAGGGCCTTATTGTCCCACGGAGGAAGTGAACGCAAAAAATCAACTCGCAATGTCGTCTTTGTTGACGTCAACAGCACACAATCCAATCGCGCACCGAGCACTACGTCATGCTTTTACAAATAGTCCCAATGCGGTGAGCTCATCGATAATTTGTTCGGCGAGTTTGCCAATATTCTCGCGGCTCGCATTGACGACAATATGGGCGGCTTCGCTATAAAGTGGTTCGCGTACTTTCAAAAGTGCACTCAACACAGCCTCGGGGTCGTCGCCCTGCAAGAGTGGGCGTTTGGTGTCGCGGCGGGTGCGTTCGCGCAGTTCGGTGAGACCCGCTTGAAGATAAACCACTGCGCCATGCTCCCGTAAAATGGCCCGGTTGGCTGGATCAAGTATTGCGCCGCCACCAGTCGCAAGAATGATGCCGCGCTCCCGCACCAACTGCGATACTAATTCGGCTTCACGTAGGCGGAACCCAGCCTCGCCCTCGATCTCAAAAATGGTCGCAATCGACACCCCCATTTTAGCGACCAGTTCTTTATCGGCATCTACAAAGCGAAGGCCGAGTTGTTTGGCAAGCGTTTTACCCACGGTAGTTTTGCCCACCCCAGGCATGCCGATGAGGAAAATATTAGCCATAGTGTTCGTACTATTTTGCATGCGAAGGCGGGCCTGAAAATGCGCGATTTAAAGTATCTAACTTCATGGTGTTCAACAAATAAAAACGGGGCGCTATCAAGCGCCCCGAAGTGACCAAATATCTTTTGCCGCCAAATTTTATTTTATCTAGCGAATGGTGAGCTGGTCTTTGATGATGCGTGGCGTGATGAAAATAAGGAGCTCAGTTTTATCTTCTTGTTTTCTGGTGGTCTTGAATAGATTGCCAACAAACGGCAAATCTCCTAAAAACGGTACTTTCGTTACATCAGTTCTACTCAATTGCTCGAAGACGCCGCCCAAGACGGCTGTGTCCCCGTTATCCACCACAATCTGGGTCTTTAAGAATTTGGTATCGATCGACGGAACAGTACCCAAGGTGGCTACCGCGACAAGCTGCCCTAATGAGTCTTTACGGATCTCGATATCCATGATGATTCTGTCGTCAGGTGTTATTTGCGGCGTGACTTCGAGAGACAAGATGGCAGCCTTAAACGAGATGGTTAATCCACCGCTAGCCGCCTGTGTTAAGTACGGAATCTCAGTGCCTTGGGTAATAGTGGCTTTACGTTTGTCGGCGGTAATTACCCTGGGACTCGACACAACCTTACCACGGTTATCCGCTTCAAGTGCAGATAGTTCCAAATTTACGACATTACCATTGCCGAGGTTCAGGAACGTCAAGCCAAGCGCACCTGCTGCACCCGCGACAGGCAGGTTTACGTTGAGCGCGCCGTCCGGTAACGCTCCGCGAGCAATGCCACCTGATCCAACCGGCCCTGTTGTCGAGGTATTGCTGACCGAACCCAAGTTGCTCGAAATACCAACATTTCGACTGTTTGAACTTAAACCAGCACCAATGCCAAACCTCGCCCCAAGTTCGCGGCTGAACTTATCATCCGCAATTACGATTCGCGACTCAATCATAACTTGCTTAACTGGCACATCTAGCTGGCTAATAAGGCGCCTAACCTCTTCAAGCCTTGACGGTGCGTCCTGCACAAACAGAGTATTTGTTCGTACGTCGACTGAAGCGTTGCCTCGCTTGGACAAGATTTTTTGATCTTTATCAGAGAGGAGAAGCTTTACATCCGCGGCCTTGGCATAGGCAAGTACAAAACTTTCCGTACGGGTTGGCTCTAGTTCTCCAATTTGTTGCATTGCTTCGAGCGCTAACTTGTCCTTAGTAGCCAGTTCGTCGGCAGGTGCAATCAGCACTACGTTGCCATTTTTCCGCTTGGCCAGATTCTTTGCTTGAAGAATGATATCTAGCGCCTGATCCCAAGGTACGTCTTTGAGTCGAAGTGTCAAATTGCCGCCAACAGTGTCACTAGCGACAATGTTGAGGCCCGTAAAGTCGGCTATTACTTGAAGCAGCGCACGAACTTCCACCGCTTGGAAATTCAGCGTGAGCTTTTCTCCGTTATAGCCGGTTCCTTGTACTAGCTTATTGGGGTCTTCTTTGATAGGTTTAACTTCAACAATAAATTGCGTATCGGTTTGGTAGGCTGAATATTCCCAATTACCTTTAGGCTCGATTACCATGCGGGCGCTGCCGCCCTGATCGAGAACGTCCACTGTGCTGACAGGTGTTGCAAAATCCAAGACGTCTAGTCGGCGAATTAAATTTCTTGGTACGCTGGTGTTTATGAAATCAACTATGACGGTTTTGCCCTGCTGGCGGATGTCAATGCCGGTGTTGGCTGAGGATAAATCGACTACAACACGGCCCTCTCCATTTGTGCCGCGACGGAAATCGACATCTCGAATGCTCTGCCGTTGCAATCCCGCAAGCTGGGTGGGCTCAGCGAATTTAGCGCTCTGTGGGGATTCTTTTAAAACACTTTGCAGCGCGGAGTCTATGGTCAGAACCAGAGCGTTCCCGTCCAGCGAGGCGACGTAATTTAAACTTTGCGACAGATTAACTACCATGCGCGTGCGGTTCGCCACCTCGACTACGCTAACAGAGCGAACAGAGCCCTCACCAACTTCGATAGTGCTTTTACCGAGGCCATTCATGGTGTTCGGCAAATCGAGGGCGATTCTTGCCGGATTTGTGACCGTAAAAGAGGCGGGGACAGCTAGAAGCGGCGCTTTAAAATTCGCCCGAATCACAATTTTTCCACCTTGCTGGGCAGTCGTGTTGATGGATTCGAGCAAGTTACGGCCAGCGTCTTGAGAATAGGCCGCGGCGCTGACCACTAGGCCCAATAGAATAGTTACGTAGCGAAAGCTACCGGCAAATAAAGTTAGGTTACGCATTTTTTCTCGATGGGTTCGCATTATGGTTTACCTCCCGTACCGGCCAACAGTGGCAGTACGCTTTCGCGCTCCGCCCAATCACCTGCTGTGTCCTGAACGATTTCCTTTAGTTTAATTTCGGTGTCGGTGATGCTCGTTATGAGGCCGAAATTCTGACCCATGTAATTTCCTTTTTTGACGCGATAAAGGGTTTTTTCTGCGCGAACCAGACCGAACGTAGCACCTGATTGGACAATGGTGCCGACCATTGCAAGTTGCTCCACTGGGAACGATTCAAGCGGCTCTTTGCGGCGATTTAAGTCTGGCGCTACTCCACCCGCATCCTGCTTTACAGATAATTTCCTTGGTTTGAAAGGATCAGGCAAATCAAAACCTTCATACGCAAATGGCTCAAATGCCTTTACCTGTGGCAATGGGTCAATTTTTCTAACCACCTGCTTTTCAGATTCCTTGACAAATTGCCTTAGGTCTGCAACGCCTTCCCCGCATGCGGCAAGCACCAGTGGCGCTGTGATAATCAATAATCGCGTCCGACTTATCATTTGGCACCCGCCTTGTCTTTAGCATCTTTCGCAGCTTTCTTTTGCGCAGACACTTCATCGGGATCAAGGTACCGGTAAGTTTTGGCCACTGCCTCCATCGAGAGAGCACCATCCTTTGCCGCATCAATCTTCAGGTCGTTCAACAAAACAATCCGCGGCAGCTTCGACACATCACTCGCAAACGCCCCAAAATCGTGATAATTCCCGATTACTTTGAGGCTAATAGGGCGCTCCGCGTAGAACTCGGTCAAATTTTCAGTTTGATTGGGTTTGAATGATTCAAATTGAAGCCCTCGACCCAATGCCGCTTGGTTGATATCAATAATCAGCGCATCAACCTGCGATTTAGTAGGTAACTGTTTCAACAACGCACCGAACGATTGCTCGATCTCAGCACGCTGTTGTTGATAGGCTTCCAGATTAACCGCGAGCTTTGTTTTCTCTATAAATGTTGCGCGAAGATCGGTCTCTTTTTTCTGTTCTTTTTCAATTTCCTCAAACTGCGTTTGGTAGAAAATAAAATAGGCTGCAATCAGAATCGCAGCAATAATTAACGCCAGTGCTGCGAGCTTTATCGGCCACGGCCACCCCCCAGGGTTTTTGGGGTCTAGCGCTCTCATCTCATCTAGCCATTTATTCATTTCTTAGCCTCCCCTTGAGCTGTGGAAGCTTTTTTCGGGCCCGCTTTACCGTCTTCTACTTTGGCACGCTTGATAGAAAAGTCCAGGTTAAATTCATTGGCTCGAACCGTGTTTACCGTAGTCGCTTTGATCTCGACCAAGCTAGGACTCTCGATATAAGGTGATGCCTCAATATTCCGCATCAGGGCCGCTACCCGCGCATTGGACTGCGCGTAGCCGGTAACGTTAACTTTGGTGCCCGTCTGCTTAATAGATTTTAAATACAAGCCTTCTGGTAGCTGCCGCAGGAGCTGATCAAGCAGATAAACCGGTTCGGAACGATTGCTTTGCAGGCTTTCAACCACTTGCTTCTTGGCCAGTAACGAAGCCGTCTCTTCGCGAATTTTGCGAATTTCCTCTATTTTTTTATCAAGCGTTGCTATTTCGTCGGTTAGATATTTGTTACGGCCTTTTTGGTTCTCGATTTGGTGGTCAAAAGCAAACCAGAGCAGGGCCGCAATAGACAATGAAACAGTCGCTGCAATACCCGCGAGGACGGCGAATTGTTTTTGACGGGCTTTCCGTTTTTCTTCTCGATGAGGTAGTAAATTTATGCGGATCATGACGGATCAAACCTTCGCATCGCAAGTCCGCATGCCACCATCAAGCTCGGCGCGTCGATAGTAAGTTGGCGAGGCTTGATTTTAGAAGAAAGCGCCATATTCGCGAAAGGGTTCGCCACCAACGTGTGAACTTGAGTACGTTGCGAGACCATTTCCTCTAACCCTTCCAGCATGGCACAGCCACCACAGAGCAAAATGTGATCAACTTTGTTGAACTGCGTGGAGGTAAAGAAAAATTGTAGCGCCCGGGAGATTTCCAGCACAATTTTTTCATTGAACGGCTGCAATACGTCCGGGCCGAAATTATCGGGAAGACCGCCGGATTTTTTGGCAACTTCTGCCTCTTCAATCGGCATTCCAAATTGACGCGATATATCCTGTGTTAGTTGATAGCCGCCGAGTTGCTGTTCACGCGAATAAACCTGTTGATCCTCATGCATCACCGTGACCCGCGTTGTCTGCGCACCGATATCAACAATCGCTGTAACGTCTTTGGCTTCGATACCATTTGCGGCATTTTTTATCATATCGAACGCTGCCAGCGCAGCATAAGACTCAACGTCCATTACCGTCGTTTTCAAGCCGGCTGCTTCAGCAACCGCTACTCGATCTTCAATTTTTTCCTTGCGTGACGCAGCAATAAGCACCTCAACTTCAGTTTCACTGTTTGGCGCAGGGCCAATTACTTGAAAATCGAGATTCACTTCATCTAGGCTGAAAGGGATATATTGGTTCGCTTCAGACTGCACCTGATATTCCATTTCTTCTTCACGTTGGCCACCCGCCAGTATTACTTTTTTGGTAATAACGGCCGCAGAGGGTAGCGCCAAGGCGACATTTTTAACGCGAGTCCCCATCTGCTTGTGAGCGCGGCGCATTACTTCGCCCGCGGCTTCAATATTGGACACGTTGCCGTCTGTCACAGTATCTTTGGGAAGCGGCTCAATAACGTAACGCTCAACACGGTAAAGGCCTCTACCGGCCTCGACTATTTCAACCATCTTGATATAAGACGAGCTGATATCTACCCCAATCAGCGGGGGCGTCGTCGCCCTTAAAAAATCAAACTGAGAACCCAGTTTTTCTTTTAGCATGGTGTATGGACTGCCCTTTTGTTAATTAGTACTTACGGCCCATAATGCATAATTTACATTAAATGCTAGCAACAAGCGTCGGACGTGTAAAGCTTTTTCTTTAAAACCTCGAAATCGCTTTAATTGCATCCTACAAGTTTTTGTGTCGAAAATCTAAATTTTTCAATGTCCGAATCGCGCCACCATTCTGCCGCAATTTCTGATCAACATGAATTTGAGCTGGATTGCGTCGCGAGAATTTACCGGAAAGCGCACTTTGCTTGACGCATTCTGCTCTGCGCTACGCTCCCCGATATAATAGTGATCCTTGCCTTTTCGGACGCAACAATGACCTTACGCTGGTGGTTTCGCCCCTTGATCCTGATGCTGTCGCTGCTTTTAGTGCCAGTGGTTTTGATCGTACTTATGTTCGTGCTGTTGTATCCGAACCTACCCTCGATCGACGCGGTGACCGACTACCGTCCCAAGTTACCGCTTCGAGTCTACACAAATGAGGGGGATTTGATCGGCGAATTTGGGGAAGAAAAACGCTCTTTTGTAAAAGTACAGGACTTTCCTGCAATCATGAAGCAGGCCATTATTGCCGCTGAAGACGAGCGCTTCTACCAGCATGGGGGAGTCGATTACATTGGTATTTTGCGTGCATCTAGCAGCACCATTTTGGCTGGAAAAATCACCGGCGGGGCGAGCACTATTACCCAGCAAGTGGCTCGCAATTTCTTTCTGACCAATGAGCAAACGATTACCCGTAAAGTCTCGGAGTGGCTACTCGCTTACAAGATCGAACGCAATCTGACAAAGGATCAAATTTTTGAGATATATCTCAACCATATTTTTTTAGGCAACCGCGCTTATGGTTTTGCGGCCGCAAGTCGGGTCTATTTTGCCAAAGATGTAAAAGAACTCACGGTAGCGGAAGTCGCGATCCTCGCCAGCATTCCAAAAGCGCCGTCGCGTTTCAACCCATTCGATAACTTGAAACGGGTTACGTTACGCCAGCAATATGTGCTTCGCCGCATGCGTGAGCTAAATTTTATTAACGACTCCCAGCAAAAAGTAGCCCTTGAGCAGCCAATGAAATTTAATCGCGAACATACGGTTTACGCGGTGGAAGCGGATTACATCGCAGAGATGGCACGCCAGGAAATAGTCGAGCAGTACGGTGACAAGGCCTATGTGGCGGGTATCCGCGTCTACACCACGCTCCGCAAACTTGATCAGGAGGCGGCGACCAGTGGTCTTCGTAAAGGTGTGCTG
>JBBRZG010000002.1:0-83063 GCA_038236905.1 Burkholderiales bacterium
CATATGGCCTATGGTGTCCCACGCCCAGCAATTTTTATCGTCAGCCCGGCTGGCATGATGATGGCCAAATTGGCGGTGGAGGGCTATCGCGACCGCCCGAAAAATGAGGCAATTCTGGAGGCGATAGATAAGCTTGCAAAATAATTGAAGAAGCGCTGCGCAGGCTAGGGCTCTTTACTCTATTTATCGCTTAAGATTTCTCGTCAGTGAGCCGGCAAAAAACGGCCCGCTGAATTTTGTCTTTAAGTCGAACAACTTCATTTCACAACATGAATACTCGATCGTTCACGTTTTCCGCCGCCCGCAAGGGTGAAAAGGGTGAATGGACCGTCCGCTCGCAGCGCACTGTTTGTGGCCAGCCGCTAGATACCCCCGCCGCAATAAGCGTGCTTCCCGGCTTTGAAGTCGCGCCAGGTTCGATTTGGGCGCTCAGAGGCATGGTGAGCAACGTCCGCTATGTCGAGCAAATGGAGCACGTCGCATTGTCGGCAAAGCAAGCAGGGCTTGGTCGTGCAAACGCGACGTTCGCGGCGCTGATCCCGATTCGTAAGTCGCAAGCGTGGTGGCAGATCACCCAGGATGAGCGTCGCAAAATCTTTGAAGAACAATCAAAGCACATCGCAATCGGCATGCGATACCTTCCTCCCATCGCCCGCAAATTGCATCACTGCCGAGACATCTCCGAAACCGAGCCTTTCGATTTTCTCACTTGGTTTGAATACGCGCCTGAGCAAGAGTCGCAATTCGATAAAATGCTGGTCGAGCTGCGCGGGTCCCCCGAGTGGAAGTACATTGAGCATGAAGTTGATATACGCTTGGTTAGGAATACAGCTTAATTTTTAACAAAGCCGATGGACACGCTAAATCAAATCCATTTTGAGTCTACGCGATTCGCGAAGTGCAACTGTTTAGCGCTGATGCGAAATCGTAAGCATCGCCATTTAGACCATGTTCACGCTCGGCAGTGAATACACTCGCGCCGAAATCCACGCGCAGCTGGGTGGCAGCAGAGTCACGTGTTTGCCCACCCGCAATGGTGTCATCGTCGCTGGCTGCTTTAACAAAAAATTTAGTCCCCAGGCGCCAGACATCGTTTTATGCGGTCAAGGCGCGCGCAGTAGCCTGGTCAGCGAGCTATTCTCGCGACAGCGCGACGCGGTCCCAGTTTTCATCAAGGCGGCGTCAAACCGGTGGCAGTACCACGGGCGATTCGTCGTTTCGCAATCCTTACAGTCCGGTCCCCAATTTTTGGACGCGATCATCGGCTCTGGTCGTACGGTCGCCAGCGTTTCGTATGTTGTGATGCTTAAAAAAGTCGAGTAGAAAATTTTGATAGCCGCGCTCAAACCCCAAGCGTGGAAGCGCCGGTTAGACCTAAATTGCCTGAAAATGCCCGCCAGACGGGGGGTTTCATTAACTGGTGATCTGCATTTGCCGGAGGCAGACAAATACGTTGATATTTTTTTAGGGTGATGCTGTCCCTCGCCTGGCTTAGAATTAGAAACATAGTCACTTGGAAAAGATGCCATGAAATTTCTCATATCCGTACTCGCAACCCGACTGCCCGCCGCCGTACTCATCTTTACAATCTTCAGCGCTGTCCCCGTAAATGCGCAGCAACCCGTTGCTAAAGATGGCGATTTTATTTTGCGGGATTTCAAATTCAAATCTGGCGAGGTGATGGCGTCACTGAACATTCATTACACCTCGCTCGGCAAGCCCACGCGGGACGCGAACGGGCGGGTGACCAATGCAGTGCTGCTGTTGCATGGCACGGGCGGCTCGGGCAAAAGCTTGATGCGTCCGATCTTTACCGATGTGCTATTCGGGCCGGGCCAGCCGTTGGATGCCGAGCGCTATTTCATCGTGCTGCCCGACGGCATTGGACACGGACAATCGAGCAAACCGAGTGATGGGCTGCGCGCAAAATTTCCGCAATACGATTACGACGATATGGTGCTCGCGCAAAAGCGTTTACTGGAGGAGGGTCTCGGCGTGAATCATTTGCGGCTGATCCTTGGTACTTCGATGGGTTGCATGCATGCGTTTGTGTGGGGTGAATCGTCGCCCGAATTCATGGACGCGCTTATGCCGCTAGCCTGTCTGCCGGTGCCCATCGCCGGTCGTAACCGTATCTGGCGCAAGATGCTGATTGACGCGATTCGCAATGATCCCGAATGGTTGGGCGGCGACTACGTGAAGCAGCCGCGCATGGGGCTGACGGTTGCGGCCGATATGCTTGTTCTGGCAGGCGGTGCGCCAATCCAGATGCAAAAGAATTACCCGACGCGCGATGCGAGCGACGCATTTGTTGGCGAAGCCGTCGCCCGCAACATGGCCGATATTGACGCGAATGATTTGCTTTATGCCGTCAGCGCCTCGCGTAACTATGATCCGTCCCCCAAACTCGAATCGATCCGCGTGCCGGTGATGTACATCAATTCAGCGGATGACTTTATCAACCCGCCCGAGCTCGGCATCGCCGAACGCGAGGTGAAGCGCATCAAGCAGGGGCGCTTTGTGTTGTTGCCCGCGACCGAGCAAACTTTCGGCCACGGGACACATACGCGGGCCGCGGTTTGGCAGGATTATTTGAAGGAATTGCTGGAGAAATCGGCGCAAAAAATTCAAACGTCAGTCGGGGCCAAGTAGACGCGATTCTCCCATTCGACGCTGTACGTCGCATCGCATTATGTCTCGACGGACATTGCTAGTGAGCGGTACGTCGCCCGTTTATTTGGCCAAACGATAGAACTTTGTTACGTTGTTTAAGCAGCCGTATGTTTGCCGAATATTGCTTAAATTTACTAAATGAAGTTCGATGGATAAACAGTGCCTAATCTATTCGCTTGTTAGTACTAACAAAGCAGCAAATGGAGCACATTTTTTGGCTGCTTTTCGCTCGACGCCGATGATCGGGCTAGACGCAGCGCTAGGAGTCAAGGCCAAGCCTTGAGGCCAATCTTTCAGGCAAAACCGCTTGCCTACCCCCTAGTCTCACGCGCCGTTATTCGGCTTTCGTCTCCCGCGACAGCAGCAACTTAACAATTTGCCGCGGATCGGCGCGAGCAAACATCAACGCGCAGACAGCTTCGGTGATGGGCATACTCACGTCATAAACCTTGGCCAGTTTAAGTGCCACCGCGGCGGAGTTGACGCCTTCGGCGACATGACCTAATTCGGCCAAAATTTCGTCCAATGATTTACCGTTGCCAGCGGCCAATGCCACGCCGACACTGCGGTTGCGCGAGAGATTGCCGGTGGCCGTCAAAATTAAATCGCCGAGCCCCGTTAGGCCCATAAAGGTTTCGGCTTTGCCGCCCATCGCCACGCCCAGCCTCACCATTTCAGCCAAGCCGCGGGTGATGATCGCGGCACGGGCGTTCATGCCGAGGCCCAGGCCATCACATAAACCTGCGGCGATCGCCATGACGTTTTTGAGCGCACCGCCGAGCTCCACGCCGACTAAATCGGCATTCGAATAGACCCGCAATTTGTCGCTGTTCAATTGGTTTGCCATGTTCTGCGCAAAGCCGAAATCGTTACAGGCCAGCGTGAGTGCGGTAGGGAGCCCTTGCGCGACTTCGAGCGCGAAGCTCGGACCGGAAATTGCGCCGTAGTTCGCGCTGTTGCCGATAATTTCACCGACCGTTTCATGCGGCAGTTTTACGGTTTCTCGGTCAAAACCTTTACAAGCCCAGATAATCGGCAGAGCTGGGTTTGACCTGTGGACGAGCGTCGCGGTGTCGCGAAGTCCTGCGGTGGAGGTGGCAATTAAGGCTATATCTGCGTTGCATAACGCTGTCGCGAAATCAGCTTCAATCTCGATTGACGTGGGTAGCGAAATTCCGGGCAGATAACGCGAATTGTCACGGCTCGCGGCCAAGGCCGCGATTTGTGCCGCATCACGGCTCCAGAGTGTGATGTGATGTTTACTGGAAAACGCGATGGCGAGTGCGGTGCCCCATGCGCCTGCGCCGAGCACGGCGATTCTTAATGCCATTGCTAGTCACCCCAAACTTGGGATTTACTCACGTAGCCGGTTTGCCCGTCGCGGTGTCGTACCGGCAGCCAGCCATTGACGGCCGGCCCGGTGGCTTCCATCACCACCAGCCGAGCCGCTTCAAAAGCAATCGCGGCATTCGGGTTTGGCATTAAGCGAATTTCCGCGCTGGGCACGGATACCTGCACCGTGCGATTAGTGCCTAGCGAAATACTTTCAACCCAGCCCACGGTATTTTCCGCGTCGCGAATTTTTATCCATTTGTCGAGTTTGACTAATATCTCAACCGGATGCTGTCGCGACAGAATAAATGTCTTCTGCGCTTTCGCTGAAGGCGCATCGTAAATAACGGCGGGCTTATCACCAATGGCTGCGAAGAGCACGCTGGTAGTGGGGGTCATTGCAGGCAGCGTTGTTGCGGCAACGGGAGACGGCGCTTGCGCATGGACTACGTTAAGCGAAATTGAAAAACAAAACGCCGCACACAGAGTGGCGGCGTTTGTCGAGGTTGCGTTCATAAATGGCGCGTGCAGTTTTAGGTGCGTCTTGTGCATTTAGTGCGTTAGCACCGGTGCCGGAGCCGCCGACTGCTCTGCTTCTTGAGCCTTTTGTGCCTGGAAAAGCGCTTCAAAGTTGACGGGGTTCAATAGCACTGGCGGGAAACCAGCGCGCACGATGGCGTCCGAGATAGTCTCGCGTGCATAAGGATACAAAATATTCGGGTTGCCAATGGCCAGAATCGGCTCCAAGTCCTGGTTGGGGACGTTGCGAATCGCGAAAATACCAGCCTGGCAGCATTCCACCAAGAACATTGTTTTTTCGCCGACTTTGGCCGTGACGGTGAGCGTTAATTCGGTTTGATAAATACCGTCATCTACACTTTTCGAGACATGATGAAGTTGCACGTCAACGTTTGGTGACTCGCGTTCCAGAAAAATTTGCGGCGCGTTCGGCACTTCCAATGAAAGATCTTTAACGTAAATCTTTTCGATGGAATAAACCGGTTGGTTGTCGGTGGCGGCGGGAGTCGCGGATAGCGTTGCGTCGGTCATGCTGTTTCCTTGGGTTAGTTGCAATTATTAAATGAATAAATCTTTAGGCTGATGGCAGTATCACGCGGCGAGCAGAGGCACCAGTCCGCCGGCTTTATCGAGCGCAGAGAGCTCATCAAAGCCGCCCACGTGTCGATCACCAATATAAATCTGCGGCACAGTGCGACGCTGTGTTTTTTCCATCATCTCGTCGCGTTTTGCGGGATCAAGATCGATACGAATTTTATCGATCTCGGTGACGCCTTTGGATTTCAGCAGGCGCTCGGCCATTTGGCAGTAAGGGCAAACACCGGTGGAATACATGGTAATTTTAGGCATGATGATGCGGCTTATCTTTCGGTCGGTAAACTGGCGGACTGCCAGGCGCTGAATCCGCCCTGCAATTGATAAACCTCGGTAAACCCCAGCGCTTTTAAAGCGCGGGCGGCGGCACCCGCTTTATTAGTATTGCCGCTGGTCACGATCACCGGTTTGTCTTTGAATTTCGCAATTTCGTCGACACGTTTGTCGATTTCGGAGAATGGAATATTTTTCGATTTTGGAATTCGTCCACCGTTGAATTCACCGCCGTCGCGAATATCGAGCACCAGCGCATTGCCGGTGTTCATCAGGCGGGTGGCTTCCAACGTGCCGATTTCTTTCGTGTTGTTCATAAGCTTGGCGATACTCGGCCAAACGAGCATTGCACCGCTAGCCACGAACAGGGCGGCCATCATAATATTTTGTGTCAAAAATTCAGTCATGTTTTTTCAAATGGGTGAAATGCAGGAAGGTGTAATTCTCGGGCATGCCGGCCAATTTTTGGCCCATCTCTGCCTAGGTATTTGTTGGATGCGCCGGTCGGCAGTTTAAGCAAGACCACGAAAACCTGATATTTTACCGAGAAACTGACTGCATTGCCCCAACTTTCATGATTCAACCAGAAGTGTTGTGTTGCTGTCACTTTGTTTTACATGACGTTAGTGACAAATGCGGCTAAATTGAAGCAATCTCAAGAGCCTCCTGTGCATAAAGGACGCGGTTCGGGAGTCTGGGTTTTTTGCCTTTCACTATGCTAGGTTGCGCTTGGTGTTCTCGCGTTTGCCTGTGTTTTCCAATCCAACATTTTTTTTGACCGACAAGAACATGAAAAAACTGGTTTTGATGCGCCATGGCGAGAGCGCCTGGAATTTAGAAAATCGATTCACCGGTTGGACGGACGTCGACTTAACAGAACGTGGTGTCGCCGAAGCTCAGCGTGCTGGCAATTTGATGAAAGCCGAAGGGCTCGATTTTGATTTGGCGTACACCTCGCTGCTGACCCGCGCGATTCGCACCTTGTGGTTTGCGCAGGAAGCCCTTGACCGTCGCTGGATCCCGGTCATCAAGCATTGGCGATTAAATGAGCGCCACTATGGTGCTCTGCAGGGCTTGAATAAAGCCGAAACAGCCGCGAAATTTGGCCCTGAACAGGTGCTGCTGTGGCGCCGGTCGTACGATACGCCGCCACCTGCACTGTCGGCGGACGATCCTCGTTATGAGGCCAAGGATATTCGCTACGCTTCATTGCTGCCGGAAGAAATCCCGTTCACGGAGTGTTTGAGGGACACGGTAGCGCGCGTTGTGCCCTATTGGCAGCTCGAAATTGCGCCTCAAATTCATGCGGGCAAACGCGTCATCATCGCGGCGCACGGCAATTCGCTGCGCGCGTTGATCAAACACTTGGATCATGTTTCAGACTCGGAGATCGTTAACCTCAACATTCCCACTGCGGTGCCACTGGTGTATGAGTTGAGCGACGATTTAAAACCGATTCGACATTACTATCTGGGGAGTCAGACTGAAATCGCGAGCGCGGCAGCGGCCGTGGCAACACAGGCGGGAACGCAAAACTCAGATGCAGCTGCAAAAATCAGCTGAAGAAAATAGTGCAATAGTGCCAAAACCGGGTTTGTTTTAGTGTTAGCAAAACGATTAATTGCCTTTGGGATAATCGCTCTTGAGACCGCGTGGATGCTGGGGTTTTCGGCATCTGCAGAGGCTCAGAAAACGTCGGCTGATGCCGAAAAAAAGCGCCTCGAAGAATTGCGCGGGCGAATCGAGCAACTACAACGCAATGTTGCCAAAAGCGAAGAATCGCGCGCCGAAGCGGCTGATGCGCTGAAAACCTCGGAAAAAGCGATTAGCGAAGTCAATCGTAGCCTAACCGAGCTTAATGCCCAGCAAAACAGCATTGGTCTGGCGCTCACCGAGACCCAGAAAGCCATTGATGCCGCTCGGGCAGATGTGGCAAAACAGCAAATGTTGCTTGATCGCGTCATCCGCCATCAATACATGCATGGCAGCGCAGATGCGTTGCGGCTGATGCTTAATGGGCAGGACGTGGCCGCGGTTGAGCGCGAGTTACAGTATTTTGGCTATATCTCCAAATCGCGTGCGCTGCTTATCGCCAGACTGAAACAAACGCTCACAAAATTGGCAGAACTAGAAACCGGTGCGCGCGTCAAAAAGGACGAACTGGCGGCAAACGCGATTGAACAGCAGAAAGCACGTGCAGCCATTGATGAAGAGCGGATGGCGAGGCAGAAGCTGTTGAACCGGATTGCGGGCGACATCAGCAAAGGGCGCAATGAGATTGGTCGTTTAAAACGGGATGAAGATCGACTCAGTAAATTGGTCGATCAGATCACGAAAGAGTTAATCAGGACGGCAGCGCGGCGTGCCGAGCAATTGAAAGAGCAAAAGCGACAACAGGAAAAAATCCGGGAAAAAGAGAAAGAGCTCGAGAAAGAGCGCGTTGCTAAAGGACTGGTGCCCAACATCCGTAAGCCGGAGGTGCGCGTAGATTCTACGTCGCCCAATTCGTCGCCGAATAAGGCACCGCCAACATCGTCGAGCGCGCCAGTGACGCCAGTTGGAAGCGTAGTCGAAAGTGTGGCCGATGCGGGTTTTGTAGGAAGGGCATTTGAGAGCTTGAGAGGAAAACTGAAATTACCAGCGCGGGGTGAACTTGCAGGTCGTTTTGGTACTCCAAGAGAAGACGGTGGGGTGACTTGGAAAGGCGTGTTCATTAAAGCTGAGTCCGGGCAGGCAGTGAGAGCAGTGGCGGACGGGCGGGTTGTGTTTGCAGATTGGTTACGCGGATTTGGCAACTTATTGATTCTAGACCACGGAAATGGCTACATGAGTTTGTACGGTAACAATGAAAGTTTACTGAAGTCGGTTGGTGAAAATACGCAGTCAGGTGAGAATATCGCGTCGGTCGGATCGACAGGTGGCGCGTTAGAATCAGGTGTATATTTTGAATTACGTCATGAAGGAAAGCCGTTCGACCCGATGAAATGGATTGGTCGATAAATGGCTGGTTAAAGGCAGGGTGGCTAGGTGTGTCGCCACAAAAATCCCAGCGATATACAAGTTTCCAGTTGAACCATGAGAGCAACAACTCTAAGGTATTAAAATGAACGATAGTCAAACCAACCTTTCGTCGCAATCGAAACTCAAAATCCATCCATCTGGTGCCAAGCTTAAAGCGGTGGGATTGGTGGGCTTGGGCGCTGTAGTAGGTGTTGCGTTGAGCTTGAATTTTTCGGCTACTGCCGAGAAGCAAAAGACCACGCTGAATCTGCCGATCGAAGAGGTGCGCATGCTGTCCGAAGTGTTTGGGCGCATTAAAAGCGACTACGTGGAAGATGTGGATGACAAGCGCCTGATAAAAGAGGCAATTAACGGCATGCTGACGGGCCTAGACCCGCACTCAGCGTTTCTTGACGCCGATGCGTTCAAGGAAATGCAAACCGTTACCACCGGCAAATTCGGTGGTCTGGGGATAGAAGTGGGCCAGGAAGATGGCCTAGTCAAGGTCATTTCGCCGATTGACGACACGCCCGCTTTCAAAGCCGGGGTAAAAGCGGGCGACTATATTTTTAAAGTGGATGACGTCAGCTTGCGTGGCGTATCGATTAACGACGCGGTGAAACGGATGAAAGGTGAGCCGGGCACTGACGTTACGCTCACGATTTTGCGCAAAGGCGAAAACAAAGAGCTAGTTTTTAAAATTCGACGGGCCGTGATCGAAATCCAAAGTGTTCGTGCGCGCGCGATTGAGCCCGGATATGCCTACGTTCGGCTAGCCCAGTTTGAAGAGGCGACCGCTGAAAAAATGGTGCGTGCGATAAATGATGCTTACAAGCAAAACAATGGTGCGCTTAAGGGTATTGTGCTTGACTTACGTAATGATCCGGGCGGATTGCTGAATTCTGCGGTTGCTGTATCCGCGGCATTTTTGCCCAAAGACGCTTTGGTGGTTTATACCGACGGGCGCGTAGAAGATTCGAAGATGCATCTCACCGCGCGTAAAGAAAATTATCTGCGGAATTCTTCAAAAGAAGATTACATCGCCAAACTCCCTGCCTCGATCAAAGACATTCCAATGGTGGTGTTGGTCAACAATGGCAGCGCATCTGCGTCGGAGATTGTTGCGGGTGCCTTGCAGGATCATAAGCGGGCTGTAATTATGGGCTCGCAAACATTCGGCAAGGGTTCTGTGCAAACGATTCTGCCGCTGAATAATAACAGCGCTATGAAGCTCACCACTGCGCGTTATTTCACACCGAACGGACGTTCTATTCAAGCCAAGGGCATTACGCCTGATCAGACGGTGACAGATGGATCGCAACGCATCGAAATGCGCGAGGCAGATCTCGAGCGCCACCTCATTGGCGACGACGAGAAAAAAGCGGCTGACGCGTTGAAGTCTGAAGCGCTGAAAGTGGAAACGCTTAAAAAATTAAATGAGTCCGCGGTGAAGCCAGCGGGTGAAGCCGGTAAGAGCGGGACTGTTTCTCCAGCCGTAGCCGACGCAAAAGTCGCCGATGCGAAATTAGCAGAAGATAAGCCTGTGGAATACAAACCGCTTGATGGTGCCGACGGTAAACCGGTGGATTTTGTATTGCAGCAAGCAATGAATTTCTTGAAAGGGTTGCCAGTAGCGTCGAACCCGAGAGAGTTACTGGCTTCAAATGCAGCAACAACCTCCGGCTCGAAGAATGGCGTCAAAACTGCCGCAGTTCTGTCGCCGGTAAAGCAGGCGCCAAAATCTGAGGCAAAGATCGACGTTAAGCCAGCTGCGGGTAAGTAGAAAGATTGGCTTTGCTGCCCGTGATGCGTGAAGTTGCTCATGAATGATAGAGAGCTGTTGCGGTACAGTCGTCACATTCTGCTTGAAGAATTCGGGATTGAGGCACAGCAAAAACTGGCGACGTCCCACGCATTAGTGATCGGTGCGGGTGGTTTGGGTTCCGCTGCGCTCATGTATTTGGCCTCGGCGGGTGTTGGCGAGATAACCGTGGTGGATGGTGATGATGTAGATTTGACTAATTTGCAGCGGCAGATTATTCATCGAGAATCTCGTATTGGCATCAACAAGGCGCTGTCCGCGGCGCAATCAATGCGGGCTTTAAATGCAGATATTCGCGTCACGCCGGTGATACAACGTCTGTTGGCGGGCACCGTTGCAGGATATGTTTCGAAAGCCGATGTGGTGCTGGATTGCACCGACAATTTCGCCACCCGGCACACGATTAATCGCGCCTGTGTACATTATCGAAAACCGCTTGTCTCCGGCGCGGCGATTCGTTTTGACGGACAAATTACAAGCTTCGACTTCCGTCTCGACAATAGCCCGTGCTATCACTGTTTGTTCCCTGATGGCATCCAGAATGACGAGATCGATGAGCAGCGGTGCGCGGTGATGGGCGTATTTGCGCCCTTGGTAGGCATTATTGGCGCTATGCAGGCGTCAGAAGCATTGCGCCTTTTAACTGGCTTAGGGTTGCCGCTCACCGGCCGTTTACAGATGCTTGATGCGCGTACCATGTCGTGGCAGACCATTAAATTTAAACGCGATTCTTCATGCAGCATCTGCGCAAAATCAAGTGCTGTTGCGGGCATTCAGCCAGCTAAACACGAGGAGAAATCGTATGAAACGATTTAGTTTAATTTTGTTATTAGCCGCCGGAATGATCGTGTCATCTGTGCAAGTAAGCGCACAGGTGCTATACAAATATGTCGACGCCAATGGCAAAGTAACTTATTCCGACAAGCCCCCCAAGCCGGGCGAAAAGGCGGAGCGTATACAGGCTGATACGAAGACGAATGTGATTGATTCACCAGTAGGATCGCGAGCAATCGCTTCCGGTGGCGGCAAGGAAGGCTCTGCCGACGTTAACGAGCGTATCAAGGAACGAGCGGCTCTTCGTGAAACATTGCAAGGAAAAGTAGACGCAGCACGCGCTGCATTAGAAAGAGCCAAATTAGCTTTGGAAGAGGGTAGGACACCTCGCGAAGGGGAGCAGCGGGTCATTGTAAAGCCGGCTACTGTGAAGGCAAAGGATGGAACCATTGTTACGGTGCCAACAACGACTAACCCCGTGTCATCACCCGCTGTCGGCAGCCTTACCCCCACGCCTGCTGGCCAAAATGCAGTTACTCGAACCGATGCTTATAGTGAGCGAATCGAGAGGCTAGAAGCGGCGGTCAAATCGGCAGAAGAGCAGTTAGAGCTCGCGCAAACTAATTACCGCCGTGGCGCGCCAGATTAGTCATCTCTAAATCCCAGCGCGGCCGAACGCTGAAGCCGCGCGTGGCTTGCGAAAGTAAATCAGGATTAGCCTCGATTCGCAATGCCGCCGCGAATGCGATCATTGCCCCGTTATCTGTGCAAAATTCCAATGGCGGGAAAAAAACCTGTGCCCCGATCCGCTCGGTCTCACGCAATAGCGTGTTGCGCAAAGATTGATTCGCACCCACCCCGCCGGACACCACCAGCGCTTTCATGCCGGTTTGTTTTAGTGCGGTAAGGCATTTTGCAGCAAGCACATCTACCACTGCCGCCTGAAACGATGCCGCAATGTCCGCACGAATATCGTCGGGAAGTAAGCCGGTGTTACCAGTGAGCTTTTTAGTCAACATCAGCACGGCCGTTTTCAAGCCGCTGAAGCTGAATTCCAGATCACCGCTATGCATCATAGGCCGCGGTAGCGGAAATTTTTTGGCGTTGCCGCGGCGCGCAAGCTCGCTTAACGCGGCACCGCCCGGATAAGGCAAACCAAGCAATGAGGCGGTTTTGTCGAAAGCTTCGCCAGCCGCGTCATCGACTGTTTCGCCGAGCAAAGTATACTGTCCAACTGCCTCAACGGCCATCAACTGTGTATGCCCGCCGGATACCAGCAGCGCGACAAATGGAAATTTTGGTCTCGGGTCGGCCAACAGCGGTGACAGTAAATGACCTTCTAAGTGGTGGATGCCCAAAACGGGTTTTCCAAGCGCCAACCCCAACCCTGCCGCCACGCTGGTGCCCACCATTAACGCGCCCCCCAAGCCTGGGCCTTCGGTAACTGCAATCGCATCGACTGAGCTAAGTAAGCGATTGCTATCTTTTAAAACCTTCTCGATCAGCGGAATAAGGCGCTGGATATGATCGCGCGACGCGAGTTCCGGTACGACGCCGCCATAGGCCGCGTGCATCGCGATTTGGGAATGTAGGCCGTGTGCTAGCAAACCCGTCGCTGCCGGTTGCGCGGTGTCGTATAGCGCTACGCCGGTCTCATCGCATGATGTTTCGATACCTAAAATGAGCATGCGGGACTTATCCTGTTGAGGTACGTTTTGCAAGTTCTTGCTTGGCAAAAACTGTGGGATGGGCTATTATATTGGGCTGTTCGCGATAAAAATCGCAGGGAAGATAAATCAGCACCTTCAGACCCACAATTTATAGCGTCTCTGTAGCAATTTCACCGAGGTGCCAAATTGGGCGGGCATAACTAGAAAGTAGAAAGGTTTTTTGAAATGCCATTGATTCGATTGAAAGAAAATGAGCCGTTCGACGTTGCATTACGTCGTTTTAAACGCGCTGTTGAAAAAACCGGTTTGCTGACTGAGCTTCGTGCTCGTGAGTCTTACGAAAAGCCAACCGCAGAGCGCAAGCGCAAACACGCTGCTGCCGTGAAGCGCCGCTACAAACGACTGCGCAGCCAAATGCTGCCACCGAAGCTTTACTAAGTTTCGCAAGAGCAAAAATCTTTTGAGGCAGAGTGCGAACTCTGCCTTTTTTATTTCGTTTCAATTTTTCGAGGCGACTTTTGGGAGCTTAAAAATGACTTTACGTGAACGCATCAATGAGGACATGAAAACCGCCATGAAAGCGCGTGAGGCAGACAAGCTCAACGCAATTCGTCTGCTTACTTCGGCGCTGAAACAAAAGGAAGTCGATGAGCGTATTGAAATTACTGACGACGTAGTGTTGAACGTCATCGAAAAAATGTTGAAGCAACGCAAAGACTCCATCGAGCAATTTACCGCAGGCAATCGGCTGGACTTGGTGGCGAAAGAGCAATTCGAAGTCGGCATCTTGGAAGTTTATATGCCGGCACAAATGTCGGACGCCGAACTGGCTGCCGTGTTGGACGCGGTGATTGCCGAGACTGGCGCGACTAGCGCAAAAGATATGGGTAAGGTGATGATCACCTTGCGTCCACGCGTGGCCGGACGCGCAGATATGGGCAAGCTGTCGGGCGTGGTCAAGGCACGGTTGGGCTAGCCACCCATTGGGTGTAATTGGTTCGTCGCCTATAATTAAGCCCTGATGATTCCACCGGACTTTATTCAGCAGTTGCTTGCTCGCGTTGACATTGTTGACGTCGTGGACAAGCACGTGAAACTAAAAAAAGCGGGGCAGAATTATTCTGCATGCTGCCCGTTTCACAATGAGAAAAGTCCCAGCTTCTCGGTAAGTCCGCAAAAGCAGTTCTATCATTGCTTTGGTTGCGGCGCGCATGGCACCGCGATCTCGTTTTTGATGGAATATGCGGGCATGGGTTTCCGTGACTCCGTGCGCGAATTGGCTGAGGGCGTGGGTCTCACCATGCCGCAGGAAGCCAATGCAGGCGAATCGAGTGAGCGAGCACGCGAAGCAGCCTCTTTAAGCGAGGTAATGTCGGCAGCGCGCGATTTCTATCGGCGCGAGTTAAAAAGCTCACCAAAAGCGATTGAGTATTTCAAAGGCCGCGGCGTGAGCGGTGAGATCGCGGCTAAGTTTGGACTGGGCTACGCGCCTGACGATTGGCAAGGTTTAAAAGGCGCGGTGGAGGATTACACGGCCGGCGCATTGAACGAATGCGGATTGGTGATTGATAACGATGAGGGTCGTCGCTACGATCGGTTCCGTGATCGCGTCATGTTCCCAATTTTAGATCAACGAGGCAACGTCATTGGGTTTGGAGGTCGAATCATCGGCCAAGGCGAGCCGAAATATTTGAATTCGCCGGAGACCCCGTTGTTCGAAAAAGGCCGTGAGTTGTACGGACTATTTCAGGCCCGCCGCGCGATCCGCGATCAGCAGACCGCCATCGTAGTGGAAGGTTATATGGACGTGGTGGCGCTCGCGCAGAATGGCGTTGAGAACGCGGTTGCCACACTTGGCACCGCGACTACGCCCACGCATGTGCAAAAGCTGCTGCGAATGGCTGACAATTTGGTGTTTTGTTTTGATGGCGACAAGGCTGGTCGAAAAGCTGCGTGGCGGGCGCTAGAACAATCGCTGCCCGTTGTAATTGATGGCAAAGATATTCGCTTTTTATTTTTGCCCGCAGAGGATGACCCCGACACGTTTGTGCGCCGTCTGGGCAAAGACGCTTTTATCTCGGAACTTAAAAATGCGAAGCCGTTATCCGCGTTTTTGTTTGATCAATTATCGAGCGAAGTAGACGGCGAGAGTGAAGAGGGCCGCGCGCGCCTGCTGGCGAACGCGAAGCCGCTGATCGCACAAGTCTCCACGCAAACCGCGCCCGCATTAGCGTTAATGCTGCGGCGCCGATTGGCTGATACCGTGGGTTTGGGCGCGATTGAAGTGGAGCGCTTAATTCCCATGTCTGTAGGGGGCAATGGAGGCGGCAACGCGCCTAGTGGTTATAACGATGCTTCACTAAACAACGGTTTTCGTAAGAGACCGCGCGCTCCGCAGGAGACGTATCGCGACGGTTCACCCAAGCCTCGCCAATATGCGCCTGGGGATAAGCGCGCGAATTGGGACGCCAAAAACCGTCGCGAGCCGACGCTTTCTGTGGGTGCAAAAAAGGTCGCCAAACTGTCGCCGGCTGAGCAGCTTATTGTCGACATGATGTTAAAACCGCAGCTCGCCGGTCGCTTTGATTTTGCGACTGACGAAATTGAGGCAAGCGCGATCGGTGCGGCATATCGAATTGCGCAATTTATTCGTGATCATGATTTCGAAGTGAACATGGGTGGCGTGCTTGAGCATTTTCGCCACTCGGTGGACGAATCGATTTTAGATCGTCTGTCAAAACATCCCCTAATAACGGACGATGACATGGCTGCACGCGACGTGGATGCTGATTTTGATGCAGCGTTGGCAAAGCTGCACGAGACCGCACTGGCTGCTCAAAAGCGCGCCGAAATTGATCGGCGTGCGCGAGAGATGGGTTTGTCGTAAATAGTTTTTTTAAAGGGTCGTCCTAACGCATCCTGAAGCTACGGATTTTGTTTCATATCCTCAAGACACTCGCGGCCCTTCGCGGTAATTTCAAAACGTCCCGGGACTGCGGTTTCGATAATGTGTCCCTTGCGACCCAGAAACGTGGCTACGCCATTGCCCAGCGGGGCATTGGGGTCGGAGGCGAGCGCGCTCAGTCCCATGGTGCAGTTTTTGACGAACAACGCCAGCGTGCCTTTTTCGGTCAATTCATAGCTGCCGTCTTTGTGATGAACCAGCATTTTGATGCCGACTAAATGTCGCGCGTTGCGTGCCACGCAAGCGCTGGGCTTGTCGGATTTCAACATGTTGCCGACTTGCTCTAAGGCTTCAAATTCGTCTCTGCTGAGGCGTTGAGTGATGACGGGTTGTTTCAATTTTTTCCTTTGATTTTCAATTTGGTGTGCTGCCGGCCGGGTAGCTTCGATTGTGCAACGCCGCTTGCTAATCAACGTTAATAGCCCCAACTATAGGGCAGGCAGTGAACATTTTGGGCAGGTTGAAAAATTTTTTAAGAAACGTTCATTTGGCCGCGCTGTCCAACAGATGTGTTGGCGATGAGGCACTGCTCGGAGAATACAGCGGTTCGATCTTGCTTTTAAGGGCGGTTGCTGCCGCGCAGCAGAATACAATTTTTATTGATTAAAACCCTAGTATTGACGGGCATCTTAGAGGGTTTATGCTTCGAAATGTACGCCAGTCAACGAGGTAAAAATTTTGTTTGGCGCGCCTTAAAACCATCAATTAATCAATTGTTTAGCAAAAGCACTATTGAAAAATGGTCTCTTTTGATATAATCGAGGGTTCCCTGCTACTTTATTGAGCGATTAGCGCGATTGTTGCCCGTTAGTGTTTGGCTTGTCGTTAGCCCCATGTGACCCAACATCCACTAGCAGAATAGTAATCGCATAACACGGCACACCACCGCAAACGGACACCACCCACATGGCACGCAAACCAAAAAGCGCTCGTGAGCACGACGAATTTCCAATCCCTAATTTTAAGGCGAGCAAGCAAGAAGCGGCGAAAATCGACGTTGAGGTTCAGCGTACGCGCCTTAAGAGCTTGATCAACTTGGGCAAAGAGCGCGGCTTTTTGACCTACGCAGAGATTAATGATCATCTGCCGGATATGGTCGACGCGGAGCAGATTGAATCGATCACCACCACGTTTAATGAGATGGGGATTCAGGTTTACGACGAAGCGCCGGATGCTGAGACTCTGCTGATGACAGAGGCGGCGCCCGTCTCTTCCGATGATGATGACGCCGAGGAAGAGGCCACCGCAGCACTAACCACGGTTGATTCCGAGTTTGGTCGCACTACAGATCCCGTGCGGATGTATATGCGCGAGATGGGGTCGGTTGAGCTGCTGACACGCGAAGGAGAAATTGAAATCGCCAAACGCATTGAAGATGGTTTGAAGCATATGATCCACGCGATCTCATCCTGCCCGACGACAATTCAGGAAATCCTGAATTTGGCGGACAAGGTTGAGAACGACGAGATGCGAATTGATGAAGTTGTCGATGGCTTGGTGGATCCGAACGAGGCCGAAGTCGCCGAGGCCGCGCTTTCCGAAGAAGAGCTGGACGGCGCGGAAGAAATTGAAGAAGATGAAGACGAAGATGGTTCGATCGCCGCAGCGAATCTCGAGCTTTTAAAACAAGAGTCGCTCGCCAAATTCAACTCGATTCGCAAAACCTTCAAGCGCATGAAAAAAGTGCTGGTTGAAAAAGGCCATCGCTCACGCGCCTACAAAGATTTGCAGGAAGAAATTTCGGCTGAGTTAATGCAGATCCGTTTTTCGGCGAAGCAGGTTGAGCTCTTGTGTAGTTCGCTGCGCGGGCTGGTCGAAGGTGTGCGTCAGCGGGAGCGCGAGATTCAAGAATTGTGCGTAAAAAATTCCGGCATGCCGCGCCCGCATTTTATCAAGTCGTTTCCCGGCAATGAAACCAATGTGAAATGGATTGCGGACGAAATCGCGAATGGCAAAACATTCGCGCTCGCGCTGACAAAATTCAAACCATCAATTCTTGAGCAGCAAGAGGCGCTGATTAATTTGCAGAAAGACGTCGGCCTGCCGATCAAAGATTTGAAAGAAATCGCCCGCCAAATGAGCACGGGTGAAGCCAAGGCTCGCCGCGCCAAGCGCGAGATGATTGAGGCTAACCTGCGTCTGGTGATTTCCATCGCGAAAAAATATACAAATCGCGGTTTGCAATTTCTTGATCTGATTCAAGAGGGAAATATCGGCCTGATGAAAGCCGTGGATAAATTTGAGTACCGTCGCGGCTATAAATTCTCGACCTACGCGACATGGTGGATTCGCCAGGCAATTACACGTTCGATCGCCGATCAGGCGCGCACCATTCGTATCCCGGTTCATATGATTGAGACAATTAATAAAATGAACCGCATTTCACGGCAGATTTTGCAGGAGACCGGCCTCGAGCCCGATCCGGCAACCCTCGCCGTGAAGATGGAAATGCCGGAAGATAAAATCCGCAAAATTATGAAAATTTCCAAAGAGCCGATCTCGATGGAAACGCCTATCGGCGACGACGACGATTCTCATTTGGGCGATTTTATCGAAGACACCAATTCACTTGCACCCCTTGATTCCGCGCAATACGGTTCACTTCGTGATGTGACCAAAGATGTTCTGGACTCTCTCACGCCGCGCGAAGCAAAGGTGTTGCGGATGCGCTTCGGCATTGAGATGAACACAGACCATACCTTGGAAGAAGTGGGCAAACAGTTTGACGTGACACGCGAGCGTATTCGTCAAATAGAAGCGAAGGCGCTTCGGAAATTGCGCCATCCAAGCCGCAGCGAAAAGCTGAAGAGCTTCCTAGAAACAGACAGCTAGATTTAGGTAGCCTTCATTAGAAGCGCGTAGCGGGTGATAACCTGCTGCACGTTTCTTTTGGGTAAGCAGATAGTCAACGTTACGATGTAGAAATTATAGAGTTGTGTTTGCTTGGAGTGGCACCTGATTCGGCATCAATCGCCTTTATAGAGCTGATTTTTTGAAAATCAGTGACAATATGCTCTGGGAAGTATAGAAATTTTCATATCGCGCTCCAGATAAAATTGAGATCAGTTTGTCGCCATCGTTGGCATGACGTTTTGTGTAGCTGAGGTGTAATTGGGTCGTACGGACGGTATCGTCAGCTCTAAGTAGTGGAAAACCTTGATCTGTTCTGTTGATTTCCTACTCCTGGGCGTTAGACCGGAATGATTTTATTGAAAAACCGCTTTTACCCCGTCGCTTTCAAGAGGCCATGAGGCGGCATTTGGATAGACTCGCGACGGCTGCAAAATAAATACAATTGTTAGCGTAAAAATGAGTCGATATTCTGTTTTAGCGCGCGCTGATGAAAATACGCCAAAAGACACTGATGCAGATTCGGTCCTTGGTTGGGATACGGATCGCTTAGTTCGCTATAATGATGAGTTGTAAATATCAAAATTTATCTGCGGTTTGTTAGTTATCCAGTTACTTTCTCACTTATCCATCCCCTCGGGGCCGTTAGCTCAGCTGGTTAGAGCAGAGGACTCATAATCCTTTGGTCGCAGGTTCAAGTCCTGCACGGCCTACCAAATTCTCTTAGGCTCTGCACCGATGCTTCAACAAGCGTGCATACACTTGTCGCTGAACAGCTACGCGTAAAACTCACCTTCCGGTCCATGCGATCATTTTAAGTTACAGATTGGTAACAACTTAAGTGAGTCACGCGTCAAATGACCATGTAAAATATAATTACCGTAACGTAGCGCGCGGCACCCACATTGTGTTTTTAATGTGATGGGTATCGCTTCAGAGAGTCATGCCAAACCCATGAAAAGAAAAATTGCCGTTGTTGGCATGTCATTCCGATTCCCGGGAACTGATGCCGGAAAATATTGGTCCGATCTCCTCGATGGGCAGAATCTTGTTAGTTCGGTAGAGAGTAGCCGTTGGGCGCAAGAGACATTTCGCCATCCAAATAAGAACCATCCCGGTACAAGCTACACATTTTCTGCGGGTTCGATCGGCGACATTTCAGGATTTGATGCCGGCTTTTTCGGCATATCGCCTCGCGAAGCCGCACAAATGGATCCCCAGCAACGCTTGCTACTTGAAATGAGTTGGGAAGCGTTCGAAAATTCGGGCATAAAACCATCCGCGGTTAAAGGGACAAGCTGCGGTGTTTTTATCGGTATTTCGAGCGCTGACTATGCCTATCGCTTTGCCGAAGATTTGGGCGCAATTGATTCGACCGTTGCCACTGGCAATACAGCCAGTATTGCCGCTAATCGTATTTCTTATGTTTTCGATCTGCGTGGCCCCAGCATGGCGTTGGACACCGCGTGCTCATCTTCACTGGTGGCGTTTCATCAGGCTTGTCAATCCATCCTCAGCAACGAAAGCTCGCTTGCCGTCACGGGTGGCGTCAGTCTGCATCTGCACCCATATGGATTTATTGCATTTTCGAAAGCGTCAATGCTGTCCAAACACGGTAAATGTAATGTGTTTGATGCGGCGGGTGACGGCTACGTCCGGTCTGAGGGTGGTGGAATATTCATTCTTAAAGACTACGATCGGGCCGTGGCTGACGGCAACCAAATTGTCGCTGTAGTCGCGGCGACAGCGGTAAATAGCGATGGTAAAAAAGCAGGGCTCACCGTGCCCAGCAGTCAGGCGCAAGCTGCGCTGCTCACACAGACCTATGCTCGAGCGGGAATTGCGCCGGCAGAGATTGACTATATTGAAGCGCATGGCACGGGCACGGCAGTTGGCGATCCTATTGAAACGCATGCGTTGGGAGATGCGCTCGGCAAGTTTCGCGCAAAAGACAAGCCACTTTTGATTGGCTCGGTCAAGAGCAATATGGGGCATCTCGAGGCGGCGTCCGGTGTAGCGGGATTGGTGAAGGCGCTTTATTGCGTGCAACGCCGCACCGTCCCCGCAACTATTCATATCGAAACACCAAACCCGAATATAAAATTTGAGGAGTGGAATCTTCGCGTCGTTCAAAAGACCACGCCCCTCAAACAGACGGGCAAAGTGGTAGTGGGCGTAAACTCATTTGGTTTCGGTGGCGCAAACGCTCACGTCATTCTGGAAAGTCCTGCTGCACAGAACGTTGCTCATTTGCCAAAGCATCTCAAGCTGCAAGAGGGGGCATTGTTCCCGCTGGTATTTTCAGCCAAGTCAAATGCAGGCTTAAAAACGCTGGCAAAAAGTTTCGCGAGCTTTCTGCGGTCACCCAAAAACGCGAGTTTCTATAACACTGCTTACGCGGCGGCATTTAATCGCGAGTGGCATGAGCATCGCGCGGTAGTTTTTGGAGCCGCTTCATTGTCGGTGGCAAATGCGCTGGATCGTTTTGCCGAAGGCGGCGAGAGTGAACTACAGGTAGAAAGTGGAACAGCGCTCGCAACCGTATCGCCAGTCGCATTCATTTATTCCGGTAATGGTTCACAGTGGGAAGGCATGGGTAAACGTCTGCTCGCCGAGGACAACGTCTTTCGTCAAGCGGTACGCGCTGTAGACCAAATTTTTAAACAGTACGCAGATTATTCACTTGAGGATGAGCTGGCCGGAGAAAATGCGCATCTCGGCCAAGGTCGGTACGCGAGAACCGAAATTGCTCAACCTGCTTTATTTGCATTGCAAGTTGGTGTTACCCAGATGCTTCGCTCGCATGGCCTCATGCCAGCCGCGGTTGCAGGCCATAGTGTTGGCGAGGTTGCCGCTGCCTGGGCAGCCGGGGCTTTGACGCTTGAGCAGGCGGTTCAGGTCATTTATCACCGCAGTGCATTGCAGGGTAAAACCAAAGGTTTGGGCCAAATGTCTGCGGTGGCATTGGGCTTCGAAGACGCCCGAACTCTGTTAATCGAAACGGGACTTGAGGAATCGGTGGCGTTGGCAGGTGTCAACAGTTCGCGCGGAGTCACAATTGCTGGCGACAAGGCCTCCCTCGCGGTGTTCGAGGCGGAATTAACCAAGCGTATCATCGGTTATAAGCGGCTCGATTTGGACTACGCGTTTCATAGCCCGGCAATGGACGGAATTGAGGCCGGTATTCAGCAGTCGCTTGGCGGGTTGACGCCGGGTGAAGCGCAGGTCGCTTTTGTGTCAACGGTGACGGGCGAGCCAATGTTGGGCGAGGGGTTCAACGCTGATTACTGGTGGCAGAATATTCGTAAACCGGTGTTATTCGCAAACGCCGTCAAGCGCTTGCAAAATGACGGCATTCGTGTTTTTGTAGAAATCGGTCCGCACGCGATTTTACGCAGCTACATGAATGACAGTTTGAAAGAGGCGAAGCTGCAAGGACGGGTCATTACGACCCTTCAGCGAGGGGATGACCGTGCGAGCCGTGTATGGGGTGCGTTGTCCCAGGCGCTGATTGCGGGCGTTAATTTGGACTGGAAAATGTTGTTCCCGCATGTCGCGCCGTTTTCTGATTTGCCGAACTACCCTTGGCAGCGAGAGTCTCTGTCGCATACGGTGACTCCGGATTCGCTTAACTTGTTGCATCGTCGGAAGGTGCACCCCTTGTTAGGTTTTAGGTTGAACCAGCAAGATCTGACTTGGGAAAATCAAATTGATGCTGCCGATAATCCGATGTTGGCGGATCACATCGTCGGTGACGGAATAGTATTCCCCGGCACTGCGTTTGCGGAGTTGGCGCTGGCGGCGAGTGCCGCGTGGCAGGTCAGCGATCAGGCAACGCAGCAAATTGAAATTGAAGAACTGGAAATTCGTTCACCTTTGATGCTCAGTACCGAGCAATCAAAGACCCTGCGAGTCGCGATTGACCCTGCCGACGGCAGTTTTACCATCCGCGGTAAAACGCAGCAATCGGACGACGGTTGGACCTTGCATGCGAATGGCCGAATTCCTGGTGAACCCGAAAACCTATTGGGTGTGCTGGCCGATACAGAACCGCTAGCGCTTCCCGCGAGGGCGGCAGATTTCGATGCCGTGCGCCATTCTAGACTTACCGAATCGGTGGGTCTGAACTACGGGCCAGCATTTAAAGCAGTAGAGTCAGGGTGGGTAGAGGGGAAAACGGTTTGGGCCAAGCTCCGGGTACCGCGCGAAATTGAAGCTAACATTGCGAAATATTTTGTGCACCCGGCATTATTAGACTGTACGTTCCAGCTCATCATTCACTTAATGCATGATCGAGCGGCATCTCAGGGTGGCATCGCGTATGTCCCCACTAAAATCGGGCGCTTATTCTTTCGCGGCAGCCGCGCCATACCAACGTTTGTTCGCGCCACATTGCTGCGCCATTCGCCCCATTCTTTGAGCGCAAATTTTACGCTGTTCGATGAGCAAGGTGAGTTAATTGGTTGGGTGAAAGAAGCGCGCTTTCGTAGTGTGAGGTTGCGAAAGGATGCGGCTGACCATTTGCGATTAATGAATTATCACGCCATCCCACAGCCGCTTGCGTCATCACCGATGCTGGTCTCAACCGGAACCCATCAGCTGTTTGAGCAGGCGATTTCAGCAGCGGCAAAAAAAGTCTCCGCGCAGGGCGCGGTGGCTGCCTATGCGGATGAAGTAGAACCCCTGCTTGACGCATTGTGCGCGAGTTTTGCGAGCGAAGCCCTACTTCAATTAAATAAATCGGAAGTCGTTTTAAACCGGGATATTGTTTCGCGATTTGAGGCAAACAGCCCGGAAAGTGGACCATTGCTGGCGCGGCTCTTGCATATGCTGAGTGAGGATCAAATACTGGTTGATGACCACGGCAAGTACCGGTTACAGATTGCAGAGGGCGCGCCCGCATCACAGGACATCTGGAATAGTCTGATTGCCGACCACCCGGACAGGCTGCCGATTCTGAACGCAGTGGGCAGAATTGGCCGGAATCTCGTGTCGTTGGTAACGGGCGAAAAACCGCTATGCACTTTGCTGCCCCGTGACTGCACATTGCCAGCCATGTTCCAGCACGTTGTCGGCATCGAAGCGCGTCTTGGCATTGGCTATGCATTGCGGGATTGCCTTGCCGCTGCCATCGATAAGCTTCCAGAGGGCCAGCGTTTCAGGGTGGTTGAAATTTGTGATGGAACACCGCTTTTCGCGGCAGAGTTGTGTCATACGCTTGATCTTGATCGCTGCGATTACGTTTGTGCAACCACTAGTGCGGCTACGGTAGAAGAATGTCGGCGCCTCCAAGAAAAATTCACAGGCCTGAAGATTGAATCACTCGCGGCCGAAGCTTCGGGCGCAAAGCTAAATCAAATTCAGAGTGAAAACGTTGTTGCGCCTGTTTTTCAGCTCGCCATTCTTAGCGGAGATTTTAGTTCTGAAGACAGCGAACGGATTGCAATTGAATACACGCGCAAAGTTTTGGTGGCCGGTGGGACGCTTGTTATGCTGGGTATCCCATCATCGCGTTGGACTGACTTTGTGTTTGGTGGTGAACGATCATGGTGGACAGCATCGGCGGGAGATGCGAGTTCCATTCAGCGATCCTCAGCTTACTGGTTGTCTCGATTTAATTCGGCAGGTTTTTCGAATACGCGACTAATTCCTCTTGATCCTAAGGCGATGAGTAGCCCGTACTTGTTACTAGCCGAGGCGGCATCTCGTGCGCCCTCTCTGTTGGACACAAAGTCTTCAGCTCAGCGGCCAAAAAAGCGCATTTGGCTTGCTCTGGTGGATAAGTTTGACGATAAATTGCCGCTTTTCGGTTCATCCCGCGGTAACTTGCGCGTTACAAAAACATACTCTCGATCGCTCGCAGAAGCGGTTAGCCTAGATTTTTTGGCTCATGATGATGAGCTTCTCATTGCGTGTAACGACGGTGTTCGTGGCTTACAGCCGGTCGGACATTCAACCGCAAACAGCTCGGCCGACAGTAACCCGGCTAAATATCAGGTTGATTTCAGCGATGTAGGCGCGATGGAGGCAATGTTTACGCATGTACAGGCGCGCTGTTTAAAAGAGCATTCCTCGGTCGCAGGTGTTTTGCATATGGCTGGACTATCTGCTACGACAGAAGAGCCCGCTGCGATCAACTTATTGGCAGCGCAAATTGAACGCTCGAATATTGCGGCAGTGGTGCTGCAAGCTCTCGAAACTTGTCGTATCGAGACTACACTATGGCTGGTGACCTCGGGTGCCATGAGTGGTTTATTACCGCGGCGGAAGGACCCGATGGACGCAATGGCCGCGACCCACGATGCTCCGTTATGGGGGCTGGGTCGTACGCTGATGAACGAGCCATCTCACGTTTCGGTACACCTTCTGGATATTGAGCGCGCGTCAAAGTTTGAGATCGCGGCGAGCGCGATTGGTGCTGAACTCAGGCAATCGACGCAAATCAAGCACCATGTCAGTAACGATATAAGCGTGCACGAAGACGAAGTAATTTTGACCACATCGGGTGCACGCTATGTGCCGCGTTTGCGCATAGAACCGCGTAGCTTGCAACCAGTTCATGACCCGGCCACTCCCAGCAATATGTCCGTGGGGGCTGCTACGACGGGCGCTGCGATAGTCTCCCCTCACTCGAAGTTATCATTTAGTATTGTAGCCACACAGCCACGTATTTTTACGCAGCCCCTTCCGCCCGCGCTACCCACGTTACGCTTGGGTTTTCAGTTTCCAGGCCAGCTCCGAAATTTACGATGGGAACCTAGTATCCGCGTGGCTCCTCATGGCGATGAGATCGAAATTGATGTGCGTGCGACCGGGCTAAATTTTCGGGATGTGATGTATGCGTTGGGGCTACTTTCCGATGAGGCGGTAGAGGACGGTTTTGCCGGCCCAACCTTGGGTCTTGAATGCTCCGGTATGGTGACGGCTATCGGTAAAGATGTAACCGGATTTTCGGTCGGTGATTCAGTGGTCGCATTCGGCCCGTCGAGCCTGAGTAACCGTGTTATCACAAGCGAAGGTGCTGTGTCTCGAATTCCAAACGGCATTTCGTTCGAGGCAGCGGCCACTATCCCCAGCACGTTTTTTACCGCGTACTATGCACTCGTCAAACTCGCCGGACTACGCGAGGGCGAGCGCGTCCTAATTCACGGCGCGGCAGGTGGTGTCGGGATTGCCGCGATCCAACTGGCTAAATGGTGCGGGGCCGAAATTTTTGCGACCGCGGGTTCCGATGAAAAGCGTGATTTCGTTCGCTTGCTTGGGGCGGATCACGTTTTTGACTCCAGATCGAATGCATTTGCGGATCAAATCCTGAGCGTTACCGATGGTGAAGGCGTAGACGTGGTGCTGAATTCCCTAGCCGGCGAAGCGATCAATCGCAACCTGCGCGTATTGAAGCCGTTCGGTCGCTTTCTGGAATTGGGTAAACGCGATTTTTACGAGAATACCAAAATTGGTCTGCGTCCCTTCCGCAACAATATTTCGTATTTCGGTATCGATGCTGATCAGCTGATGAAGGTACATCCCGCGCTCACGCAAAAAATATTCCGCGAAGTCATGGGCTTATTCAGTGAGGGTGTATTGCATCCATTGCCCTATCAGTCGTTCGAAGCTGACGATGTCGTGGATGCGTTCCGCTATATGCAACAAGCTCGGCAAATCGGTAAGATCGTGGTGACTTATCGTAACGGAATCAATCACGTTCACGCGCCAAAGATCACCCATCGCGAGCTAAAGCTTTCTCCGTCGGCGACCTATCTTGTTACAGGTGGTCTTGGAGGATTTGGCCTGAAAACAGCGCAATGGCTGGTGGAAAAGGGCGCTAAAAATCTTGTGCTTATCAGCAGAAGCGGACCGATTTCATCTGAAGCCATATCGAGTGTTGCCGAGCTTCGAGCCCATGGTGTTCGCGTCCATGCGGCAGCCTGCGACGTGACCAATGAAAAAGCATTGACCGCACTGTTCGCACTGATTTCTACCGAAATGCCGCCATTGCGTGGTGTTGTGCATGCAGCTGTGGTCATTGAAGATAGCCTGGTCAGAAACACGAATGCCGAGCAAATTAAAAATGTGCTGGGACCTAAAATCCTCGGCGCACAATATTTGCACCGGATGACGCGCCACATGAAAATGGAATTTTTTGTTTTATTTTCGTCCGCCACGACATTGTTTGGCAATCCTGGTCAAGCCAATTACGTGGCCGCAAACGCCTACCTTGAAGCGCTCGCCGAAGCACGCTTGGCAGCTGGCCTGTCGGCTACGTGTGTACGCTGGGGCGCCATTGAGGATGCCGGCTTTCTGGCACGTAACGAACAAATCAAGCAAGCGATGCAAAGCCGGATGGGCGGTAGCGCGTTGCAATCGCGAATTGCGCTCAATGTACTCGAGGAATTGATCGTATCAAATCGTTCCGGACTCGGTGTGCTTGAGCTTGACTGGCGGGCGCTCAATCGCTTTTTACCCTCTGCGCAGAGTCCGAAATTTAGCGAACTGGTTGCGCAGGCGGGCGAGATTGAGGATGCAGACGATAACGCCAATGATATCCAGAGGCTCATGGCGGAACTCTCACCGGAAGATTTGCTGGTGACATTCAAAAAGATGCTGAAAGAAGAGATTGGCGAAATTTTGCGCATATCGCCCGAAAAAATTGAAGACGTTCGCTCTCTTTACGACATGGGTCTCGATTCTTTGATGGGTGTTGAGCTTGGTCTCGCGATTGAATCGCGCTTTGGCGTGAAGCTACCTGTTCTGGCTTTAAGTGAAAGTCCCACGATCTTGAAGCTTGCCGAAAAGCTTATGGGGATATTGAAATCCGCAACGACAGGTAATGACGTTGCACAGCCCAATGATCTCGCACAGCAAGTTCAGCTCGCCGCATCGCAGCATGCCCTGGATCTTGATGAGAATTCAATTGAAGAATTGACCAGCAACATCCGGTCAAACGATGCCGCTCAGGCTGGCCGGATGATTCATTGATGTCCCGTAAAGGTGTACTCGGCCTCACTTCACAAATCAAGGACAAGCTCATTCAGCAAGCCCTTGAGCGACGACTGCGGAACGCAGGTGATACAACCGACACCCGTTTTACACCCCTATATGGTGAGGGGTCGGGCGCGCGACAGCCGGATATACCAGAGCAGTTTTATCGCTTTCATCTGCATCCGGGCTACCAGCAGATTCGCATTATCAATGATGGCGCTGCTCGATTGGGAATCGCCAGTCCATTTTTTAAGCCACATCAAGGGACAGCAGGCGCAACCACGCGTATCGGCGGTAAATCGCTCATTAATTTTGGCAGCTACAACTACCTCGGTTTTTCCGGGGATCCGATCATCAGCGCCGCTGCAAAAGCCGCAATTGACACCTACGGCACCTCGGTGTCCGCGAGTCGAATCGTGTCTGGAGAGCGACCGATACATCGCGAATTCGAACGCGCCTTGGCGGAGACCTACGGTGTCGATGATGCTATAACCTTTGTCAGCGGGCATGCCACCAATGTCACCACTATTGGCTATTTGTTTGGCCCCAAGGATTTGATCCTGCACGACGCGCTGATTCATAACTGTACGCTGCAGGGTGCGCAATTGTCGGGCGCCAAGCGGCTATCGTTTGCACACAACGATTGGGCCGCGCTGGATGGCATCCTGACCGAACAGAGGCATAACTTTGAGCGTGTTCTGATCGTTGTCGAAGGCATATACAGCATGGATGGCGACTTTCCAGACCTACCCAAGTTCGTCGAAATCAAACGCAAACATCGCGCCTTTTTAATGGTTGATGAAGCACACTCGTTCGGTGTAATGGGCAAAACCGGGCTTGGTATCCGCGAGCATTTTTCACTTGCGGGTACCGATGTTGATATTTGGATGGGCACCCTGAGCAAGGTGCTGGCCGGGTGTGGTGGCTATATTGCGGGCGAGACCGCACTGGTAGAACACCTCAAATTTATGGCGCCCGGCTTTCTCTACAGCGTGGGGATGGCACCGCCGGTGGCGGCTGCTTCACTAGCCGCGTTACAGTGCCTGCGCCAGCAACCAGAGCGGGTTGCCGCGTTGCAATCGCGCGGGAAGTATTTCTTGAAGCAAGCGCAATTTGCAGGCATCGATACTGGTGTGAGCACGGGTTACGCGGTCGTGCCAGCGATTACCGGTAGTTCGCTTCGCGCCGCGAAACTCTCGCATGCTTTATTTGAACGCGGCATCAGCGTTCAGCCCATTCTTTATCCGGCCGTGCCTGAAAAATCCGCGCGGCTCAGGTTTTTTATGTCGTATGAGCACACCGAAGAGCAGATAGATGAAACCATTCGGGTGCTGGCGGATGAGATGGCGCAAATTTAATAGCGAGTTATTTGGTAGTGAGTTATGACTTGTCAAAATAATGAATTTCTTCAATTGAGTAAGCCATGGGCCACAGCGGCTGCAACGCTCACATCAGTGTTAAGGGTTTTTTCGTGACTTCAATATAGCGAGCAAAGTTGCCGATAATTTAACAGAGGCGGGACGAGTGTGGCAGTGCGCAAGGGCGGTAGTATAGTTTTGGTAGTGTCGGTCAACGGGATCTGACGAGACCGCCAAGCAGTTCGTGAAATAAAGAATACCTGGTGCGATAGTCGCTGTAAACGAGAATTTACGGGGCTACGCCTTGAGCGGCAAACATCCCAATTTACCTCAGTCGTCTGTACCTTCGCTGCGACTGATGTTGCCTCAGACAGTTCGCTTCCGCGCTGTGTATCGATTCATCCCGCTGGACGGGACGCGGCGCGAAAACGAGTTGCAAAATGAGTGGCTCACGCGCGCCGACAGTACCGTAAAGCCGCGCAGCAAAGTGCTTGAGTCGCAATATAACGTTATGCCTAATATCGTATTTTTAGGAACCAATGCAGATACGGTTATCAATGGCATGGTCAGTCAAATACTGCAGATATTCAGTCTATGCGCGTGCTTTCCCGTTTGAAATTTTCAGAAGCCCAAGTCAGGATGTTTGCCGCTGATCACGAAACGCATGACAAAGTCATCGCCGCGGAAGGATCAGCCCGCGATACAGATATCAGGTTCGGCGGGCCGATGATCGGGAAGCTTGATGGGGCGGACGGTTTAGATTGGACTAATACCGACGAACAGATAAGTGGTCACCCCAGCGATGTGGGTTGTTGTGAACAAAGTCGCGCTTCACGTACAAAACCAAGCAGCGAAAGAATTGCCGCGCTGTACCCATGAAAAAAACCAACTACCAAGTCGCTTTTTTCGCGTGATTGGAAAACTAATCTCGCTCTAGAATTATTCGCACCTGACGGCACTGTTTGGTGAATACTGCCGATTCTGAGTCAGATGTATCAATATCAAGTTTTCGAGCGGTAGCAATATCTTTTGCGCCACCAATATCGCTGGCTCGTCCAATCAGCCAAGCCACCAAACATCCCAGCCCAAACCAAATCGACAAAATCATAAACACTTGAAGTGTCATTCCAACCTCCTGCATAATTTTTTGCGTCAATATTTGCCGTTTTTACCACTGTTCGCGGGATACCCAAAATAAATAGCTAAAACCAAGTGATGTCATAAGAGACGTAATTGATACGTTTAAATCGCCGCTGGCAAATAATATAAATTCGGCTACCTATCGGGTACCAACTAAATCAAATATAACTACAAAACACAACTTCGTCCACCACTTGCGATTACACCTGTAAGCGATTGATTTAATTAAACTGTGGCTGCATAAAAAGTCTATTTTGGCGTGTTAATACATCCATCACGAGAAGATGCATAACCTGTGCCAATATCTAACCTAATGATTTTATTGATATTATTTTTATCAATTGGATGTGGGGTGTCGCCAAATAGCAACGGCGGTTTGGCGTATTCCTGCAAATGCATGGGTAATCAAAGGCTTAAAGCGTCATCTAGCAGTGACGAAATTAATGCGTAGCTCGTAAAATGGGCATTTGGCGGCCATCTACGAGATGACATGTGCGCAGCATTGTCGTACTGAGAAAAATCCGACAACGTGCTGGCCAGGTTCTATATGGGGCGCACCACGGTTCTCATCAGGCGATGTGCTAGAAAAAAATTCATAAACAAATGCCGAAAATTGCTTGGGCAGGCAAGTCCGGTCGGCAGCGCAATAACTTTACGATTCACAATTAACGTGGCTGCGCGTAATTGGGCAATTGACTTGCGGGCGGGGTCCGAATCTGCTCTGCTGTCGAGGGCTGATGGTCCCTCGGTCGATACATAAAGCGGACCGTGAGAGCAGGCTCCTCCAGAAAATTGCGTGCCACCCGGTAACGTGTACGCTCATACCGCGCGGATTTTCCTAGCTCGCCCCGATCTTCTTCTGCGGAAGATTCACCATCACTGGATGGCCGGTACAAATGAACATAAAGCTGCGCCAGATGGCTGCCTTCATTGCGCGCCGATCGCAGTGCCAGATAGGCCGTGAAGCTGCCCGGCGCTATTTGTCGTATCGAGGCCTCAATGCGCGCAGAATCAAAAAGCAAATCTGGTGGATTGCTCCGCACTGGCTTTCCGTATTCAGCCGATAGCGCTTTGGCGGTTTGAGTGGAATAGGCTTCGATCCAACAGCATCGCCAGCCTTGCTGCAACGCAGATTCTGGCGCGCGAATCGTGATGGCGTAACTAGCATCGGGAAGATAGGGTACAAAGCCATCGCGACGCTGAAATATCTGCAGTTTCACCCCGCTTTGGCTTATTAAGCTTGGTCGTCCATCATCCGCTCCTTCTGCGTTACTCTCGGTAGCGACTACCATCAGCAAAGCCAGCAAGATCAAAACTTTCATATTAATCATCAACCCATTCGCCCGCGCGTTTCGCCAATTCAAAAATTGCTTGCTCGATCAGCGCTCGCAGCGCGCGATCCATGCTTTCTTTCCGTGCTGACTGATAATTAGCGTCCGGCGTAAAACCTTTTAAATCTTTACCCTTCGCCGAAGCAATGGTGTCTACCAGCGCACCAATTCCGCTAACACTCGACTGCGTAGACTCCACTTCCTTGCGGACGTTAATCGCGTCTAGTACTTCGCCCGAACCGACTGAAAGCACCCGGACATCCATACCCACTTCGTCCTTGTTGCCACCACCACCGATCTGCATGCCGCCGATTGAAAAGCCGCCTGAGCTGGATTCCTTCGCTGCGGTTGCTTCAGAAAATGTCGCCTCAAATATCACATTAGCGCCTTTGATTTGCTTCGTGGCGCGATCGCCCGAACTCACTCCCGTCTGATTCATCTCGCGCTCTTTGGCCACGCCACCGGTGATTTTGTTGCGTTCCAGAACACGGAATTGGCGGCTTTTGACCAACGCAGTGGTGAACATTGCCGTCGCCGCGCGCGCGTCAAGCTCGCTTACGTTAGAAGTGACCTCATACACAGTCACTAACGGGCGCGCTGATAATTCAACTTTGCCCAGACTCTCCAGCTTTCGCGTGGTTGAGGACGCGTCTACAACGGGATCCTTGCCTTCCGCGTAAGCCGTGGAGACCAAACTCAAGCCCAGACCTGACGTCAAGGCCAGCCCGCGAACGACCGCCTTCGCGGCGGAAAATAGAAAAGCGGGATTCAATCTGCGAACTGATTTCATAACATCTCCATTAAAAGAGTGATTGATTTTGTTGCGTTAATAGTAATTTAATAGTCAAATTTTTCACCAGGCTTGGTGCGCCGATCGTTGTTGTTAGGGTTGCTTTCTTTTGCCTGCTTGGCGTTGTTGATGATGAAATGCACATCAAAAATCGCTTCGCCTTTTTTAAGGCCGCTCGCACCAGAATTAAAGTCACATCCGAAATTTTGGACTTCGCCTGCCTTAAGAGGCGGCACAGCTATCACCCGCTCATCAGTCCGCGCGCCTACCGCTGGTATTGAAATACTCGCCGCGCAGTAAAGATTGCTTTTCGCCGAAGCGATTGGGCCAATGTTTTTGACCTTCGCGTAGAACACATTTTTTGACGTCTCCCCCGCCGACAAAATTGTAAAGTCGGGCTGCAGCACCTTCAGTTGCTGGCCGTCCGGGATCTTCGCCGTGAAACCGGGGGCAAGCAGCGGTGCGGTTACCGTCTGCGGAGTACGACTAGCAGAGTTAAGCTGGCTGGGTTGAGCCTGAACGATAGCGCTAGACAACGCCAATGCCGCGGCCAGTGTGACGGATAGCCGTTTTGTTGTGACGCTAATATTTTCGTTATGCATGATAGTTTTCCTGAATCAGGGCAGTTGAGAACTGAGGCTGCTCTATTTGGCGCAGTCACCCAAGCGCTTTGCCGTCAGCGAGGTTTTCATTACGTTGTCGTTCATTTCGTGCTGGATCACCGTCATTTCCATGTTGTACGCGTCGTCGCTCACGGTGCCCTTGCCGTTGAGCGTCATTTTGGGTTTGGTGCATGAATATTTAACCGTCATATTGCTGCCATTGCGCTTCACGTCCGGTGGCGTGCATCCCTCAACGCCTTGCCGGTTTACATAGGCATCGTTCGAGTCGATGTCTTTTTGGGTGACGCATTGTTTGAAATTCACTGGGATCGAAATACCAAACACTTCGGTTTTAGTCGTGTATTCGTACTGTCCTGGCTTCAAGTTTTGTGCGTTCGCGGCAGAGATACCCGAAGCGGCAATGACTAAAGAGGCAGCAATAAATTTAAATGTCGATGATTTCACGGGTTGGTCTTTCTAAGGATTAAAGGTTGGTGGTTAATGGCAAGGTGGCCGGGCTTGGAAATTTAGGATGCCGCAAGTTTGCTAATGAATTAACTGGCTATAACGTCGCGTCTGCCATCAAAAAATCCTTCAACATTGCCGCGCTGCTCTCAGCAGATTGATCGCGATAAAGCTGAAATGCGACGTGCAGTTGATTGGGTCCCGGCTGACTCGATGTCGCTTTTTTTGCGATCACCACGATCTTGGTCGTGATGCCGTCAATGGATGGAAATTGGTCCACGCGCTGGATCGTGAATTTGTTTAGTTCGACAGTTCGCGCTTTATCCAAGTCACAGCGGTAGCGCGGAAATACGTTGAAATCAGTTTGTTGCGACGCGCCGCGAATCGTGCATTCAAAGGCAACTTTGAATTGATCGGGGCCAATCGGCGGGAATTCGTTCGGCTTCACCGCTAGTGTCTTGATGACGATCGTGGCTTGTCTGGTTCTGAGCGCGGATGCCGCTGGTGGTGTCGGTATTGACGCATTGGATGGAGAGGCTGACAGTGGCAACAGGCTTGACGCGGGTGCTGCGGGTTTGAGCGTATTAAGCGCGCCCGGCACCTGTGTGTGGACGGCGACACTAGCGAATCCGGTTGCAGCAAACATCAGCCATCCTCCTTTCAAATATAGCGTTTTCATTTCTACCGCTCCGTCGTCCTGTGTCCAGTTTCCTAATCGCCTGATGGGGTGGCGCTCAGCGACGCACTTTCACCCATGCCCTGCATCAACGCTCTTATCTAATCAGACGCAAACACCCGTCGCTTTGCGACACGACAAATTGAAAAATCTGGTTTTTGCGGATTGGTTGTGTGCACCGTAATAACGATCAAAAATCTAGTGACGCGTCTCGGAACAGCTCTCAAAAATCGCGGCCTCGAAGAGCAAGTCGCAAATGTCCATACAGTTCAGACCTTTGCACCAGCCGACACAAGAAAAGTCGTTGATCGCGGCGGGTTGTTATAGGCCGTTATGCGATTTGAAACCTTAATTTCCACCGACCGGGAATGAAACGGTCTGGGCCGTCGATTCGTCAAACGCGCCATTCTTGGCCGCCATCACCTTGAACGCAACGCGCTGTTTTATGGTGATCGGCTGCTTCAATGTGACCTCAATGATGTAGCTGTAATAAGGCACGCCAGCGCTGGTCTTTTGGACGGGAAACTGCTGAATTTCTTGGGTTGCCGCAATCGTCTCGGCGTTGGGCGTATTGAGTGCACTGATGCTGCAACAGCTATATCCGAGCTCGGACGCCGACATCGGCATGCTCACGCGAAACGCGATTCGGCGCGTGAATGTTTTATCGTTTTCGCTTGACGTCATTTTCAAATGCTTGCCCGCCTCAGGGGTCATGATGGTGAGGATCGGTGCGGCGGACGGCGGGCGCTTACCCATCTGTTGATTGGGGAGGCTGATCTTGCCGGATTGCAGGCTAGGAACCTGTCGGATGGGCTGAGGTTGTACCGACAGCGGATTCGCCAATGACGATCCCGGCGCCGCGGACTTGGGCGTGAGCTGCGGGGCGACAGACTGCGTCGCCGATGGTTGTCCAAGGGGTTGACCTGCCGCGGCTTGGCTGACCACCAAGCTTGAGGCGGATGCGGTGAGTATCAGGCCGCTGGAAACGACCGCTGTGAAAAGCGTGTTGCGGATTGCATTTTGGGTGATAAACATTATGGCTCCGATAAGGGTTCTGATGAATGAGCAAAAATGAAATGGCATATTTGTTAAGACGCAAATCCCGCATTCACTACGACATTTTCTTGCTGCCCGCTATCTACCGCCGCTCTTTGTGTAGTCGTGTGGCCTAATTAATCTAGCGATCGTAGGCCTGGAATACGCCTTCATAGCGATTAGCGTCACAGCTCTTTTGGGATCATCGTCGTCCATCAGTTCCTATGCCGAGCGGCGCTGGCGGGTCTATCTGGCTGCGGGTGAATTGAAAAACGTTTTTTGGTCACCACCCACATGGCAAAACCGTGCCTGTTTGTTATTAACGTCAACCCGTCATCTTCATTTTCAAAGGTTTATCGCCTATCTGTTCGGAAACAGACTGAACCGCCGCCAGTGCAGACTTTGAAAAAATTGGGGTGCGGCAATGAGCGATAAGCCGAGCGGTATGAATGCCACCCGCTTCATATATTTTGGGTATTGAAGCAACGCGGCTTTGACTGAGATATTTTTCCAAGAAAAAATATAAAGCGGAGAGAAGTCCGTTGGGGGCGGGGTTACGAGCAGAAATCTCTTAACAAGCGCGCCAGCGCTAGAAATCGTTTTTTGCTGATTGGTTGCCAGGCCATGGAGCAGCGACCGACAAGGCGCGCTTTCTTATAGGCGACACCAGCTTAGCCAAAGGCTACGGCCGCGTTGTTTCTACTTTCAGAATCATATTTCCTGAGAGCGTGAGACGAACGGACTTGCCTTTGTCGAGCGCACCACCGTTTTGTATTAGTAACGGGTAGGGGTTTTGGCCACCTTTGACATAATAAAATTCACGACCCTTTACGGTAAAAGACTCGAAGAGATTCTCCTGCTTACGGTCGCGGCTGGTTTCAGCATGTTCTATGACGCCTTCCACAACTTCCGCAACGGTTTGCAGGGAGTTTTCGGCGTGGCGTGCTGCATAGATAATCTGCGCGTTGTACGCTTGGAATGTTGCTGTTGCGATCCCCAGCGCAATAAGAAAACCCGCTGCTCGGCCCGGTCGTGTCACGATTTCAACCAGTCCGGTTGACCAATCCGGCCATCGCTCACGCGCACGCCGATGTACTAGCCAGAGAGCCCCGCAAAACGCTCCGCAGGCCAATAATAGTATTGAAAAACCGGTGGCCCATGGGTCGATGATGCTGCGTTCGTAAAGGATCTGGTTCATATCAGTTCAGGGTCTAGTTGCGGCGCAAGATTGCGCCGCTCAAGAATCGACGGGTTTGCTACTTCTGCCGGTCTTCAGCGGTGAAGGTGCCCTCAGCAACAATCGGCTTGGTGCCCTTGGGGCTATCTTCCAACACCAGCTCAACCAGAAATTTACCTTCCATTACCTTGCCTTTTGCGCCGGTGATTTCAATGAAAGATTTCTTCAACGTTGCATCGCGTCGCGAAGCGTATTCCGCCACGGGCTTACCAAACGGCTGCTTTGATTGCCCCTTGGTAAAGCTTGCGTTGCAGCGCCCATCGCTAAAGTCCGCGGTTGAATATTTGATTGGCTTTGACTCAAAATTGCGGCAGGCAATCATCAACCGATCCGACAAGCCCGGCGGAGAAGGGTAGGCCGAGAAGCCCTTGGTGCTGGCGGAAATGGTGAAGCTGCCCTTCGTGGGTACCAGTAGGATGCCGTCGTCGTCGCTTTCGAAAACCGCGCCCCCGACATTGGCTTTCAGCGCCTGCTTTTCCGCGTGGGCCAGCCCGCCTAACAATATCATCGGCATCATCGCGCAGCAAAAGCCCAAGCGTTTTAGATTGGTTATTTTAGTTAATGATTTATTCACGGCATTCCTTTTAATGATTTTTAAATTGATGGTGTTTGATTGGTCGCTACCCGTTAAATTAACGGCAGGCGGTTCGTAGGATATCTGTATTATTTCCTTCGTTCGTTTCGTTAGCGGTCGCGTTAATGTCAACCTGCACCTTGAAGCTGCGACATTTGCCGGTTTCACCGGCGGGCAGAACAAAGTCGTTACAAGCGAAGCCTGCTGGCGCTACAGACGGGTAGTTTTGATTTCCAACGGATCGATATTGACCGTTCACTTTATTGGTGCTCGGATTCAACGCCGCTGATTCAGTACTCACCGCGAAACCGCCGCTAGCTTTTTTGCCTTTGTTAGTGATGCAAACATAAACCGACTTGCGCTGACCTCGATCTTTTAACTCTATCGGTTGAACAGCTAAATCTGCCGCCCCAAGCGCCCGTAACGTTAAGCCAACTGGGGGCGCATTGTTGACATTGCTAGTGATTTTTGGGGGCTGCAGTGCTGCGCCAGAGCCTGCGCCAATCGAGGAGCTGAGCGGCGTACCGTTTGGTGGGTTAAGCGCGCCGGTCGGTGGGGCGACGTTTATTTTTGGGGGCCGCAGTGCCGCGCCAGCGCCTGAACCAACCGTGGGGCTGAGCACCATACCGCTTGGTGGTTTAAAGGCGCCGGTCGGTGGGGCGACGTTTATTTTAGGCGGCAGTTTGGCGCCAACTGTGGTTCCAATGGCGACACCTCCCGGCGTCTTTACTGGTTCGTTTGTGGTGCCGAACTTGTTGCTGTCTTGGTCGACGGCTACTACTCGGCTCCAGTTTATGCACGGCGTATCAACCCAATGTTCAGCCGATGAACGTTCAGCCGCGGTACATTCCCGCACATGCCCCGCACCCAACAATTGCTCAGCCAATTTATAGTTAGGACTTCCGGGTGCGATCGGCAATCCTGGACACGAGACCTGCAATGGGTCGGTGCTATGTAACTTGCATTCGGGCAGATGCTTCTTCGTGGCCGGCGTTGGTGTATTAATATTGAAATTAAAGTCGAAGCCCGGCGACAACACCTGTGCCACCTGCGGCATGGCATCCGCCCATTTCTTTTGCTCCGGTGTACGCTTCAGTTGGCAATCCATCACGCCAGCTTTAGGAATATCCAACACCGCCTTATTGCGGTAGGTATTCTGCAGCAGGGTATTGCACTGTTTCACAAAATCCGGATCACTGCACCCCACCGCAGTTGTGTTCCACAAAATATCGTATGAGCATGCGAGCCCAGCCGCTTGAAAGCGTTTGTCTTTGTGCCAAGCAATCATTTCTACCTGCGCAGCCGTAGTCGTCTGTCTAACGCAGGGTGTGCCACCGTAACCCCCGATAAAAGCGGTCTCGCACTCGTTAATTTCCTTGAGTGTGTCGCAAATGAATTTCTGGTTATTGATCTTGCAGCCTGCCGCCTGCAAATTTGCCAATAGCTGATTCGTAATTTTTGCAGCGACCACCGCGTCTTTCGCCAGCATGTCTTTGGCCGCGCCATCAACGTCCAGCGGAAAGTCATAGTAGGTAATACCAGTGTTGTGCTGCCCCTTCGCAACGGCGCGGAAATAAGGCTCCTTTACATAGCTTATGGCGCGACTCATCGCGAGAGTACCGGCCTTGCCATAGTCGACACTACCATCCTTTCTGTAAAACATTCCCATCGCGCTGGCAATAGCAATCCGCATGTCAGGAGTACCTGGCGGCAGTTTTTGTTGGATGCCGTTGATTGTGTCTTTCGCCAATTTGGGATAGCGGGTCACGACTTGGCTACTGAAATACCTCTTCATCACGGCTGGATGAAACTGGTTATCGCGAATGCGGTCGCAGTATTCTTGGGCAACAGCTTCCCCGTTGGTACACACCGGGTTGGAAGTAAAACTGCGTGTGTAGTAATAGGATTTGCAGGCATTCCAGCGCGGCAATACAACAGGGGTCCACGGGTCATTTACGCCGGAATCCATCCCTATGACCACCTTATCAACGACTGGTGCGAAATAGAGGTCGTAATACTTTGCTGTAGGCATGGTGGTGTCGCAGGATTTGCGCAAGTCATTGAGGCCGTCGCGGATCGGGCCTGGCACCCAACCTGGCGTTTTTCCACTCAGAACATCGATCACGGTTTTTTTTGCAGTTTTGTACAAGAATGCGCCACACTTGTATAACGCTACGCACACCTCGTATACCTCAGCAGCGAGCTTGAGCGCTGTACACGCCACTGGGCCGCCGATCAAGCAAACCAGCTCCTCGCCGCCAATCTCGGCGGCCTTCAGCCATTTTTTGTTGCGAATAGCTGAAACTAGTCCAATAACATTTTTGAACTGCGGATTTTGTTGCAACAACTGTGCCTTGGCACGGTCTACCGCTGAGCCAGTCAGGCCGTCAAGTAACGGTTTCAAGCAAGGTTCGGGACCGCCTTTTTCGATCGAGCAAATGATAATGTCGCTAGCAGCTGCAATATTTTCATCGATGAAACCAACGTCAGCCAAGACACCCAAAATATCTCCAATAGTGTCGCCAACATTGGCATGTGCAGGCGGTACCAGCGCCAAGAAGACCGGCACCAGTAACGTAGTTGCAATACTCCGTAGCATTTTCATGTCCCTGTTCCCTTTTGTCGTTCGCCTTGCGAATGCATGGCAGCCTTAGAGATAAAGACGCATAACGAAAGGAATTTACGACAGGGAGAGTGAAAAATGAACAAACTCAAACACTAGCGTGCGTTTTGAGATATTTGTCATGTTAAAACCGCGCCAGTGCTAGAGGTTGATTTTTTGATATAGCGGAATCCGCGCAATATCTTGGGCCATGCCCAACTTTGGTCCACGTTTTCCTCTGCGGCGCGAATTTTTGGCGCATTGACGTTAACGCGCGTTTCACCATAAGCAAGCATGGCCACTGTAGCAACGCACACCGCCGTGACAGTGCATTGAAAAGCAGCGCGTGACCAAAACCACCGTCCTCCTTTGTCATCTTGGTGATTCATGTTCTTTCCAAAAATGTTGGTGGAAACGCGCGAAAATATTTGTCCTGACTATCAGAAGCAACGCCACCTGCAAATACGACGTTGCTGACCCCGCTCAAAGAAAAATAAAAAACCCCAGCATTCACGGGGGTTTCCAAGCAGCTATGCTAAGAGACGTTTGCCGATGCTGAGGTTTAATCTGAAAATTCGCGATCACGCTGATGAACGCAAGTGCCGCGTTGTAGATCAGCGCTAGTCTTTAGCAGTCTTTACTGGATTGAGCACCACGCCAGGTTTCGCGTGCACATCGTTGTTGTCGTAATTGGTCTCGACGATCTGCTTTTGATTGTTCACAATGAAATGCACATCAAAAATCTTTTCGCCTGCTTTGAGCGCGCCTTGCGAGGAGTTGAAGGCGCCTTTGCTTTCCCGGAAGTCGCAGGTGGTGACAAAGGTGGCGTTTGGCGCGAGCGGTTTCATCATGTACACGCGCTCCAACGCGTAAGCGCCGCCATCGGGCTTGGATGCGTTGGCGGCGCAATAGACGTTGGTCTCGGCGGATGCTGTTGTGCCAATATTTTTTACCGACACGTAATAGACGTTCGGTGCGCGCTCGCCGTAGTTGTTGATGGCGAGATCCACATTTGGCTTACCCGGAATACGAATGGCTGGCCGTTCGGATGTTTTGAGCGGGCTAAGCGGAGTCAATGTTCTGTCGGCAGGCGCGAGTGGTGCGGTGAGTGCGGAAGGCGGTTTGAGCGCGCCGGGGCTGCCGAGTTGGCTGGGTTGGGCGCTGACGTTCAGAGTGCTAAAACTGGTAGTCGCGAATAGCGCGGCCATCATGATGGTGCTGGGTTTGTATTGGCGTTTCATCATATTTCTCCAAAAAGAAAGAGCGCGATGCGCGGCTAAAAAAGGGTCACGTGAGTTAAGACGCAGACTCGCCGCAATTTGCGACATCTAAAGCTGCAACCTATTCGGTAGAGAACGTTCGCGCTCGGCCCAAATCTTAATCGCCAATATCCGCGGCACTCTTGGCGCATTTAAGTCTAAAAATGCTTATCGGCGCTGGTTTTTTGTTTACGGCGAGTTTATGTGCGTCGAGAGGGCGACGGCGTTTTTTGAACGGCGGGGCTAGAACCCAAACCAACCCGCCGATAGCGGCAATTTTGGCGTACGTCCGGTTGCTTTGGCTAGCTGATCGAGCGCAGCGGGTTGTTGTGCAGCCGGTCCTGTTAGTGCGTCAACATAATCGAGTACGGCCGAAATGTGTTTGGCATCAGGGAACCGTAATTTCATCAAGGCCCGCACCTCCGTCACTTCTACGCGAGCAGCTTCAATTTGGCCGCTGATTGCCAGCAGATAGGCCCGCATCGTTCGCGCGCTCGGGATCGTGGCTAATCGCGGGTTCTTCACCAGCATGTCCATCTGTTGCGCAGCAGCCTGAATATTGCCCGATTGCGCAGCGGCGTTTGCCTGAAGGGCGGTGAGGACGATCACTTCGGCTGCCTCGGGGGCGAGATTAAGTGCTTTCGTAAGCTGAAGTCCGCGCGTGATCATGGTGGTGGCATCGACCTTCTGGTCAAGTGCTACTTGTGCGAGCGCCATTAAGGTTCGGGCGACGGTTCGTTGAGGTGGGTTATCGCTAGCAGGCAATGCGGCCAGCGCTTTCGTCATGTAGTCTGTGGCCTTTTCAGTTTGCCCCGAAAATTGATAACACATCGCTGCTTTCGACAGCACATCAACCGTCAGCGGATGCTTTGCACCCGTAATCCGTTCGCGAGTCGCGGCTAATTCCGCGTATTGTTTGGCGCAGTCGGAATAGCGCGCCAGTTGTCGCGTCATCTCGGCGGCAAAATAGCGTGTCACCATGGTTCTATCTGCTTCAAAACCGAGATAAGCGGACGAATCCGTGATGATGCTATCCAGCCGTGCCACGGATTCTGAGAGTTGCCCGGCGCGAGCGTAACTCACGGCAAGGTTGGCCCGCATGGTTAATGCGTCGCCCAGCTTTCCGGGCGGTGGACTTAAAAACAAGGGCTCAATTGCCAACAAAATGGCACGCTCTTCGTTGAGGTCGTTGCGCGCGCCCGCCAGTACGGCGCGCACGTTTTCAACCTCTGCGAACATCCAGCTCTTGTTGCCGAGTCGTTGAAGAACTTGCTCGCGCAAAGGGGTGATGATGGGCGCAATTTCAGCCAACTTACCTTGCTTTTGCAAAGCTGCAGCGAGGTTGGTTTTGCCGATTATTACGACGTCGCTGACCTCGCCATCGGCCACTTCGAGAATGGGCAGCGATGTTCGAAAATGCTGTTCAGCTTCGCTGAATTTCTCAGCATCCATTTCTGCCATTGCTAGCGCATGCAAATTCCGCGCGTACTCGACAGACTGTGTGCCTGCGCGCTTTGCGGTTGCCGCCGCGGCCTCGGTAAGTAACGGAATTGCGCGTTGCGGCTGGGAAAGTGAGGCGTAAGTGCGTCCCAGCACCGACTGTAGCTCGGCTAGCGTATCCGGTGCTGAGGCGAATTGTTCACTTAGCTTTTTGGTACCGGCGTCTAACAAATCGCGCGCCAGCAGTTTTTCCCCTTTCGCGCGTTCCGGGTCGGCGCTCTCAAACAGCGTTATTAGAAACTGGTTGACGGCCTTTGCCTTGTTAGCCTCGGATTCTGCAACTTGGCTGGACCGAGCGGCAGCTCGCTCGGCCGAGCGCGATTTTTTTTCATTGATAGTTGCGATCTGCGCGCTTGCGTCAGCGAGCCGTTGCGCAGCGATTGCGGCAGATTTGGAAAGCTCGCTTTCGCCCAGTGCCGCATTCGCCTGCGCAGTTGAAATCTCAGCTAATCGGCGCTGTTGCACCGCCGTTTCTTTCTCAAGATCTGCTCGTTTAGCTTCCGTATTGGCGCGCTCAGCTTGCCAAATCGCAGCGAGCAAGCCGACGCTCACCGCGACAAACGCGATAGAAGTAACCGCCGCCAATGTGCGGTTTCGTTTCAGCCACAAACCGGTTTTGTATTGCCAGTTACCGCGCCTGGCAGCGACCGGCAAGTTGTTAAGCCATCGCTCGAGATCGGCGGCAAATGCGCTTAAAGTGGAATAGCGGTCGGCGGGCTGTTTGCGCAACGCCTTGGCAACGATCGCTTCAAGATCGCCTTTTGCGCGGGCCGCGTCGTTGGGTCGGTTTTTAGGGTGCGGTACTTTCTCATCAAGTGCTTTGGATATTGACTTTGCATCGCTATGAACAATCGCATGCTCCAGTGCCGCGCGGCTCTCGTTTTTGGTCGCGGCGTTGAACGGCAGTGTGCCGGTGAGCAACTCGAACAGCAACACACCCATCGAAAACACATCAGCCGCCACGCCGGTCGGCTCGCCTGTGATCTGTTCGGGCGCGCAATAGCCAAGCGTGAAACCGCGCCCGGTCATGCGGGTCAGCGAGGTCGCAACTTCTTCGTCGGCATCGTCGATTAATTTGGCAATTCCAAAATCCAACAACGAGGGCTCGCCCGCAGCGGTAACCAGCACATTGGATGGTTTCAAATCCCGATGCACCACCAGTTGACCGTGGGCGTGTTCGGCGGCGCGACAAACTTTGAGGATCAACGCGACCCGTTCTTCGACGCGCGGCGCATGTACCGCCGCCCACTCCGTGATCGGTACGCCGTCAACATATTCCATCACCAAATAGGGCTCGCCCAGATGCGTGCCGGCATCAAGCATCCGCGCAATGCCCGGGTGAGCAAGCCGCGCGAGCAATCTCCGTTCGCGTAGAAAACGCGCCACTACCTCGGTCTTGCCCAGACCAGTCCGCAGAAATTTGATCGCCGCGTGGCCGTCAAAGTTGCCATCATGTCGCGCGGCCAGCCACACTGCGCCCATCCCGCCTTCGCCAATCTTCTGCTCAAGCTGCCACGCGCCAATTTTGTCTCCCGGCTGGAGGTTTAAGTCGGTGTCAGCGGCTGTGGAAGTGGCGGTATTGAGCCGTGCTTCGAATTCCTGCGCGCCTACGCCGATCAGGCTCGGCGGTTGATTGGTTTGTGAAGTTTGCGAATCGGTATCGTCAAACTCAGCGAGCATTTTTTTGATGGCGGCAACATGTTCGGGCGCGGTCTTTTCGAGCGAATCGAACCAGTCGGCTCGAGCCCTTTTTGGCAGGTCAGAGACCTCATCCAACAGCGCTGAGCGCCGTTGCCAGTTCGTTTTGTCGACGGTGTTTTTGGTATTCATAACGGGCTTGTCTGGTGCCGGTTTTTAAGCGCTTCGCTCAACCATCTCTTCCAGCAGCGCTTTCGCTTTGACCCAATCACGGTCCACGGTGCGGCTGGCGACTTTGCGTAACGCGGCAATATCGGCAACGGTCAAGCCGGCAAAATAGCGGAGCTCCACCAGCTCATACAATGAATAATCGATCGCCTTTAATTGCTCCAGCGCCTGATCCAGCAAGAACCAATTGTCACGTCCCGCAGCGGCAATCGAGTCGGCTTGCGACAGCGTGACTTGGATCTGATCGCCGCCGCGCTTTTCCGCGCTTTCAGCACGGAGATAATCTAGCACCACAGACCGGAGCACCTTGCCGACATACGCAAAAAATTGCACCCGCGATTCGCCCGCCATGCCTTCACGATCCGCCATCCGCAAAAAGCCTTCGTTTACCAAAGCAGTGGTATTCAGGCTGGTGACACCGCCTGCTGCGTATAAACGTGAACGCGCCAGTCGTTTGATCTCGGGATACAAAACGCTATAGAGGCGGGCCGAGGCGCCTGAGTCGCCGGCCCGTAATTCGTTCAGCAGCTGCGTGACTTGATTGGGCCCGCCACCCGCCGCCACACTAGCGTCTGGACTTTGGTTTGGGTTTGAATCGGCTAATTTTGACGAATCCACGCGATAGCTCTCCGGCTGTTAGTCGAGATAAAGTCCAAGCGGTAGACAGCAATGTGTCCAAATTCAATGGCGCTTTGATTGTAGCGGAACAACGGCGGGAAGCTCACGCTTTGATCGACCGTTGGTCAGTCGAGCGGCTTATATTTTTCTTATAAACGCTAGATTAGGCAACACGTTCAGAGCAAAAAGGCTTGAAGACGCGCTTCTGGTCTGGTGTTTCAATTGCGAATTGAATGGCAATGCGAGCGTAGCCGATCAGACTAGGAATTTCTCGCGTTGCCCGCTGCGGCGACTTAACGGTGGCCGCAGCGTGCGAACTTATTGCAACAATCTAGCTGGCTTTGTAAAAAATGTAGTCAGCTTGGTATTTAACGATTTCTTTGGCGTCCAGATTACCTGCCGTACACGGGGTGGCTGGCGCTACACCGCCCTTGGTATCCACGCGCTGGATGTAAGTGACGCCGGTCATGGCACCGGTGCCCATCGCCGGATTACCTTTGACCAATTGCAGAGCAATGCTGCCGGGGACATTAGGCGCTACCGCAACTTGCGCGCCGGTGAGTTTCGAGCCGTCCATGGCTTCCCATGTCGCCGGTGGGCCGTAGTATTTACCGACTTGTTTGCCGCTGCGGTCATTCAAGCTCGCAACCGGACCGACAAATACCCATTCAAATTGACCTGCTGCATCTTTTTTTGCGCGGCACTGATATGTAATTTCACCCACACCAACGGTCTCGAGCGCGACCTTGTTGCCGGCTGGAACTTGAACTGCAGCGGGCAATGCGGTTTGAGAATACAGGGGCGCAGAAGGCGACATGCTGCCACAAGCAGCGAGTAAGCCCAACGCAAGAACTGAAGCTGATGCGGTTACAGTACGACGTATCATTTTTAACTCCTAAGGTTTTGTGAATAGCCTGAACAGGCCAAGTTAAATAAGGTGTGGAGAACGGCGCACGTCACTTTCCCTATGTTCGGCAACTTGCGTCCGAAACATCATACGCGCGGAGGTGAGATATTGGATTCAAATTTTTTCGAAGATAATTAGGTCAGTAAATATTCGCCCCGTTTCCGCCATTGTTTCCCTTTTTGTTTCCGCTTTTTTTCCGTTTCTGTTTCGCTTATTGAAGCGGGATGGGACACACCTTAATACGAAAAAGCCCGCTACATGCATGTCATCATCGGTGCCATCGGCACCTCCGGCGATACTCTACCGCTGATCGAATTAGGCCGTCATTTGGTTGCGGCGGGGCACGATGTTGATTTTATTGGCTTGGCTTACTTCGAAAGCCGCGCGCGCTCGGCCGGTTTGCGCTTTCATCGCGCGGGTCCGCCCGGACTTTTTGAAAACATGGCGGGTGACGCTTCGGTGTGGGATTGGGCGGTCGGGTTTCGCTCGTTGTGGAAAGTGCTGGGCGGGGCGATGTCGGATACCTTCGCGGCAGTTGGGCGTCTGCGCCGCGACGACTCTGTTTTGGTCGGATCGAGCGGTGCCGTGGGGATTCGTCTCGCGCAAGAAAAATTCGGGATGCGCGCGATGACGGTACATATGTCGCCGTTTTATTTTTTCTCGCGTGAGCAAAACTGTATCGGCGGGTTGGGCGCATGGCCGCCATGGCTGCCGCGCGCGGCCCGCAGCGGCGTCTTAAAAACCATGGATCATTATTTCATTGACGGTGTTTGCCGATCTGACGTAAACGCAATGCGGCGGTCAATCGGCCTTGCTGATATTAAGCATGTTTTTACGCGCTGGATAAATTCTCCTGACCGCGTGGTGTGTGCCGTTCCGGACTGGTTTGCTGATTGCCAAGCGGATTGGCCGTCACAATCTGTATCGGTGCCCTTTCCGGTTGCACAAGGCGCAGAACCATGGACGCCTTCCGCCGCGTTATCTGCTTTTTTGGCCAATGGAGACGCGCCGTTGGTGGTTTCTGCCTGCACCGGCGCGGGCGCGGCATCGACATTCTTCCAGCGCGCCATCGACGCCGCGCAGCGATCAAATCAGCGCGTCATTCTGGTCAGCCGTTTCCCAAATCAAATTGTGCAGCCGCTGCCGTCATTTGCATTTCTTATTGACTACGCGCCATTCGGGCAGCTGCTGCCTCATGCCCGGGCGATTATTCACAACGGCGGGATCGGCACTATGGCGCTCGCGATGCGAGCAGGGCTGCCGCAGATCATCGTGCCGTTTGCCTACGACCAGTTTTTTAATGCGATGCAGCTAGCCGCGCTAGGCGGTGGCACGACGGTTCGCCGTCAACGCACCGCGCCTGAGTTGGCGCGTACGATCGCCGACGTGCTCGATTCCAAACCGATCGCAGCGGCGTGCATCGAGCTTAAGGGGCGCACGCTTGAGGCAAGCGACGGACTATCGGAAATGGTGCGGCAGGTTGAAGCGCTCTAGTTTCTTTTTTTTATGACCAGCAACATGCGGCAATGAGTGCGAAGAATATTTGGGTATTATTCGGTCACACGCGGTTGTCGAGAGCGTTGGTAGTCAAAGCTCGGTAAACATTGCGGCGGATAGCTCCTGTGCATGACTCGTTCTTTGCAATCCTTGTGCGACTTACAAACACGGTAACAGCACAGTTCAGTTATTCAAAAAGGTCCACGATGCCAGCGCAAATTTTTTTGTTCTTATTTAAATTTATCGTTGCAGCCGCTATCAGCCTGGTCACTGTATCTGCCCTAACTGGTTGCGTTGTGTTTGCAGTCGCTGACGCCGCCGTTACAGTTGCTGCCACCGCAGTGAAAGTAACCGCCAAAACAGTCGGTGCCGCGGCAGATATCGTGCTGCCGTCGTCGGAGAAAAAGACGGATAAAGATAAAGACAAGGACGCAGCGAAGAAGTGAGCTAAGCAATAACGTTAGCGTCGACTTCCCTGAATCGCCGACATGTTTCTTGTTTAATTCAAGCCCCCGAATCGCATTCTTGCGACGCCCTCAAGATAAATTTGCGATCACGCTCAAGTTAGGCGACACATCTGTCGTTAACCTTGAAAGAATGCTTTTGCGTACTGCCGAAGCTTGCGAATAGTCTGTCGCGGTAGGGCTTTTTACGCCCGATAGACCTGCCTTACTATCGACCTCTACCTTAAGTATGAAGCGTGGAGACCCGTTTAAAGGACGTATGCAATCTGCCTTGTAGATATTGGGCAAGCACTTGGCACGCGCTTTGCAATGTGATCGGAAACGTCTGGAATTCTTCACTTATTAGCAAATCGCCAACGTTTAAAGCGCACTTGAGTCTCTTTTTGGAGACAGTGCAATGTTTTTCCTTAGACCGCACCAAAATCTGTGCGCCGTCTTAATCGAAACTTTGTTTCACCATAGCTTTAAGGAATTTGTCATGTCGAAGTCAGTTTCATCAAATCGCGTTGCACATAATAGTGTTGTAGTGCACACAGCAGAAATGTTCCTCGCCCTGCTTTTAAGCTTACTTGCGATTGCCAGTCTTACATTTACACATCGCGCCGATGCCGCCCAACAAGACTTCAATGCTGATCGCAAAGCTGATTTGTTGTTTGCAAATACCGACGGAAGGGTTGCGATGTGGCTGATGAACGGCACGGCGCTGGCCAGCGGTGCGGGTTTGCTAGATGCGGCTTCCGGTTGGACGGTTACTCACATCGCAGACTTTAATGGTGATGGCAAGGCTGACTTGTTATTTCGTCATACAGATGGTCGCGTTGCAATGTGGCTCATGGATGGCACTACGCTTGTCAGCGGAGCCGGGTTATTAGGTCCTGCGTCTGGCTGGAGCGTTTCCAGAGCGGCTGATTTCAATGGTGACGGTAAGGCAGACATATTATTTAGTCACACAGATGGGCGTATTGCCATGTGGCTTATGAATGGAACTACCTTAATCAGTGGTGCGGGGCTGCTAGGCGCAGCATCTGGCTGGAGTGTCACCCACGCAGCGGATTTTAATGGTGATGGCAAAGCCGATATTTTATTTCGTCACACCGACGGCAGAATCGCAATGTGGTTGATGAACGGAACGAACCTCATAAGTGGTGGTGGCTTGCTTGGTGCGGCTTCTGGGTGGATCGTCCGTCATACGGCAGACTTCAACGGCGATGGTAAGGCAGACTTGATCCTGCGGCACACAGACGGTCGGGAGGCTATGTGGCTCATGAACGGAACTACTACGGTTAGCTCATTTGGGTTGCTTGGCGCGGCATCTGGCTGGACAATCACACACACTAACGATTTTAACGGGGACGGAAAAGCTGACCTGTTGTTCAGCCACACGGATGGTAGAGTCGCCATGTGGCTTATGAATGGATCCACTTTTCTTAGCGGTGGTGGGTTATTGGATAGTGCAACGGGATGGAGTGTTCGTTACACCGATGACTACAACGGTGATGGTAAGGCGGATTTAATATTTCGCCACGCCGATGGTCGTGTGGCGATTTGGCTAATGAATGGACTTACCGTTACCAGCAACGTGACTGTTCTGGGTGCTGGTGTGTGGAATGAGATTCCTGATCGATCAGGAGGTTGTAGTTAAGTCAATGTGAGAACCATTTGAGCTCGTCTATCCTCATCAGAGGCGCCAGCTCAACGAAAGATTTATAGGGGAAGGTTGCGCATTCCACAAACTTCAATAAACGACGAATAGCGTTAATAAAGTCGTTGCTGCATTTAAATCCAACAAGTTAGCGGCGTTACCGATGGCTTTTTTGTGAGCGGCAGAGCTAATTCTTCGCTTTAATCTTCTGTCGGATTGATGGTTGGCGGTGTTTTGACCGCCAAGTCCAATAGCATAGTGCAGAGATTCTGAATGGAAATAAGCAATTGAGTCTCCTCAGTTAGCGACTGGCAGTTGCCCCAAATAAAAAAATCTGTCGCGCCGTCGGGTTCGCCGAGCGCAGCGTAGACCTGGGGCATGATCGGGACGTGATCACCGTACCAGCAAAGCCAGCTTGGCGTCGATATCGTTTCTAGATGCGAGCGTAGGTTGCCGATCATGGTGTTTGCGTTCCGTAAGTGACGTACATATACGGCAAGGTCTTCGCAGCGGGCGGGCAGTGGCGTCGAAAAAAGCATTGCGGATTCTTGCGGCGTCACGTTTTCCCAATGCAGCGGGCCGTGATTTTCCATGGTGATCACAAAAATAAACGTCGGTTCGGTTGAATTATTTAAAACAGATTTAACTTTTTCAGCAACCGCAATATCGCCAACGTAAGGTCCAGATTTGTCAGTGGCGCTGAAACCGCGGATGTCAATGAACTCATCGAATCCCAGCGCGGGAAAAACGCGATCGCGCGTATAAAAACTGGCGGGGTAGGGGTGGATGCAGATAGTGCGATAGCCACGCTTTTTCAGGAATGTGGCCAATGTGGGTACACCCTGCATTGCCATTTTTCGATACGGGTTGAAGCGATGCACACCAAGCTTGTCGGCGGCTAAACCAGATAAAAACGCGAACTCGGTTCGCACGGTATTGGCGCCCCAGGCGGCGACTTCGACGCGGCCACTGATCGTTGCTGCGGCAGTGGTTTTGTCCCATTCGCGCATCACGGCTGGATCGAGGCCCGCAAATATGCGACGCACATCGAAAAACGATTCGCTTTGCACCACGATCATGTGCGGCCGATCTTGGCTTTTGTTCAATGCTAAATGATTAAAGGGGGAGTCCAGCGCGGCGACATTGATCGGCTTCCGCTCTTCGGCGCGATAGCGCATGAGAAATGCCAACAATCCGTGGCGCTTGAGGTCTTCATTGGGCTCAAACGAAAGGCCGAGCGCATCGGTGTTGGCCAGCCAGACCACCATCAACGCCGCCCCTAACAGTGCAGCGCATAAAATCAAAAGCAATGTCGTTGGGACATGCGGCGAGAGCGTTACGGCATTAATTGTTGTAATCGAAGGCTCGAACCTAAGCCCGAAATAGATGGCGGCAATAAACGCGATTAGCGCCGCCACCGCCCGCCAGATTCCCATAAACGGCAAATACAGGCGCGGGTGCTTTAGCGCGTCGAGAAAGTATTCAAAATCCTGATAAATAAACGGCTCGCGGAGAGAATACGTCTTCGCGTTGCTCACCAGCACCAGTAACAGCACGCCGGTTAATACCATCGCGCTAACAAAATAAGGTCGCTGAAAAATCGCCAGTTCCACCGCAAAGAATGCGATGAATACGCCGCTGTGAACCGCCCAGGCCCGCCACGAGCGCCCGAGTAGCGGGGGGCGCGGATTCAAAAACTGCTCGATGGCGATAGAGGCAACCAGCCCAATGAACAGTGGAACGATTATCTGAAGAATCAAAACAGATTTATCCACCAAAGCCAAAAATCTTAACGAGTCGCTGCGCCACGGCGGCGGGTGCGACTGACAAATACCAGCAGCCTAAATTGAGTGGAAATGGGAAACTGATGCGGGCCTCGTTGCGCGCCAAGCCGCGCTTGATTACTTGCGCGGCTTTTTCTGCGGTCCATAGTAACGGTTTCGAGCCTGGCATCTCATCGCACATTTGTGATTCCACGAAGCCCGGCATCACGACATTGACCGCTACGCCATCCGCTGCAACGCCGCCGCGCAGTGCCTCGCCATACGCCTTAATGGCAGCTTTACTTGCGCAATAGCTTGGGGTCACGGGTAGCCCAAAATAGCCCGCGAGTGAGCTAAATAGGGCAATCTGGCCGCGCTTTCGCTGACGCATCCCGGGTAAAACAGCATCGGCCACGGCGATAACCGCCTTGATATTGATGTCGAGCAGCGCATCGATTTCACGCCAAACCTCGCCGGTGTTATTCGCGCCGGTATTGATATTGATCCCGGCGCAGGGAATGACCAAATCCAGCGGCGTTTGTGCATTCGTCAAATGCACCCAAAGAACCAGCGCATCTATGTCTCGCACATCAATTACCGCCGTTTCAACGGTGGCACCAAGCTGCTCGCACCGGACCGCGATTGCCGCTAACTTTGATGCATCTCGACCCTGCAAAAATAAGGTGGTCCCGCTTGCCGCATAGGCCAATGCCAGCGCGCCGCCGATGCCGCCGGTGGCTCCGGTAATTAAGATCGATTGAGGTGATTTCATAGCAACCTCTCCAGAGGCGAGCGCTCAGCCTCTAGAACACATGCGCTGTTGATGACGGCCAAAGCGATGCCGGGGGAAGAGTAAAACCCGCCGTTGATTTGAGTCGTGTGAATTAACGTGTTTCTAAATTGCTTAAAAAATACTGAATCGGGTCGCGTGCCGCCGCGCCAGAACTGGTCGAGCGTTCCGGCAAAGGTCAAATCTGCAAGGTTGTAGAGCGGATTACTCAGCGCTATGGTGGGGCAACCATGACCAAGCGAGGACAAGCCCACCGTGCTGTTTACCGTGACCAAGCCGCGCGCCTTAAGCAACATGGCATCCAGATCGCCGCTTTCCAGATAATCAATCCTGCCCTCACAGTCGAATTCGCTTTCAAGTTTTTTGATTAGTCGAGGATAGTCCACAAAGCCGGTGTCGAGCGGGTGATTTTTGATGACCAGCCGCGTATCGAGGGGCGCATGCTGGGCGAAAGATGCCACGGTCAGACCAATAACTTCTTGCATATCGTCGAACGGCGAATGATCGCGAATTTGGGTGTCGCTGTCCAGCTGCAATGGCAACAGATAGAACGGGGTGGTGCCGGTCATCAAGCGCGCGATCGTGTCCCTATCCCGCCGCTCGTAAAACGGCATTTTCGCAAACCGCTGGCCCCAGCCCGCGTATTCGAGACCCGAGATGACGGGCCGATGAGTGCGGTAGTGCGAAAACAAGAGCAGGTTCGCGATGTTTGATAGGTGATATGCCATGTCGTGCAGCGCTCGTGTGCGTAGCGAGGCCGAAAACGGTTCGCCGTTGCCAGAGTCGGGGAGCGATGGGGCGACACTTTTAATCCACGCTGCGTCGCGCGGAAATAGTGAATGAGCATTCACGCCATCGCGCTCTAAGGTTACCCAGTAAGGCCGGAAATAACCCTCTTCAAACACATGAATGCGGATACCACGTTGCTTCGCAATTTCAATAGCGGGTAGGTGAATCGGACGGCGATCACCAAACAATAAAATATCGGTTGCACCGCTCGTGCGAATCTTTTCATTCAAGAATGCAGGCAGCACTTCAATTCGTTCGCGAAACGCCCATGCTTTGCGTCGGCCCCAATAGATAGTGTCACCGGCATTGAAATTGATGCGGAAAATGCGGTGCCCGTCGGCGGCGAGTCGATCACTCAGCTTTGCAAAAAATGGTGTGTTGACACCCTGTAAAAACAAAAAAGTGCGGCGCCCGGGCAGCAGATGCTGCGTCACTATTGTTTGCCCTGCTCAAGGCGCAATAAAAAATGATCTACCGCTTGAAAATGCTGTTCCCAAGTAGTCGGCGTGAATGTGTTGATCCGTTGCAATTGCGCTGCGCGCGCTGTACTTTGCGGATTGGTGTAGTCGGCAATAACATCTTGCCAGCGTTTGCCGTCAAGCGGCTCGATATAGTCTGGCACCTCACCGGCAATCTCCCGAAACACCGCCAGATCGCTCGCGATCACGGGAACGCCGATAGACAGCGCCTCGGTGACGGGCATGCCGTAACCCTCTGCAAACGACGGAAACAGAAGGGCCTGGGCGTGATGCAAGTAAGTGACGAGCTGCTGGTCGCTGCACGATGGAAGCCCAATCACTGATTGCTTTAATTGCGTGGTGCGCTCGAGCAAATCCACCACGTTTTCGCATTCCCAGCCGCGCTGACCAATGACGACCAGCTTGGGCGCAGATTTGCCCATCGTCTCGACCAGGCGCCGCCAAATTTGCAACAGCATCCAATGATTCTTACGCGGCTCAATCGTGCCAAGAATGACGAAATAAGGTGCCGTGATGGGGCGGTCATCAAGCGCGTGCTTGGGAATTCCGCCAGCCAGCAACGCCACCAGGCAAGGTGGCAGCGGCATGCGGTGACGGCGCCCAAAATCTTCCAGGACGTTCAACGTTTGTTGAGAATTAGCGATGATGCCGGCACTGATCTTGATCGCACAGCGCATGCGGGTGACATGCCGCTCGCGTTCGCCCGGACGACAATATTCTGGATGCGTGACGGGAATCAAATCATGGATCACCACGATCGGCCGTGCTCCCCGCTGGCGCAGCAACCATGCGTAATTTTTATCCTCCAGCCCCATGTGTCCGGTGTTAAAAAAATAGCTGCCGCGTATATCCGCATCGCGCATCACCCAGCGCCACAAAAATGCTTTCACGATCGCGCTCAGCCCGAGCGCGGTAAACGGCAACGCTCGGTCGGAAAGTGCGGCAAACAATCTGGCGGAGTCTTGCGCCGACAGCGTTGCATTAAACGGGCCGAGACTGAGAACCGCCCTTGATCTCGGCGCGTAATGCGCAATGTATTCCAAGCTAACGCGGTCAATCCCGGTGGGAAGTTTCCCCTTCAGGCGGCGATAGACGAGCCGGGTAATGTCGATGAGAATTTTTGACAAAGCGGATTTTTTTGGAATTTTATGGAGGTCTATCATCGCTCGCTGGCGAACCGCGCTCGATGTTTACTTTTCTTCCAGCGCTTGACTTTAAGGAAGCAAAAACGGTTAAAACAAAGACATCCTTGGATTATCGCCCAAAATATCTGCGTGATCGCGTTGCGCTATCGTTCAGGCGCTTTGGAGACATGATCAAATTCGGCGAGACGTTGAACGCGTCAGGCGAGCATTATGTCGCAGTGATTTTCGCGCGCCCAGCGAACACACCGCGTATGAAAAAGTCGGCCACCGCGCATGGCAACTTTGGCGAGGACATATATAGAGACAAGCGAAGCGGCCCACACTATTTTGGAAAGGAAAGGAAAGGAAAGGAAAGGAACAGAATTCTGCGATCAAGGGCAGGTTGAAGTACGTGAATATGACATAGACTTTAATTTATGCAATTCACAATGAAAACTAAATGAACAATGCGAACATGAGGCCCATATGAGTATGGTCAAACGAATTTTAATTTATCTTGAACCTTGCATATTCCGCGACGATCCCTTGTTTTTATCCGGTCACTATCAGTGTTTTGTTGATCCGATCCTTCGAGCAATGTCCAAAGATTCGAGTTTAAGTTTTACAGGCTTCGCGGGCAATATTTTTCTCGCATTGGAAGGGCTTAAGTCGGCAAGAGCACTAAAGCGTACGCCACATGAGGTAAAGGTCTACGCCCTGTACAACAATGAAATTCTTGCAGATCGCGATTACTGTATCGAATCGTATGCTCGGGACATTTTTGATTCGAGCGACTCGCCGATAGACAACGGCGCGCTCGTTCGCCGTATTACCGAGATCTTAGCTGACGCCAAACCAGACTTCATCATTAGTACATCTCAAAACAAGTATCTCAAGCGGCTGGCCAGTGAAATTGGCGTTCCAGTTCTGAGTGTTGAGTTTGGTCCATTGCCTCGTTTGGCCTATCCCTTAAGCCGATTCTTATCAGTGCAGGGACATTTGTCAGACGGCCCACTCTCAACGCCACTGCGGCTCAAAACTGCGTTGGATGAGATAGAGGAATCGAACGGCGATATTGACGATTTTGAGGCAAACTATTTTCGAGCCATATCGCTTCATTCTCAATTTTCGGTAGTTCGTGACTATATGGCTGAGATGTCATCTGGCGGAACAGTATCGATGCTCAGTTTGCAGGCCGAGCAGTGGGTGACATGGGAAGGAGCGCTGGGGAAAAGGCGGTCTCTCGCGAGCATCATTCACGAGGCGCTTGCTAACCTTAAGACCGATAAGCTCATCGTCACATTTCACGCTGATTTAAAAGCTAGGTTAAACCCATCTTCCCTTCGAGAGATATGGCTTTCAGACAAGCGGTTGGAGTGGCTCCCAACGGATATTTCAGTAGGGTTTAGCGAGCTCTTTCTTCCTTTTGTTGACGAGCTTATTACCGTTTCGTCAAACTTGGCGATGGCAGGATACCTGCTCGGCAAACCTCTGAAGGCTATCGGCACATCGTTTGCTGGCACATTGGAAAGCCTCTCTGCGGAATGTGATAAAAATCAATCTGTTGTGGCGAGGGGCAGGTTGTTCAAGTACGTGACCGATCATATGAGCATCGACGACAACGAGTTCCACGATGTAGATCGGCTGTCCGACCGAATCAGTAAACTTGTGGCGGGCCATAGATGCGAGCTTAGGCAATCTATTGCGACGCATCAGATTAACAATGAGTCTGAAAGAACTATAGATTTAGCGGAAAATAAATCTATCGATTCCACCAGCGTTGATCTAAAGTCGATTCAAGACGCAATCCGTACCTGCCTTGATGGAACTCCTCACGAGCTTCTACCTTTGCGATTTGGACGGCATTTTTTGAGCTATTGCCTCCCAAACGGGGCAGTTGGGGCTGAGTTTGGAGTAGCCAAAGGATTCTTCTCGGAATCGTTATTGAGATCGGGAAAGTTCGATCTCTTATACTCAGTGGATAAGTGGAGTGATCACCACGACGATGCTGAGGCTGAACTTGTTCGCGGAAGACTTTTTGAATTTGGGGAGCAATCCCAAATCTTGAAAATGTCATTTAGTGATGCGCTGAAAGTTATTCCAGATCGTTCGTTAGATTTTGTATACGTCGATGGTTATGCACACACTGGACAAGATCCAGACATCATTAGTTTTTGTCTTGGGAAGGTCAAAGTAGGCGGCGTGGTCGCCGCACATGACTATGACCGGTTTAGTTGGCCCATCAATCATCGCAAGCTTACGGAGTTATTTTCATCGAGGAGATTTTCAGACGTAACCATCTACCCAGGGGTCTTAACGGGCAATGACGAAGACATTTTTGCAAGCATAGCGGCAAGATACTTGGGATAAATATTCGCTTCCCCTATACTACAAAAGAACAAAAATGAATGAGCGCGCGAATACGTTTGTCGCGGGCGAAGTTTTGGGCTAATTGATACTCCCAATTCCCGTCGCTGCCTTTGAGCTAAAAATAGGTCATGCTTTCTAAATCCTAGTTGTGGCGGTTCTCCGTTTCCACTTGGATTGCTCCATTGTGCGTTCGCAGGCGGACGGCCGATAGAACGGCAGAATATCTACGCGGTGTCGCCCTTGCTCTTTATGGCATAACAGGTCGCAATATGGACAACACAGTGGACGAAACTGGATATACGCCAAACCCCGTTTATAGGCCTGGCTCCCGTGCGGATGCAACGACAGGCTAACCCGGTATTTTCACTGTTTCTGGCTGCGTGATTGTAGTTTGCAGAGAAAGCACTTCGTACAGCTAGCGCCCGAAATATCGGTATGAGCGGCTTGGCACTGTTAATGCATTACTCGGGCATCAGCCGGCGTTGAATCAGCTGCGACGATCACGGACGCGCAGATAATGTGCGGCCTAGCGTTTATACAACGTAAACGAAAAGGCGCAAAAGAGCGGGCACCCGTGGATTGAACGAATTTCACGTAAAATTTCTGACGCTTGTGATAAAACCTTCGTCCTGTAATTGGCTGCTTAACAATTTGCATTGGTCTCTCCCTTAATGATTTCTCCTGAAAATGGCTTACCAATGACTCAATTTGCTCGCTTTCGAGCGTTCGCTAGTGCCCCTGCCTTCGCCTTGGTAGGCATTTTTTTGGGTGGTTGTGCGCACCTTCCAAGCAGCGGCCCGACTGCCTCAGAAGTCAATAGCAGCGCGGCTTCTGGCGCGATTCAGGTGGTGGATGTTGATGCGTCTGTGGTGCAGCAATTGGTGAAGCATCGTAAACAAAAGCTGTTTTCTGAAAGCCTTCTGCCGGCGGTTCAAAGCGGCTATCGCGTGGGCGCAGGTGACGTCATCGAGGTCTCAATTTGGGAGGCCCCACCCGCAACGCTGTTTAGCACCAGTGCGGTAGATCCACGCGCGCAGTCTGCCACGCGGGCAGTGACCCTCACTGACCTGCTGGTGGATGGCGAAGGCACTATCCGCATTCCATTTGCAGGCCGCGTGCAGGCATCCGGTCAGACGCTGGGCGCGATCGAGGCCGATATCGTCAAGCGACTGACCGGTAAAGCCAATCAGCCGGAGGTATTGGTGCGTCTGGTAAAGAACGCCTCGCTGAACGCCACTGTGGTCGGCGAAGTCAATACCAGCCTGCGTTTCCCGCTGTCGCCCAGCGGCGAAAAATTATTGGATGCGATTGCGGCGGCTGGTGGCGTCCGTCAATCAGTCAACAAGATCACGATCCAACTGACCCGCGGAAAAGATGTCTTCGCGATGCCGCTCGACACGATCATTCGCGACCCGCGCCAGAATGTATCGCTGATTCGCGGCGATGTCATCACTGCGCTATACCAAACCAACAGTTTTAACGCGTTGGGGGCGACCGGAAAAAACGAAGAAATTCCGTTCGAAGCGCAAGGAATTTCGCTCGCACAGGCGCTGGCCAGAAGCGGCGGATTACAGGATTCACGTTCAGACGCGCGCGGCGTTTTCATATTTCGCTTTGAGCCCAGAGCCGCGCTCAAATGGGCGGCAGAACCCGCAACGACAGCGGATGACCGGGTTCCGGTCGTGTACCGTATCGATTTAAAAAATCCAAACAGCTTTTTCGTGATGCAGGGCTTTGCGATCAACGACAAAGATTTGCTTTATGTCTCGAACGCGCCGGCTGCTGAGCTGCAGAAGTTCCTGAACGTCGTATTCTCGATTGCGTATCCGTTGTTGAATGTGGTGCAGATTACTAAATAAGGCTACAAAGCAGGCTAGCGAGCTTTAAAACGACGTCGTGAAACTCATTCAATGCGAATAGCGCTTATTAGGTATCCAAGATCGGGGAATAATTGGCTTTGATAAATGCTGGCCAGCGCTTTAGATCTAGACCAACTCACAGTTCACAATCCTAATGACGTGCAATGGGCAAATTTGCCTAAACGAGTCATTTTGCAGCTTCACTGGAATAGAACAGACGACTTTTGAATCTACTTATCTCGCATAACTTTCGCATCATTACTATTGCTCGTCATCCGCTAGACACTCTGCTTTCAAATCTACAGTTTTCATCAAGTGAGCTACAAACCGCCCGCTGGCTTGAGGGTGCGGGTGGAGGTGAAATGTCAATTCACAACCAGTTGCCATCTTCATCGGCCTTCCTCTCTTATTGCGAAAGCGCACGAGCTCAAGCATTGCTCGGCGTAACCACGAGCTGGTGGGCGCAATCAGGAGCCACTATGGTCAAATACGAAAATCTAGTTGAGGACTTGAATTATTCACTTGAAAATGTATTTTAAGATTTAGGCGGTAAAGATATTGCAAATCGAGTCGACTTAGAGTTCTTTTCGCTGGAAAAATTGCGGATGGCATCAACAAACAATCACTTTTGGCAACGTCGTCCGGGGCTATGGCGTAGTTTGTTTACAATTGGTGATGCAATTAGGCTCAGAGACTTTCACAGCAAAGTCTTCGCCGCTATTGGATATTCTCTTGAAGATGAGCACGGTGTTGGTGAAGCCAACACCGTTGAGGCAATCGACAAAAATTGGGTCGCTCTCGCGCACAAAGTGAGCGAAGGCGTTTAGACCAAAAGTGTGCGTGAGGATATAACCGTGCTTGAATTGGTTCTCGACTACGGCGGCGCAAACGCTAGATTAGCGTAGCAATTTAAGCATCGACACACACGGCTGGAACGTAGAGTACGTGAATGTTTAGTTTGCGCGCAAAGAGGCAGAGACTTGTCTTTGGCCTGATATGGGTGGCTAGATTCGCTGATCGATTCGGCTAAGGTCCCATTCTCCTAATGGGAAAGTAATGACATTTATTTGAAGCAAGCCTCTGAGGAAGTAAATATCAACTGTTCTTTATGTAGAGATATAGGATTTAGATGCGCATCAGCGGCTTTTAAAGGTTTACTTAAGAACGTTACTGTCACGGTTTTTATAATACAGTCGTATTTACATAGTCTATAAGTTTGGGCGTTTTTGAGCATATGATTCTCTGGAAATTCGCAAACGATGACGCCAAAATCGCGGAAATTTTTACTATGGCTGGCTTGGGAAGCTCAAATCTTCCGATTCTTAAATTGAAATAAATAAATCCAAAAGTGCCTAATCACCTGGCGCAATAGAGTATGAACTTGCTCACCTTAAGTACGTTTCCATTTGACAAGCCGCGCCACGGTGGGCAGCAAAGGCTGTCGAGCATCGTTAAAAAGTACAAATCACTTGGGCATGTGGTCCAATCGATCGGCGTTCTCGGTTCGCGAATATACGACAATCAAGCAGGCTTTCTAAGCTGTCCTGCGGACGACGTGCTCTCTGAGCAGGTAAAAAACACACTTTTCATGGAAGACTTAGCCATCGGTAGATTGTTTGCGAGTTCTGATGATTATTTTTCGCGCTTAGCGAATAACATTAGCGTCACCCCGGATGTCATTCATGTAGAACTTCCCTGGCTTTTTGATTTTGCGCTTCGTTACAGGAAGATGATTGGAAAAAAAGAAATCAAGATAATTTATGGTTCGGAAAACATTGAACATAAACTCAAGTACGCACTTCTAAGGCCTCATCTTCCCGAAATTGACGCCGCTGGCGCTTCGGATCAAGCATTGCAATGCGAATTGTCTGCAATCAAAAACGCTGACGCTATTTGTTGTGTGTCGCAGCAAGATTTGGAATGGACAAAGCAATTCACTGCCGCGCGTTGCGTAGTCGCTTCGAATGGGGTGAATCAACGGGAGGTCACAGTTGCGGGGATTCAATCAGCGAGTCGCATTACTGACAACAAAAAATTTGCACTTTATTGCGCTAGCGGGTATCCGCCAAACGTAACTGGTTTTTTCGATATATTTGGTGCTGGACTCGGATCTATCGCGCCAGATCAATTGTTGGTCGTGGCCGGTAGCGCTGGGCCAAGTATTCAATCCCATCGATTAGCATCAAGGATAGCTGGAATCACTTCGAAGCTTAGGGTGGTCGGAGAGGTTGACGAACCAACGCTTCAAGGGCTCTTGAACGCGGCTCACGTAATTGTTTTGCCAATTACTCAAGGTGAGGGCACGAATCTAAAAACTGCCGAAGCGCTATGGGCAAAAAAATACATTGTTGCCACGACCAAAGCCATGCGTGGATTCGAACCTTTCACGCGCGCGCAAGGCTTGTTTGTAAACGATAGGCCGAGTGATTTTTTACAATCTTTACAAACGGCGATGAGCGCGGCGCCTTGCGACAAAAAGGTGCAGGAGTCCCCAAGCCGCGAAGCGGTACTGTGGGAACACACACTGCGCTCTTTGCCCGACTTGCTTAAATTACCCGGCCGCCCATGAGTACCAGCTTGCAGAGTTTAAACGCGGACTTTATTGTCTGGATGAACGTAACAACAAGCGCTGAATGGTCGAGACCAGCGGTCGGCATTGTCAGGGTGGAGCAGTCATTGGCTCAGGCACTTCAGGATTTGCTTGGGGATGGCCGCTTTAAGCGTTGTGTATGGCAAGACGGACGATTCATGGAGCGTCTTGATTTTAAGGAAACTAATTTAGCTATCAATGCGGTGATGGACTCCATTTTGCCAAAGACGCCTGCGTTCGAATCGAGTAGGCGGTTTTTACAAAGAGCGCTAGAGCGATATTCTGATAGCGTAACCCTTTCGGACGTTGATAACGGGGGCGCCATGGAAGTTTCAATTCCATACGAAAATGAATTTTCAATGGAGCCTCGACCGGGCGATGTGCTTATTTCAGTTGGGCTAGACTGGGATAAGCCCTACGCGAACGAATTTTTTACGATCAAGAAAAAACGGGGAGTGCACGTTATCACCTGTTGTTACGACCTCATTCCCGTGCTTTTCCCACAATATTGCGTGGGTGATGTCGCCCCCCGTTTTAGAGAGTATTTCTCATCGTTAACATGGGGATCTGCTGGGGTTTTGTGCATATCGGAGCAAACTAAAAGTGATTATTTGGCTCTGTGTCAGTCATCGGGGGCACCTGCAGTAGACACCTGCGTCATGCCGCTGGGCGACACTTTGCCTGGCAGTAATGTTGAGGTAACGAAAGAAGCCGCAGCGCTAAAGGGGCTACGTTTTTTACTTTTTGTTTCTACGATCGAGCGACGCAAAAACCACGAAGTACTTTATCGGGCCTACCGTATCCTCTGCGAAAAAGGGCACCAAGATACCCTACCAAAATTGGTTTTTGTCGGTATGCCTGGGTGGGGGGTTGGAGATTTACTTAAAGACATTGAGCTCGACCCAATGACGCAGGACTTGATCGTACAGCTCAACCACGTCTCGGACGACGATTTGAATTGGCTCTATCGTAACGCGTTTTTTTGCGTTTATCCTTCGTTGTACGAGGGGTGGGGATTGCCGGTAGCGGAGGCGCTTGTGCACGGTAAGGCGGTGATAAGTTCGGACAAAGGCTCGTTGCCCGAGGTCGGCGGCGATCTCGTTAAATATCTATCTCCATGGGACGCGGATGCCTGGGCAAATGCGATATTGGAAATGTGTTTAAATCCAGAAAAGGTCGCTTCGATTGAATCAAAAGTAAAGGCAGAATATCAAAAGCGTACTTGGAAACAATGTGCGGAAGTCGTGAATGCATTTGCTAAATCTGTTGTTGAGAAACAACAGCGATTTCCACTTGCCTTATTTCCAGGCTATGACTTTAGCAGCGAAGTCGGTATTCATGTGGGGCCATCATTGTTCAACATGGATAAACGCGGATACCTAATGCATGGGCCATATTGGGCGCTTGGCCCCGGCAAATACAGAATTGAATTGTTCGGTCGGGCGATTGATAAATCGGCAACACTAATAATAGATTTTTTATCGGATGGCGCATCGCGGGTTTTTTACGTGCGACACGTGACTCTCGAGCCTACTGAAGACGCAAGCTCGAAACCAAGTGGCCTAGCCAGTACCGCCTTGATACATTCATTTGATATCTCTGTGGGCGGGTTGATAAACGACTTCGAAATTCGTTGTTTTGTTCGAGCCGGAAATGTGGAGCTCACACGCGTCAATATTCTGGACCAAACAGCAACGCGTTAGCGTGTTCATATTTTGATCCTAGAGACATCGAGCAAATACGAGGCGACCCTGATGAAAAAGTTTGTGGGAAAACGAGATGGACTTTGAAGCGAGGCTAGAGGCGTTTTACTGCCAATTGGATCTGGAGGGCACAACTGTCATTGACATCGGCGCCCATATTGGAAGACATGCTATTCCTTTGGCAAAAAAAATAGGGCCGGCTGGCCTACTTTACGCATTTGAGCCCATCCCGGTGATCCGAAACCGATTGAGCGAATATATTTACGCCAGTGGCCTGAACAATGTGGTGGTGCTGCCTTTTGCGTTATCCACCAAGCGTGAAGTTGCAGACTTCACCTATATTCCAAACTTGCCGGAAGAATCTGGCCTGAAAGAGCGTCGCATATACAACGACGTTCCGAGTGAATTTCAAAAAATCAAAGTAGGTGTTTTTCGGCTGGATGAACTAATACCACTAGGCAGTGAAATTAGCTTTCTCAAGATCGATGTTGAAGGCGGCGAGCTCGATGTATTCGTTGGCGCAAGTCAGCTTCTAGAGGCGTCTCGCCCTATCGTCGCATTTGAATGTGGGGCGGCTTCTTTTTTGGGGTATCACGAGGCCCCCGACCGCATATTTGAAATTTTTCATACGCTGGGATATCAAATATTTGCCATCACCGGGGAACGCATGTTCACAAAAGAGGAATTCTATAAAGCCGCCTACGCTCAAAACTTTTGGGACTATATTGCGTTTCCGCCTGGCAAAGCAGATTTGGCAAGTTTCCTCACAAATCTATTATTTGCGTAGCCTCAAACTACGCATTTGTTCTTTATTTTTTCACGTGGCGTACTGATTGAACGTACAACACAACTCCTAGCGTGCGCAAAAGCGCATCATTTAGCTTGGTTTGTCCGGATTCACGGGTATGACTTACCAATGCAGCACCCTCAGTGCCGATTGAGCGACCTCTCGGCCTAAACGCTACTTCCTGTGGCTATTATTTCCGCTTTTGGCAGCCAAATAGTTTTGGTATAGAGCCTTCGCGGCCTAGCGCTCTCATCCCTCGGCATCAGACTTATCCCGATACCCTGATCACGGTATAGCAATCCACTGATTATTCTCTAATACTCAAATGCGAAAGTCGGCGGGATCGAGGTTAGAACACCTAACGTAGCGCCAATTCGTCCACAAAAGGAAAATAAAATGCGCAAGGTACAAGTGATTTCAGGAGTATTAGCGGCGTTGTTAGCCAGTGCAGGCATGATTGCAACTGTGTCGGTAGCACACGCGGTCACGATGCAAGAGGCCGGCATTGGCATCGGTTCCACGAACGACGCACTATTCGCGATTGAGAACAATCGCGTCAGTATTGTTGATCGGATTCTGTCGAATTTTGATGCCCAAATAAAGGCGGGTGCCAATAGTGCGTCCAGCGTTCGCGCCAGCTTACTCGGCCTACGCGCAGACCAGCTGCTATCAGCGAGCCTATCTAATTCCCTGCCGGACGTCATGCTGATTTTGGCCGAGCCGGTCGCCGTCGGCCCGGCCACTCATCGCTATGTTGCCATCGCGCCGAGTGCCGCCACAACATACGCGATGCCCGAAGCCGCCAGCTCTTTCGTGGTGCGTAACAATGACGATTTGTCACTCACCGGGAGAGGGGATCTAAGCGCAGCCGCTATAGGCTCTACTGTGGTCGGCTATTTTGTCCCGAATGTGATCGACGGTGTAGCGACTGTTTCAAATTCAAGCGGCATAGCCAGCTTGCGTAAAGATGGCGTGGGAAGCGGAACAGGCAGCTGGATCGGCTTTACCGGAGGGGGTAATGCGGCGACAGGTACCAGCAGTGCGGTGGCGGCAGGCACAAACAATCTAGCCAGTGGCGCGGGTTCTTTTGTAGGCGCGGGGACGGCCAACCAAGCCAACGGCACATCTTCATTAGTACTGGCCGGCTTTGACAACCGTGCGACTGCGCAGGATGCACTGGTGGGCGCGGGTGCGGGTAATCGTGCCAATGGTGCGCGGTCAGTCATTGTCGGTGGTGGCTACAATTTGGCCGGAGGAGATTTCTCGTTCATTGGTGGTGGTGGGCGTGACGGTGTCGGTAGTGGCGCGGCAGGAACAGACGTCAACCGCGATCATCGCGCATTCGGCAAGTGGAGCACGATTGGCGGCGGCACGGGTAACGTCGCGGGTGTTAGCGGCGCGGGGGTAAGTATTCGCAGCAGCACGGTGGCCGGTGGCGCGCGGAATACCGCAAGCGGTGCTCAGGCATTTGTGGGCGGGGGCGGCTGTAACGTCGCAAGCGGCACATCAGCGGTCGTCGTCGGCGGCGGTCAGACCGCGGATACGGGTGCCTGTACCTTTGGTAACGTTGCCTCGGGACTTTATTCGTTTGTGGGTGGCGGCTATTCGAATACTGCGGCTGGTGAGTCTAGCGTCGCGCTGGGTGAGGGCGCGGTTGCTAATGATAAGAATTCGTTTGTTTGGGGTAGCACCTTTTCCCCCGCATATACGCCCGCGAATGGTGTGGGCTCGTTTAATATCTCAGCACCTAGTGGCGTGCATTTGAATACCAACACCAGCCTCAACTTTGGCTCGCAAGTGCGGCAGATGATTAATTTATGGGGGCCAGCCGTTTACGGTATCGGCGTTCAAGCAAATACGCTTTACAACCGATCATTCGGTAATTTCGCTTGGTTTACGGGCGGCGTTCATTCCGACTTGGCGCTTGACCCGGGCACAGGTGGTGCGGCCACGATGACATTAACCGGTAGCACACTCGCACTTCCAGGATTGAGTGGCCGGATCGAAATCCCTGGCGATAATGTGCAACAAATTGCATTGCGGGGTGTAAATCAAGGCTTGGGCGGGCAAACGTTCACTGCCTATTTGCGTACTAACGGCGGCATTGGTTTTTACCAAGGTGGCGCTCATAGCACTAATCAATTTGATGCTGGGGCAGGCGGCTCTATTTTGGCAACGATTCAAACTGGTGCCGGAAGCGCGACCGTGACGGGAAACGTTCGCGCGCTTGGATTTACCGCCACTTCGGATCGTGCCGCTAAGATGGATTTCAGCGCGGTGAATGCTAAAAGTGTTCTCGCTAAAGTCGCGGCTTTACCTGTCAGTACCTGGACCTACATTGCTGAAAAGTCCGCTGGTGTACGTCATATCGGCCCGATGGCACAAGACTTTATGAAGGCATTCAACGTCGGGTATGACGATAAATCGATTTCAACAATCGACGCGAGCGGTGTAGCACTCACTGCGATTAAAGGCTTGAGCGAGATTGTTCAGGAAAAAGATGCACAGATGAAGCGGCTTGAGGCAGTCGTTCAGGAAAAAGACGTACAAATGAAGCGGCTTGAGCGTGAATTAAACGCGATTAAAAAGAAGCTTGGTATGTAAGGCGGGTTGGTAGGGAACAAAAAAAGCCCGGCTCGCCGGGCTTTTTTTCGAATTCAGCTAAGCCGAAAAAATCTAGGTTTTGCAGGAATGGACTTGGGAACGTAAACTGATGGATCGAGCTAGACTGAGGCAAAATCATAAACGGTAATTAGCGGGCCCCCTCGGAAGATCGGTGGCCTCGAATGATTTTGCGGGCTCACAAAACTTAAGGTCAAAGGTTCGCGTGACAGTATCCCCGATAGTTTCTTACGCCCAAAATTTTGAAGATGTCATGCTCTGGCGGGCAGTGGGGCATGTGCAGAATGGGCGCTATATCGACGTCGGCGCACAAGATCCGATCCTCGACTCGGTAAGCTTGGCGTTTTACGAAAAAGGCTGGCGCGGGGTTCACGTCGAGCCCACACATCACTACGCGGCCTTACTCCGCAAACAGCGTCCCGATGAGACCGTGCTTGAAACGGCCGTCGGTGCCGAAGCAGGAATTATCAAGTTTTACGAGATTCCGGATACGGGGATTTCGACCGCTGATAAAAATATAGCGCAGCAGCATCGCGAGCGTGGATTCAAACTTGTTGAAATCGATGTGCCATGCGTAACGCTGGCGAGCATATTTAATTCATCTGTTCGCAAAGATGTCCATTGGCTGAAGATCGACGTTGAGGGCTTGGAAGAACAAGTATTACGAGGTTGGAAGCCCTCCAAGGTACGGCCGTGGATTGTGGTCGTTGAAAGCACCTTACCGCTTACCCAAACTGAATCATACGAAACATGGGAGCCACTCTTACTTGGTTATGGCTATTCATATGTTTATTTTGACGGGCTGAATCGTTTTTACGTTTCTAACGCAAAGAAAGAACTGAGGAACGCGTTTCGGGCTCCCCCAAATGTTTTTGACAGTTTTTCAATCAGCGGCACCTCTAGCACGAGTGTTCATCGCGTGTTGGCAGATCAGCATAATAAACAAGTCGAAAAGTTAAACGCGATCGTGGTGGATCATGCAGAGCGTGAGCGTGTTGCAATAGAGACTGCCGTGGCTTGTCGCAATAGTGCCAAAGACGAATTGGCAAAGTCGCTTCACGAACATGAGGTGCGCGAGCGCCAACTGAGGGAACGGTCAGAAGCCCGCGAGCAGGAACTCGTTAGTATTCTCGCTACGGCGCAAGAAGAATCTGCCCGCCGCCTTGGATCGCTGCGTGAGCAATCTGCGGCAGATCGCATAGAAGCGGTAGCTGCTCGGAATCAAGTGAACGGACTTCAAAACACTTTGGCGGTAAGGGAACGCGAGTTTGCAGCGCAATTAGTGCAAGCGCACGCTGAATTTGAATCCAGCACGAAGGAACTAATCCGCGCTAATCTACGTGCAATCTCGGACCGAGAAGCATTGCTGCAAACACAGATCGACGCGCTACGAGCCGAGAGCAAAGCCATGGTGTCTAAGCTCATCGAGAATGATCGCGTTCACGCTGAAGGGCTGAAGCAGGTTGCAGCACAGGCGCGGAATGATGTGGCAGCGCAAGTCAAAGCCGCGGGCATTCGTGAGCAATTGTTGGTGGAGCAGGCCCAGCGAGACATTGATGCGGCTCAAGCTGAATTGAAAGCTCAATTGCTTCAGATGGTTAATCAGGAGCGAACGCACAGCGAAAATATTATTCGTCTCCACGAGGATCTGCGGCACCAATTGAATTCGCGGTCCCGCTCTTTTATTGAACGCGAAGACAGTATACGAAGTGAATTTGCCAAACAACTTACTTCGCAAAATGACGCGTCCGAGGAAAATAAGCGTACAGCATTGAAGCGCGAGCTTGAACTCAGTAACGCGCTCAGTGCTGAAAAGCAGGCGCGCGAATTACTTGATTATCAGATTAGTGATAGCAAACGGGAGGTCGCAGCGGCTCATACACAGGAGCGGCTGTTACGACAGGAGATAGATTGTTATTTGCTGCAAATCGAGGCGCACCAAGCCGAGATTTCCGTGATTGGCGACTCTCTTTCCTGGCGATTAACCTCGCCGCTTCGACGCGTTGCTAGCTGGGTAGGATGGGGTCATCCGACGCATAAAAACCTAACGAATCAATCCGGGTTGAAAGCCCGTTTTTTGAATCTGCCCTCTGATCGCGACACCGCCATGGCGACCGCGTCCGATCCTTCGGGCATGTTATTTACACAAAACGGTGCTCGCACTCAAGATTCATCGCCCTTAATTTTCTCTTTCGCAATTTCCTCCTTCGCCGAGATTCCTATGGTTAATATTAATCACGTCAATCAGTTGCTAGACCTTCACGATATGTCGTTCGTTCGCGCGGCCTATCAGTGCTTATTGGGCAGGGATGCGGACGAGGCAGGTGAGGGGTTTTACCTAGCCCGGCTGCGCGCAGGGATTGCGAAGGCGGACATTATTTTTGAAATTTCGCAATCAGATGAAGGCAAACGTGTTGAGACAAATATTGCCGGATTACGTGAATTTATTGCGGCTCACCCGCCCGTGCGCAGCCGGGGATTCCGCAGCACGGTAGTGAGATTAACGCGAATCGAGCAGCAGGTTAACCGGCTTGAAAACGAACTTGCACGCGCGAGTGCAGGCCATGCCCAGACGAGCAACGCAATTCAAGAAAAACTTCAAACGCTGGAAAACCTGATGCGCACAATGAATGATGCGAATGACCGGCGGATAGAGCAAATGGAATCAAAGCTCACCGCGTTGCTGGGTGATTCAGATCGGCAAGTCATGGCGGCATTGGACAACCGGTTTGCGTCATTTAGTGGCGATGTAGGCCGGCGATTTAACCAAGCTGAGGCTGCCGTTACCAACTTGCATGAGAGCGTTGCGCGGCAGGCCAACACGATGATCGCCGCTCACGTTGAATCAATAAAAGCCCGCCTTGATAGCCCGGTTGAGCCACCTTTACGCTATGTTCAAAAAGAGCAGCTGATGCGGGAGATCGAGTCGTGGACAGCCGCGGGGCTCAATAATGCGCGGACCTAAATTCTCTTCCAGCCGCATCCTGTTTGATCTTCAAGCCTGTCAGACGCCCGGATCGGGCCCGCGCGGTGTTGGGCGTTACTCTTACGCATTATTCTCAAATTTGATTCAGCTTGCACCGGAGCATGAGATTCATGCGCTTGTTTCCAACGACTTACCGATTGCGGTTGATTTGAAACCGTTGAGTGAGAGTCGGGTCTTGCGAATTCCCCCGTTGCCCGCTTGGGGTGCAGCGCGTGACTTTAACGGCGGCGTGCAAGATACGCTGGACGGTGTCGCACTGTCGACATTTATTAACTCTCTCAAGCCAGATGTGATTCATCTGTCACATGTTTTTGAAGGCTTTGGCGAGAGGGTGGCGTTGCCAGCCGCGAACAAGAGAGCACCGGGGCAGCTGCTAACCGCAACACTTTACGACCTGATCCCCCTCTTGTTTAAGGATCACTATTTCCAGAATGAAGACTTTCGACGCTGGTATTTTGCTCGCCTTGCGTGGTTACGAAAAGCGGATCACTTGTTGGCGATATCCGAGTCATCGCGCATGGACGCGATCAATCTGCTCGGCATTGAGCCTTCAAGAATTACGACTATTCATGGTGGTATCGCCGAACATTTTTCGCCTGCTGTCGACCACAAGGAGAACAAACGCGCTCTGGCGGCGCGGTATAAATTGCGGAATAAATTCGTGCTGTACACGGGCGGCGATGATCATCGAAAAAACATTCGCGGCGCTGTTGAGGGGTACGCTGCGATCCCGGCGGAGTTGCGGAAAGATTGCCAGCTGGTGATTGTTTGCGCCATGGAAGAGCATCGAAAGACGATGTATCTCAGCTTTGCAAAAGCGGCAGGGCTGGCGCAAGAGGATGTGCTGATTACAGGTTTTGTCGCCGAGACAGATCTGGTTGCTTTTTACCGCGCTTGTGACGTGTTCATTTTCCCCTCACTTTACGAGGGGCTTGGATTGCCGGTCTTGGAAGCGATGGCATGCGGCGCGCCGGTTCTCGGGGCCGATAACTCAAGCGTACGGGAAATCATTGTGCGATCGGATGCCATGTTCGATGCAGGGTTGTCGAAGTCCATTGGTGACGCCATTGGCCGTGTGCTTACCAGCGAAAAATTTGCAGATGAGCTTCGCCAATATGGTGTTCACCGCGCAAAAAATTTTTCTTGGAGCAATACGGCCAGCCTGGCGCGCGATGCGTTTGAGGAAGCCGGCAATAGGGCACGTGAGGCGGGCGTGCAAACTGCTGTAAGTGGATGGCTCCCAAAAAAACGTTTGGCGGTTCTATCGCCATTTCCGCCGTGCAGATCAGGCATTGCAGATTACAACGCTAAATTCCTGCCGTTTTTAGCCCGTCATTTTGATATTGATTTGTTCACCGATCATTATCAAATCAGCGATGAAATATTAACCTCCTCGTTCCGAATATTTGATGTCGATCTGTTTGGTTCAGTCGCGGCGAATTACGACGCCATTCTTTATGAGTTTGGCAATTCTGAGTTCCACGCTCATATGCTGCCCCTCATTGAAAAATTTCCAGGCGTTGTTGGTTTGCATGACGCTTATTTAAGCGGTCTGTTTGCATACATGGATTTTAATTTGGGCGACACTGGAAGTTTTGCGTTTGAAATGCTCGTTGCGCATGGACCACAAGCCCGACGTTTTTCGGCCCCCATTCAAGCTGTTCAGGACCCAAACTGGGCGACTATAGTTGCGCTGCCATGTACGAAAAGTTTGCTCGACCAGTCGTTGGGAATAATCTCGCACTCGCCCTTCAATCTTGAGATCGCCCGTGAACGCTATCCACAAGGCTGGCTGTCACCGTACCGGATCATTCCGCAGATGGTGCCGTTGCCGTTGTACTACTCAACCGCACAACGAAATGAGGCGAGGCAGAAATTGGGATTCGCGCCCGATGACATAATTGTGGCCACGTTCGGGCATGTAGCATGGACAAAATGGGGCGATAGACTTTTTGAAGCCTTTGACCGGTCGCCGCTGGCGAAAGATACCAAGGTTCATTTGGTATTCGCTGGGGAGTTAGCTAAAGATAGCTTTGGAAGCAGACTTAGCGAAGTCATCAACGCATCCTCATGTGCCCAGCGGGTCCGCATCACAGGATTCCTGGCGGAAGCGGAATTCGAGATGTACCTGCGGGTAACGGATGTCGCAGTGCAGTTGCGCACCAAAAGTCGCGGAGGAACGCCGAAAGGTGTCCTAGACTGTCTCGCTTACGGCGTGCCCGTTATTGTCAATAACGACGCAAGTTATAAAGACTACCCTGATGATGTCGTTATCAAGACAGAGCCTGATCCCTCAACCGCAGAGCTTTCAAAAATCTTGGCCGCGTTGTGTGCCGATGACACTGCCCGGAGGAAACTGTCGCAGGCAGGGCTAAAGTACGTTTCAGATTTTCATTCGCCCGCACTGTGCGCTGCGCAGTACGCAGCAGCGATTAACGAATTTTACGCACGCGAACTGCTTACGAAACCCGAAACGAACATTTCTGCATTTGCGCCGCTGCTAACGTCTTGCGCCAACATTCCTAGCGCTGCCGAGCTTGCGATCGATTGGCTGGAGCAGGTTGCGCCCCCGCGCTTTGCGCGCCGAAGGGTGATCATAGATGTGAGTCATATTGCCCAATCCGATCACAAGACCGGAATACCACGTGTAGTAAAAAAAATCGTTCATGCGCTGTACTGCGCAGACGCTGCCGGACATGAACCGATCGCAGTTGAGCTTATTAGCGGCGTTTTACGGCCTGCTGGGGAGTGGCTGAAAACCCAAGGCCTTGTCTTACGGCGGGATTTACCCACAGTTCGCGCAGATCATGAGATTACCTTCGTACCGGGCGATATTTTTCTCATGCTTGATTCCTCATGGGCGAGATATAAAGAATTTTTCCCGATCTTTGATTCTGCAAGGAAAGCCAGCGCCTCTATCGTGACCGCAATATATGATCTGCTTCCCATAACACTGCCGACTGGCAACATCGTCGATGGCGGCAAAGAATGGTTTACCGGTTGGTTTGAAGATGCCATTGCTCAAAGCGATGGACTTGTCTGCATTTCAAATGCGGTTGCCGACGATGTAACGACTTACATCGGCAGCACGCAAGATGCGACTAAAAAACCGAAAGTAGGTTACTGGCATCTGGGGTCAGACATAAATGCTACGGTTGCGGCGGACACTGCAATCGCTGACAAACTGCAAAATTTGGAATACCTGCTGATGGTGGGAACAATTGAGCCGCGTAAATCACACGGGGTTGCTTTGGCGGCTATGGAGAAATTATGGGGCGAAGGTGTGGATTTGAGCCTTTGTATTGTCGGTAAAGAGGGTTGGATGGTCTCTGATTTAATGTCAAGACTCCGAAGTCATCCTCAGTTGGGCAAGAGGCTTTTTATTTTTGAAGGTTCGAATGACGACGATATTCAACTTCTTTACACAAAAGCAAAGGCGTTATTGTTTATTTCCAAAGGTGAAGGTTTTGGCTTGCCGCTCGTGGAAGCGGCGAATGTCGGAACACCCATTATTTGCTCAGATATCCCGGTTTTCCGTGAAATCGCGGGTAATTTTGCAACCTACGTTAATCACCAAAACCATGACGAACTCGCGGAGCAGTTGAATCAATGGCTCAAGACTTACGAAGCAGGGAGTCTTCCGGACACGCGACAAATGCCAAAATTGACATGGGAAGAAAGTGCGGCAAATTTGCTTGATGTCATTATCAATAACAAATGGTTGAAGGAGTAATGCGTGAGTTCTTATACAGAAATTAGCAAATGTCGTGTTGGCGGCGACAGTAATCTGGTGTCAGTGTTAAACCTTGGGTATCAAGCGCTCACAGGCGTGTTTCCGCACAATGCTGAGGAAGACGTAACCGTTGGTCCACTTGAGCTGGTTTGGAGCCCTAAAAGTGGATTACTGCAACTTAAACACACTTATAACTCTTCGGAAATGTATGGTGATAACTACGGTTATCGCTCAGGACTGAATCAATCAATGGTTACTCACCTGACGGACAAGGTGGCCTATCTTGAGAGACTGGCGGTGCTTAAAGCGGGCGACGTGGTGGTCGACATTGGCAGTAATGATGCGACGACGCTGAAAGCCTATCAAACCAAAGGGCTTAAACGCATTGGTATTGATCCCACTGGTAAGAAGTTCGCAGAATATTACCCGGCTGAAATTTCGCTGGTGCCCGATTTTTTCTCGGCAGATGCCTATTCCGCCATTGAGAAGCAACCCGCTCGGATCGTTACATCCATCGCGATGTTTTATGACCTCGATTCTCCGATCACATTCGCCCAACAGATTGAGTCGGTCTTGGCTGATGACGGCATTTGGCATTTTGAGCAGAGCTATATGCCGTCGATGCTGCGCATGAATTCATACGACACCATTTGTCATGAGCATCTTGAGTATTACTCGCTTGCCGTCGTCAAAACGATTCTGGAGAAGTCTGGAATGCGGCTGGTGGATGTGGTGATGAACTCGGTGAACGGCGGCAGTTTTGCGGTGACGGCTGCCAAGCAATCTAATAAGTCGATCAAATCCAACGATGCGGTGATTAATTGGCTGCTGGATCAGGAAGACCGCATGGGCCTCAACACGCCGCGTCCGTATCGGGATTTTGAGGAACGCGTATTTCGCCATCGTGATGATTTGACACGTCTCATCAGAGCGCTGAATGCTGACGGCAAAAAAGTGTTGGGCTATGGCGCGTCAACAAAAGGTAATGTGGTGCTCCAGTTTTGCGGACTAACTGCAAACGACATACCTGCTATTGCCGAGGTTAACGCCGAGAAATTTGGCAAAGTTACGCCCGGAACTCACATCCCCATTATTTCTGAGGCCGACGCAAAAGCAATGAAGCCTGACTATTTTTTAGTTCTTCCTTGGCATTTTAAAGATGGAATACTTCGTCGCGAAAAGGAATATTTGGCAAGTGGAGGAAAGTTTATTTTTCCTTTTCCTGAAATTGAAATTGTTTGAGGTTGAGCTTAATGAAAAAAGCGATTATTACCGGCATCACCGGTCAGGATGGTGCTTATCTGACCGAGCTTTTGCTGGAGAAGGGCTACACGGTTTACGGTACTTTCCGACGCACGAGTTCGGTTAACTTATGGCGCATTGAAGAGCTGGGCATCAGCAAACATACTAATCTCCATTTAATTGAATATGACCTGACTGACCTCAGCGCAAGCATTCGGTTGCTTCAATCAACTGGTGCCACGGAAGTCTACAATCTGGCCGCGCAAAGTTTTGTGGGCGTGTCGTTTGCCCAGCCGATTACGACTGCTGAAATCACCGGTATCGGCGCAGTAAATCTGCTTGAGGCGATCCGTATCGTTAATTCCAATATTCGTTTTTACCAAGCCAGCACCTCGGAAATGTTTGGCAAGGTTCAAGCGATACCGCAAAGTGAAAGTACGCCTTTCTATCCCCGTAGTCCGTACGGCGTGGCCAAGCTGTATGCGCACTGGATGACAATTAATTATCGCGAGAGCTACAATATTTTTGGAGCGAGCGGCATTTTGTTTAATCATGAATCTCCCTTGCGCGGGCGCGAGTTCGTGACACGAAAAATCACCGACAGCTTTGCCAAGATCAAGCTTGGTAAACAGGATGTGCTCGAGCTGGGCAACATGGATGCCAAGCGTGATTGGGGCTTCGCGAAAGAATATGTGGATGGTATGTGGCGCATGCTTCAAGCCGAAAAGCCCGACACCTATGTGCTGGCGACTAATCGCACAGAGACAGTGCGAGATTTTGTGACGATGGCTGCCATGGCCGCAGGGTACGATTTAGTTTGGCGAGGCAGCGCTGAGGCCGAGGAAGCCATAGACCGCAAGAGTAATAAAACGTTGGTGCGTGTCAATCCTAAATTTTATCGCCCAACCGAAGTAGACCTTCTGATCGGGGACGCCTCAAAGGCGAAGCGGGAACTGGGCTGGGAGCCAAAAACATCGTTAGAGCAGCTCTGCGAAATGATGGTCGAGGCGGACATTCGGCGTAACGAAACAGGCACTTCCTTCTAAAATGGCACGTGCACTCATTACCGGTATTGAAGGTTTTACGGGAAGTTATTTGGCAGCTGAGTTGCGGCTGGCGGGATACGACATTTTTGGTTTGGCTTTTGGTAGCCCAGTCACCGCCGGCGATGGTATTGAAGAAATTTTCAGCTGTGATCTAACTGATTTGGCCAGCGTCGACTCAGCGATCGGCCAGGTGCAGCCTGACGTCATCGTGCATCTCGCCGGCATTTCTTTCGTTGCGCACGGCGATGTGGATGCCATCTACCGGACCAACATTGTAGGCACGCGCAATCTGCTCGCGGCCGCATCAAAGTTGAATGTTGTGCCCCGCGCTGTCTTGCTGGCGAGCAGCGCCAACATTTACGGTAACGCCAATGTTGAGATCATTGATGAAAACATGCCTGCCGCACCTGCCAATGATTACGCCGTCAGCAAGCTGGCGATGGAATACGTTGCGAAGCTGTGGGCTGACAAGCTGCCGATTACAATCGTCCGACCTTTTAACTACACCGGGGTGGGACAGTCGATCAATTTCCTGCTGCCTAAATTAGTTGATCACTTCAAGCGGCGTGCGCCGTTGATTGAGCTTGGAAATCTTGATGTGGTGCGCGAATTTTCTGATGTAAGAAATGTGGCCGAATACTATCGCCGGCTGGTTCAGCGTAATTCGAACCTAATTAGCGGCGATGCCTTCAATATTTGCTCGGGTGTGGGTCATAGTTTGCTGGAGGCTATTGATATGATGCGTGAAATTTCGGGGTACTCGCCAGAGATCCGCGTCAATCCTGAATTCGTGAGGGCTAATGAAGTGAAAAAATTGGTTGGCTCTCGGCAAAAACTGGATGCAGCTGCTGGTGTTTTAGCGACTATTCCACTGCGGGAAACTTTGCGATGGATGTACGAAGCGCCATAGTCTGACGTTTTTAGTGTCAGAAATTCTGGTGTGTCTTCTTTTAATCGGGCAGCAAAAAACTTTCTGAAAAAACTATGGCGACTTTAGCGCAACCAGAATCAACTCAGCCACAGGTGCCGAGCCCGGATATTTTTTTCACACTCGGCGAAATTTTGCAGGGCGAAGACCGCCAATTTGTGCGTAACGCCTATTGGGCGATGCTCGGCCGCGCGGTCGATGAAACCGGGCTCAATATTTATACCGCAATGCTGGCTGCGGGAAATTCTCGGGTAGAGGTGCTGATGGAGCTACGGCGTTCCGCCGAGGGTAGAGCGCGCAATGCAAATATGGATGGACTTGACGCTGCGAGGACGCTGGCGGAATTAATGTCTCATCAGGATCACGCCTTCGTGAGTTGCGCTTATCAAACCTTGTTGTTACGGCCCGTTGACGGCGCAGCGCTGACACGTTGTGTGGCGGAACTAAGCCAGAGTGTGGATCGCCTGCACGTATTGAATGAAATATATAGCTCGGATGAATTCAAGTCTAGAAATGAAATCGCGCTCGAAATTGAACGAGGCGCCGTCATTACTCCGCCTCCTCCGCAAACTGCACGTCAAGATAATGTCATCAGCGCAGGCGATGGAAATGAGGGCACGCCGGGTCTGCCGGTTTCTTCGGCAGAGCTTCTCGGGCGCGGCAACCGCGGTTTCATTTATGGTCTTTATCAAATATTGTTGGCGCGGGATGCGGATGCGGACGGGCTTGAAAATTATCTGGTGCAGCTTCAATCCGGTCTTCCAAGGAGTGAGGTTATAAATGGCATCAGCCGATCTGTAGAGCGCGAGGCGCGTCGATCAATGCTCCGTCAGATTGAATCGACCATCGACGATGTTGCTTTGCAAAAGCGCCCTCTGCTAGGTCTCGGCGCAAAAATGCGCCGCCAGGCGTTGGACCAATCAATCGTAGAGCAAAAATTTCATCGGTTGGAAAGTCAACTTATCGCGCTAAGTCTCAGCCAGAAAGCCCAACTGGCAAGAGTCGAAAGTCTGCTCGCGAAACCGGGCGAAACTTCCGCTGTCGTCAAGATGAAGCAGGTGCCAGCGCTAAAACTGAATCAGCTTTCGCCACTTGCGCAAGATATTTATTTTCAGCTAAAAACCGGATTGGTTAGACGTAAAGAGCGGGGCGCGTAATGCGAATAGTGATTGATCTGCAAAGCTGCCAATCCGGAAGCAAACGCGGCGGCATCGGACGCTACTCAATGTCGCTCGCCACCGCAATGGCCGCACAACCGCGAAATCATGAAATATGGATCGTACTTTCCGCGCTCATGCCTGAGAGCATGCCTGAAGTTAGACGAGCCTTTGATGGGCTTATTCCACATGACCGGATCAAAACTTTTGATTGCCCCGCCAACATCGATACGCGTACCGCAAATCCAGAAAGGGTGAGGGCAGCCGAGCTTGTTCGTGAAGATTTCCTGACGTCGCTGCGGCCAGACTTCATCCACGTGACGAGTTTGTTTGAGGGTTTTGTCGAGGAGGTGGTAACGTCAGTCGGACAACTCTTTCCCGGCAGTCAAACTGCCGTCACGTTATACGACCTCATACCATTGGTGTACAGCGCACGGTACTTGCCTGACTCGAAAAGCCGCGACTATTACGACCGCAAGATCGAAAATATTAAGCACGCCGGACTGCTACTTGCGATCTCGGAATTTACTCGCCTGGAGGGCATTGACCTGCTTGGCTGTGCGGCAGAGGCTGTTGTTAATATATCTTCTGCGGCTGATGAGCGGTTTAAGCCGACGGCGATTGACCCGGCAAGAGCTGCGCGATTAATGAGCCGCTACGGTATTCGGCGGAAATTTCTGCTGTACACCGCCTCCTTTGACTCGCGTAAAAATCAAGCGGGCCTCATTTCAGCTTTCGCATTGCTCCCGCGTGAACTTCGTCAGCATTATCAGCTCGCCATTGTGGGCAATGGTTCAGATGAAGCCGTGTCGAAAGCCAGGCTGCTGGCCGAGAAATCGGGGCTTGGTGCTGACGAGGTTGTGTTTCCAGGCCACGTTGTCGATGTTGATCTGGTGGCACTTTATAACTTGTGTCATTTGTTCGTCCTGCCATCGCTTGCAGAAGGATTTGGTCTCCCTGCACTTGAGGCGATGGCTTGCGGGACGGCCACGATTGGTTCGAACGTGACAAGCCTTCCCGAAGTGATCGGCTGGTCAGAAGCGATGTTTGATCCCACCAATCCCGCCAAAATCGCCGAAAAAATTTATCAAGCGCTCACCGACGATGGGTTTTTAATTGAGCTGCGCCGGCGGGGCCTAGAGCAGTCAAAGAAATTTTCATGGGCGAATTGTGCTGATCGTGCATTCGATGCGTTTGAAGCGCGCCATGAACGTTCTGAACGGACACGCGTACAGAATCAGAACCGCTCGCAAGCTGTGACAGACTCGTCGGCGCAACCTGTCCCATTTCAGGCAAACGACAATATTGAAGCGATCATCAATAAGATTGCCGAGATCAATGGCGTAACAAAACTGACGAACCAAGACTTGATGGAAATCGCCGACACATTGGCGTCAAATCGGTCGAGAATCGAATCATTGTTCGCGAGGCCAACTGCACACGCACGATGAAATCAACAGTCTTTCGATTACCAATTCGTTAGCGAAATATAAAAAGCATGACACGCCAGCTGGCGTGCATTTCGAAGCATTTATGCTTGTGAAGGCGCTTCAGTGCTAGGCCTTTTGATTTAGTCATCAAAGGTCCGGATCTAAAAAAGAGGCAACGCTTATCCCAGATGTTCTCTATTTTGCCGAGGTGTCTATGGCCTCTTCGTCACACACCACGGCATTGGCACGCGCCATCTCGCGCATTAGCTCCTGCTGGTCGATGCAATTTTCTGTGCTTGCAGGGTTTTCGTTTGCGTAGCTCGACAGAAAGATGCGCATGACATGATCGACACCCTCTTGCCGGATCGAGCGCAAATCATTTTCAAAATATTGCCCTCGGTTGTAGTTGCCCGTGATGATCTCGTAGGAAGGAAAGTAATCGCACTGCGTATTTGCTTTTGATATTTCGCCCGCGGCGGCTCGCAGCACCGACTTGCTGTACGTGGTTGACACCAGCACATGTTGGTTTTCATACGTGGCAATGAGCGGCACAGGCGAGACGGTGAGTATCATTTTTGCGCTTGGATTGATGGCCGTTAATCGATCAATGAAGAGTTGTAAGTCGGTCACCACGTCGTTCACGTTGAAGTTAACGAACTCATAGCGCTCACGGTCCATCTCGCCGGCTACTACCCCCGGCGCCAGTGGAAACACTGCGCCATCGCCAATGCTCCGCCACGTCTCAGTCAACCCTAGCGTGAATACAAATACGCCGAGGTTTTCGAACATGTCGCGAACGGCTGCGAAATGATCGCGTCGCGATTGTTCCAGTGCCTCGATTGAATCAAAACCATCAGGCTCAATTTGTGGACGGAATGGATCTACAAGTTTCCCGTCGGCACGTGTCCAGCTTTGTTCCATCGGCGAAAAATGGCCATATGCGCGCTCAATAAGTTGCAAGAGTTGCCGCGCGGTGTAGAGGTTACCAAAGCGCGCCGAAAAGATGCCGAAGTTGCGGCGCGTCGCCTCATGCGGAGCTATATTTTCGCCACCCTCGGTGACGTAATAGTTAAAGCCGCGCTTGGACAGCGTTCGTGAAATATGCTGAGCGAAGCAGCTACCGGCGGTCGCCACTTTGCATTCACGGCTCAAGTCAAAACCCGCGCGCACGACCGGATTTACAGCGCTCGCCGGCAAGCGTTCAATGGCTCTACGCCAAAATTGGTAGTCTGGTAATCCTGAATACGGGTTTGCCTTTTGCGGGTCAGGAGGTGTATTTTTTGGCGTATTCAAATCGCTAGTATCCCCGACGGTTGCGCCTTCTGGCGTCACTGATAGATGCGCGCCCTTGATATGGGCAAGAAGCTTTTCAAACCTGCCGGATTTCAATCGATGACAAGTGAGTTCAGATCGTTCGTATTTTGAATAAGCCTCAAATGATTCGTCGATAAATTGCGCCAACGTCATCATCGGTACAGGCATGTCGCGAAACTCAAAGGGGGTGGCGCGTTTGAAAAAGTAGTGTCCCTCGAGCCCAAGGCGAGCGCCGATTTCTGGGTAAACCGGCCAAACACTTTCAGCACTCATCTCGTCATCAACAAATTCTTCAACGGCTGGGAGGGGTTTGATTCCCACACGGTCAAGCGCGATCCGGGCAATATCTGCCAAAGTATGTAATTTAGGATGGTTCATCGAATACATCCAGCAACCGCGCTTTGACCATTTCTCAAATAACCGGTCAAGCGGAAATTCTGCAAGCTCACCATCTCTCAACAGCATTTCCTTCGCGGCGCTCCAATATTCAAAATAACCCAGCCGCTCGTATACGGTTTCAGAAAAAAGCGCAAACGTTTCCGATTTCGAAAGGTTGTTTTGCCATGCAAAAAAGGCGAGTGACGATTGATAATCTCCAAGTGGGCCGCGGATATGATCACCTTTAGCGTCGTCAACATAGTCAACGTCCGGATGAAAACCGGCAAAACTAACTTTCGGAATAGACCGTACTTTATGGTGATATTCGGGAAAGTTGTTTTTGATAAGTTGATGGGTAGTTTCATCGGGATGGACAAAAATGAAATGGCTCTCAGCAATGGCAGCCTTAATTGCAAGGTCGCGCAATTCGAAGCGCTTCACAAGCTCTGGCAGCATGACCATCGCCTTCACTTCACCATCACCCGTCATGGCGCGAAACAGACGCGCCAAACCGCGCACTTGGCAGTTCCCTAGTAGAAGGATTTTTTTACTTGTTTCAGGCGAGTGCGCAAGCTGCTTAAAGTGACTTTGATGTGCAGATTTATGCACGGCAAGGATTGTTGAAACCTCCATCTTTGCCGCGAATTCCCCGGAGTTAACGAGGGTGTGCAGCATTTGTGGAAGATCGTTATTTTCGCGAAAGACTCTTCTTTGCGCTAAGAATCCAGCTTCGTCGGGAGGTCTGCCCAGCACGCCTCTGTAGGCGGCGTCAATAAGGAAATCTCCAAACAGTTTCGTGAGGATACGAAAAGCTAGCGGGGTTTTCTTTTCGGCTGACATCTACTGCTTTAGAGCTAACTCAAGAAGACCGGAGAAAGCTTGCCGAAACTTTGCCGTTCGATAAGAACGCGTGCTTTTTAATAAAACTGGCCACGAGAGTAATCCTGCTTTCCTTGTGCTGTAGAGCCTATTTTTTTTGGCAAAAAAAAGTATTTGATACCATCTGGCTACGTGCACCCGTCCAGCCATCTTCGCGTATGCCAAGTAACCGACAGCTCGATGCCGCAATCAGATCTAGGACGGCATGTTGCGGAACACAATGCATTTGCATGTCAAGCGCGTGATCTGTTGCAAGCCACTCCCCCAGGTCAAAGCTGTAGCCGACAATGTATGTCGGGACTTGGAACATCGCAACGCCGCCAGAATTGAGTGCGTTAAGTGCAAGCCGTATCAATTCGAGTATCACGGGCGGCGGATTGTGCTGAAGGACAATGACCGAATAGAAGAAATCACAGTGCTCGATGGCTACTCGAAAATCTTTTGAGCACTCATGAAATTCAATATTGGAAACGGCTTGCTCTTTGGCGCGCGTAACTGCTAGTTTGAGGTGGTTACGCGAAATGTCATACGCATGAATAGTTTTAAAATGCTTTGCAAAATTGACCGTGACGCGGCCAACGCCGCAGCCGTACTCAACGCATACTTTTTCCGACAAGTTGCGCACACCGTATTGATCCAGCGCCTTAATAGCTTGAGCTGCTTCGGGCTCGCCGGAAGCCCAGAAGCTATGGATGGAGTCGTGTAAGTTGTCAGGTAAGAATACGTCATTGCTCAGGACGGAGTAGTGGGCAGTCTCATCCCCCATATGCTCCCACGCAGTCTTGATTTTCGCCGCGCATTTCCCCAAGTCTTTTGCGTTTGCCACCAGCTCGATATTAAGCGTTTCCACTACGGGTGGCAAGTTTGAAGCGCCACTGAACCCAACCGGCCCCTGCCCATTGAACCTCGATGTAAATTCATGAGATCCAGCAAAAATCTCTACGAGTTGCTTGAAAGATCCAGCCGTGAGGTGTGCTTCGACGACCTCATTGGATTCGATGTCGCGGCCTAGCAAATTTTTGTAGCACCAGATGACATCATCGCGAGTAACCTTGAAGTTATTGGCTTGCATCAATTACTTACTTTCTTTGAGGTGTGGTTTGAATTTTAGAACAGATTGCAAAACGCTTAATCCGTTGACAAGCTGGTCAAAAACTCCTGCCAACGAGGCAAGATTTTCTCAGGCATGTACTGCGCAGATACAGTGGCACCGTTTTCGACAAGTTCAGCCCTTCTTCTATCTGCGGAAGCGCCTACAACACGCGCAATTGCTGCTGCTATGTCTGGAGCCGAGTAAGGTGTGAAATATTCAGCCGCGTCACCATATACATCGCGATGCACGGGAATATCCGATGCCGCCACCGCGCCACCACATCGCATGGCCTCCACGCCGGAAAAGTCGAAACCTTCGCCAAAGCTGGGGCATATTGTGGCGCGGGCATGTTTATAAAGCAGTCTTAATTCGGGTGCGGGTACGTCTTCCAGCATAAACACTTCGCCGCGCTCCAGCCAGGGGCGGAATTTTTTTACAATAGGCGAATGATCCCAACCAAGCATGCCGACAACGACTAACTTTAGTTGGGGAAAGCCTTCGGTTCGCATTTGTTCCCACGCTGAAAGCAGCGTGAGGTGATTTTTTCTCGGTTCTATGGTGGACACGATGAGGAGATAGTCGAGTGCCTTGGTTGCGATACCTGACGCGTCTTCCTGTTCTTCCTTATCAGCAACCGATTCGTTATGCGCGCTCGTCTGCGTGGTGCCTGACAGAATTGCTGGCGATTTTTCGGCTAGCGAGCTTGCGGTAGTGCGTTTAATTTCAATACTCGCATTTTGCCGCGTACGAATTATTTCGGGGATGCGAACTGGCGTTGAATCTTCATCAAAATAATGATGAGAAATCATATTGTGAATAGTGACGGCGCGCGCCTCAGCTTGAGGAAAAATCGAAACTAGATCGCGCCGCGTCGCATCAGACACACACGCAAAATACGCGCCGCTTTCGACGTTTTTGCGCAAAGCATTGTAGTGCGAGGCCTGATGGTAAGCCTTGTCTGAAATGGTGTGCGGCATGAGCAGCGGG
>JBBRZG010000003.1:0-67739 GCA_038236905.1 Burkholderiales bacterium
ACTTGGAATTCGACGCCCAGCCAGCAATGATGACGCCGTAAACACCCATCGAGGTCAATGCGAGTACCACCAGCAAACCCGCATCAGCATTCGCGATCACCCAGCCGGGCATGAACGGCACCACTGCCCAAACCGCCATGGCCGGCGCAACAGACAGCGCCGGGGCCAATAAAAATAACCAGCGATTCGCGCCCGTTGGCACGATCTGTTCTTTCAGCAATAACTTCAGCGCATCCGCGATCGGCTGAGCAAAACCGCCGAGCCATTTGATGCCAAAAAACGTGACCCGATTCGGGCCGCGACGCACCTGCATCCAGCCGATCACCCAGCGCTCGACCAATTGAAAATACAATACAAAAATCAGCAGCGGTACTACCACCGCCACCACTTTTGCCAGCGCCCACGCAGTCGCAAAAGCGGGCGGACCCATCGCGGGTCCGAGAGCGCTGACGAAACTGGAATCGAGTGTTGAATGGAGAGCTTCGAACATGGCTTATTCCGCCGCCGCAGCCAGAGAGATCTTCTCAACCACCACTGCACCAAACGAATCATCCAGAGCCGATGTTTCGGCTATGGCTAGTGCTATACGCACGCAACCAAACGGCAGGCTTGTGTCGCACTTTGCTTTTAATATTGCCGTGCCTGAGCCTTGAACGATTCGCACATCTGCGCCATCCGCCAAGCCAAGATTTGCAAAGATATCGCCGGACAGAAATGCAATTTTTGCGTTTTTAGCATCCGCTGATTTTTGCAGCGACGCTGCCCTGCGAACCAGCGAATCGGCGGCATAAATCGGTACTTCTGCGATGCGTTCAATTCCCGTTGCCGCGATTGGCATCGCGATCGACGTACTTTGAATTTCGTTACCCAATTTAGCGCTGACAAATGCCTGCAAGTCCGGCGCAATCTCGTTGCGAATCGCATCCACGTTATCCTGATCAAAGCCATCCAGCCCCAGCATATTGCCAAGCACGCGAATAACTTTCCATGCAGGGCGCGCTTCACCGAGCGGTTTCACCACACCATTAAATTTCTGCACCGTGCCTTCGGTGTTGACGAAGGTGCCCGCTGTTTCTGTAAATGGCGCGATCGGTAAAATCACGTTTGCATAATTAATCGCCGAAGTTTGAAATGCCGACAGCGACACCACAAACTCAGCAGACTTCAATGCGTTCGTTATCGATACAGGCGCTGCACAGTCCAATTCTGGCTCCACGCCTAGCAAGATGCACGCCTGGAGCGGCTGCTGGGCAACTTTTGCTCCGGAAAGCGCGCCAAAGGTAGCATTTCCGCATACGATTGCCGCGCCCACGCTGTTTGCGGCTTCGCCCAAAAATCCTAATGTCGCACCCGAAAGTCTTGCGATTTCTTGGCACAAGACATGCAGCGTTGAGGCGTCTGGATGATGTTGCGCAAAATTACCGAGCAGAATTGCCGATTTCTCTTTGCCGAGCAGACTATTCGCAATCGCATTTGATTGATCCGAAACGGTCACGCTGCTAATCGCTGTAGCGATCTCTGTCGACAAATCTGAACCCTGAATTTCGGCCATCGAGTTCGCAATCGCGGCCAAGGTAAGCGCTATCGCGCTCGGGCTTACGATCGATTTATTCGCCACCTGCATCAACAAGTCATCGTCAACGCTGTGGACCAGATTTATTTGCAAACCCTTTTTTGCAGCTTGGCGCAAACGGTTAGCAATCAGCGGATGATCCTTACGCAAGGTAGAGCCGACAATCAACACACTCTTCAACGCAGCAATGTCGGCGATCTTCATGCCGAGCCACGGCGCACCAGAAGTTTTTCCAGCGGCGCTCGTATCCAAACGGCGCAAACGTGTATCAATATTGTTCGAACCCAAGCCATGAATCACTTTGTTCAACAAATACAATTCTTCGAGTGTTTGGTGTGGCGAGGCCAACGCACCTACCGCATCCACACCATGTTTTGCTTTCACCTTCTGTAAACCATCCGCAACAGCCTGCAAAGCATCCGGCCATTCTGCCTCAGCCCAAGTGCCGTTTGTCTTCACCATCGGCTTGGTGAGGCGCTCCGGCGAGTTCAGCCCTTCGTACGAAAAACGATCCTTGTCTGACAGCCAGCATTCATTGATCGTCTCGTTCTCAAGCGGCAACACACGCATGACACGATCCTGTTTGACTTGCACAATCAAATTCGAGCCCAGACCGTCATGCGGGGATACCGATTTTCGACGCGATAATTCCCAGGTGCGCGCGGAGTAACGAAATGGCTTCGAAGTTAGCGCGCCGACCGGGCACAGATCGATCATGTTTCCGGACAATTCCGAATCGACCGTGTTGCCAACGAAAGCCAGAATTTCCGAATGCTCACCCCGCCCCGCCTGACCCAGCTCCATCACGCCAGCAATCTCCTGGCCGAATCGCACGCAGCGCGTGCAATGAATGCAGCGGGTCATATCGGTCGAAATCAACGGACCTAAATTTTTGTTGACCACCACCCGCTTTTCTTCTTGATAACGCGATGCGCCATTGCCATAGCCGACGGCCAAATCCTGTAGCTGACATTCGCCGCCCTGATCGCAAATCGGGCAATCGAGTGGATGGTTAATCAGCAAAAATTCCATCACCCCTTCTTGCGCTTTTTTGGCGTATTCCGATGAGGTTTGCACCTTCATGCCTTCCGTCGCAGGCGTGGCGCAAGCAGGCAAAGGCTTTGGTGCCTTTTCAACCTGCACCAGACACATGCGGCAATTGGCCGCGATGCTTAATTTTTTGTGGTAACAAAAATGCGGTACAAACATCCCGAGTTTATTCGCGGCTTCCATCACGGTGGAGCCGTTTTCAACTTGAACTTGTTTGCCGTCGATTTCTAGATTGATCATTTCTCTTTGGTTTCTTATTCAGCAGCCATGGCCAGCGCCTCATGCACGACGGCTGACGAATAACCGCCCGCCTTCACCATGCAGCGCTTATTCGCGATATGGTATTCAAATTCTTCGCGGAAATTTTTTACGAATGCTCTGACCGGCATTGCCGCGGCATCGCCCAACGCGCAAATGGTACGGCCTTGAATTTGATCCGATAAATTCAGCAGCAAGTCGAGATCTTCGACACGGCCTTGGCCGTGCTCAATACGGCTGATAATGCGATACAGCCAGCCAGTGCCTTCGCGGCACGGCGTGCATTGTCCACACGACTCTTCATAGTAAAAATAGGCCAGCCGCTCGGCCGCTTTGACCATACAGGTATCTTCGTCCATCACGATCACCGCACCGGAGCCGAGCATCGATCCGGCTTTGGCAATTGAGTCGTAATCCATGTCGGTGGCCATCATCAAATCTGCCTTGATGACGGGCATTGATGAGCCGCCGGGAATCACCGCCTTAAGCTTTTTGCCACCGCGCATACCGCCGGCCATTTCAAGCAATTTCGCGAACGGGGTACCGAGTTTGACTTCGTAATTGCCGGGACGAACAACATGGCCGGTGACGGAAAACAGCTTGGTGCCGCCATTGTTGGGCTTACCCAAATTCAGGAATGCTTCGCCGCCTTCGCGAATGATGAACGGCACGGCAGCGAAGGTTTCGGTGTTGTTAATCGTCGTCGGTTTGCCGTACACGCCGAAAGAAGCGGGAAATGGCGGTTTGAAACGCGGCTGACCTTTTTTGCCTTCGAGCGATTCGAGCAGCGCAGTTTCTTCACCGCAAATGTAGGCACCATAACCATGAAAGGCGTGTAGTTGGAACGAAAATTCCGAACCCAAAATATTGTTGCCCAAATAACCCGCGGCGCGCGCTTCTTCCAGCGCCTCTTCAAAACGCTCGTACTCAGCCCAAATCTCGCCATGAATATAGTTATAGCCAACCGGAATGCCCATCGCGTAGGCACCAATAATCATGCCTTCAATCAGCTGATGCGGGTTATAGCGGTGAATGTCGCGATCCTTGCAAGTGCCGGGCTCGCCTTCGTCAGAATTGCACACCAGATACTTCGGGCCCGGGAACGCACGGGGCATGAAACTCCACTTCAAGCCGGTCGGAAAACCCGCGCCACCACGACCGCGCAATGCGGATTTCTTGACTTCCGCGATAACGTCTTCCGGCTTCATACCCGTGCTTAAAATTTTACGGATCGCCGCGTAACCGTCACGCGACTCGTACGCTTTCAAGCGCCAGTTATCGACTTCACCGGTCAAACCCTTCATCAAAACAGCGTCCGGCCCGTAATTCAAAATTGCCATTTTATTTAAGCTCCGCAATCAGTTCATCGAGCTTCGGCTGAGACATAAAACTGCACATGCGTTTGTTATTCACCAGCAGCACCGGCGCATCCGCGCAAGCTCCCATGCATTCGCCTTCGACCACGCTGAATTTTCCATCAGCGGTCATTTCTTTCCAATCCACGCCAAGCTTGTGCTTCAAATATACTGCGGCGTCCACGCCGCCCGACAGCGCGCACGGCAAGTTGGTACACACCGTAATCTTGTGCCTGCCCATCGGCTTCAAGTTGTACATGTTGTAGAACGTTGCCACTTCATAAACCGCGATCGAGGGCATATCCAAATAATGCGCGACTGCATCGATCAGGGCGTTCGGCAACCAGCCGTTTTCATCCTGCGCAATCGTGAGCGCAGCCATGACTGCAGACTGTTTTTGCTCCACTGGGAATTTCGCGATTTCGCGATCAATTTTTTGCTTGGCACGATCAGACAACACAGCTATTCACCTTTCCAATATTCGACGCCATGCTCGTAATGCGTCATGTGGCGCAGCCGCTCCGAACCTGTTCCACCAAATGCACCGACTTTTTTTGAGTCCGGATACTCGCAAACTTCGGCAGGCATCATAGTACTAACCGAAATGTAGGCCAACTCAGCAGCGGAATCATTCACGATTTGATGCGCCGTTTCGGGCCCACCCGTGGGGCAACAAATAAAATCGCCCGCGCGAATTTTTCGCGTTTCGTTACCAAAACGAAGTGTGCCTTCGCCTTTCACGATAAAAAACATTTCCTCTTCAGCACGATGGCTGTGGAACGGGCACGAGCTTTTACCGGGCGACACTACGTCGTATGAATAGCCTAAATCCTTCGCTCCCAGCAGCGGCCCAATGCGCGCGGAATCCGAGGCGAATTTTTCGCCCTGCTCAAAATGTTCGAATTTGAGTTCATCAATGTTGATGACTTTTTGGGCAATCGCGCTCATCGATCAATTTCACCAAACACAATATCCTGCGTACCAATAATCGTCACCACGTCCGCGATCATGTGGCCGCGCGACATTTCATCGAGTGCCGCCAAATGCGGGAAACCCGGCGCGCGGATTTTCAGGCGGTAAGGTTTATTTGCGCCATCCGATACGAGATAAATACCGAACTCGCCTTTTGGATGCTCGACGGCTGAGTAAACCTCGCCCGGCGGTACGTGCATGCCTTCAGTGAAGAGTTTGAAATGGTGAATCAGCTCTTCCATGTTCGCCTTCATATTTTCGCGCGAAGGCGGGGCAACTTTATGGTCGGTTGAAATCACGGGGCCGGGATTCGCGCGCAGCCAATCCACACATTGTTTAATTATCTTATTCGACTCGCGCATTTCCTGTACACGCACCAAATACCGGTCATAGCAATCGCCGTTGGTGCCGATGGGAATATCAAAATCCATCTTGTCATAGACTTCATAGGGCTGCTTTTTTCGCAAATCCCACGCGATACCGGAGCCACGCAGCATCGGACCCGTGAATCCGAGTTGAAGAGCGCGTTCGGGCGAGACCACACCAATGCCAACCAGACGTTGTTTCCAAATGCGGTTGTCAGTCAGCAGCGTTTCGTACTCATCGACATATTTTGGGAAGCGGCGGGTGAAGTCGTCAATAAAATCGAGCAATGAACCTTGCCGGTTTTCGTTCAGACGTTTCATCGCTTCCGCGTTGCGGCCCTGCATCGTCGTGTATTGCGGCATGCGATCCGGCAGGTCGCGATACACACCACCGGGACGATAGTAGGCGGCGTGCATACGCGCGCCGGATACCGCCTCATAACAATCCATCAAATCTTCGCGCTCTCGAAAGGCGTATAGAAACACCGTCATCGCACCGACGTCCAGCGCGTGTGCGCCAAGCCAAAGCAGGTGATTCAGCACGCGGGTAATTTCATCAAACATCACGCGGATGTATTGGGCGCGGACCGGCACATCCACCCCTACCAACTTCTCAATCGCCATCACATAAGCGTGTTCATTGACCATCATCGATACATAGTCGAGGCGATCCATGTACGGCACACTTTGGATGTAGGTGCGCGTCTCAGCGAGCTTTTCAGTCGCACGATGCAGCAGGCCGATATGCGGGTCGGCACGCTGCACAACTTCACCGTCCAGCTCCAATACCAAACGGAGCACACCGTGCGCCGCGGGATGCTGTGGACCAAAGTTCATGGTGTAATTTTTGATGTCTGGCATGGCTATTTGCCGCCTGTGGTTCTGTCGAGACCCTGGGCATAGTGCACTTCCCGAATCACGCGCGGCACGATCTCGCGCGGCTCGATAGTGACGGGCTGGTATACGACGCGTTTTTGTTCCGGGTCGTAACGCATTTCAACTGTGCCCGATACCGGGAAATCTTTACGGAACGGATGGCCGACGAAGCCATAATCGGTGAGCAGACGGCGCAAATCAGGATGGCCGTCGAACACGATGCCATACAAATCGAATGCCTCACGCTCGTACCAATTTGCCGCCGCCCAAACGCCAATGACCGAATCAAGCAAAGGGAAATCGTCGTTTGCAGCGTAGGCGCGCACGCGAACCCGCCAATTGTGCTGCATGGAAAGTAGTTGATAAACAACCGCGAAGCGAGAACCTGACTTGCTGCTGTCTTCGGCACCACCGAATTCGGCGTAATCCATGCCACACGCATCGATCAACTGGCTGAATCCCAGCGTGGCGTCGTCACGAAACATCAACATGACGGCTACTAAATTTGCCGCCTTCACATCAACAATAATCTGCTCTCGATCTAGCGTAATCCTGCACTCACCGCCGCCGGGGACAGCTCCAAGAGCGGCGTCCAGATTGGCTTTCAGGGCATCTAACTTTGCGGACATAAGGCTTATCTCGCAATCGTGTTAGTGCGTTTGATCTTGTTTTGCAACTGAATAATGCCATACAGCAGCGCTTCCGCTGTCGGCGGACAGCCCGGCACATATACGTATACCGGCACAATCCGATCACAGCCACGAACCACCGAATATGAGTAGTGATAATAGCCGCCTCCATTGGCGCACGAGCCCATCGAAATCACCCAGCGCGGTTCAGCCATCTGGTCATAAACCTTACGCAGTGCGGGGGCCATTTTGTTGCACAAGGTACCGGCCACAATCATCACATCCGACTGGCGCGGGCTGGGCCGAAAGACAATACCAAAACGATCCAAATCGTAGCGCGCAGCACCGGCGTGCATCATTTCTACGGCGCAACAGGCGAGACCAAAAGTCATCGGCCACATAGACCCCGTGCGGCTCCAATTCAGGAGCGAGTCGATTGAGGTGGTGACGAAGCCTTGCTGCGTCAGGCTGGTCGACGTACTATTCAGAGCACTATTTGAAGCACTCGTTGCAACGCTGCTGCCGTCCGGCATGATGATTCTCCAATGGATTGTGCGGCAGATTAACTCGACGCTACGCAATCTTAATTCCAGCGTGATGATAAGACTATGGACTTGAAACGATGTGCCTAATCAAGCGGATTATTAACGACCATACGAAGACGAAAAAAAACATTCAAGGGTTTCAGCTCATGCAAAATTAAAATACCGCTATTCCCAATCGAGCGCGCCCTTTTTCCACTCATAAATAAAGCCGATCACAAGAATACCGAGAAAGACCATCATCGCGCCAAACCCGAACCAGCCAATTTCTTGCAACACAATTGCCCACGGAAACATGAATGCGATTTCAAGATCGAACAAAATAAATAAAATGGCAACAAGGTAATAACGCACATCAAACTTCATGCGGGCATCTTCAAAAGCTTCAAAACCACACTCGTACGGTGAAAGTTTTTGGGCGTCCGGGTTATCGTTGCCCAGCAATACGGTCAACCCTTTACTCATCACCAACGGCAGCACGCCGATAGCGAGGCCGACAATGATAAAAATCAGGATCGGGAAGTAGTTATTCAACATACTTGATGGGCGGTGTCGGGAAGTTTTGAAACACGGATTTGAGTCTGAGGCTTTTAGGGAGATCCACCAGATTTTAAAGCACATTGCTTCGACGCAACAACGCTTAAGATCAAAAAACGCCAAATTTTAGCGCTGCAAACTGAGATGTCGGAGGAACCACCGATATAGAGGAAACATCAACCAATTCAACTAATCCACTTCAAAACTTGGTGCCGTCGGCGAGACTCGAACTCGCACAGCTTTCGCCACTACCCCCTCAAGATAGCGTGTCTACCAATTTCACCACGACGGCATTACATGTGTTGAGCTTCACTACAGCACACACTACTACTTGATTTTACTTCGGAATCTGTTGCGATTTTGATTCGGCTTTTCCATCGCCAGCGCCCACGGGCACCGGTATCGACGGTGGCGCTACCGGCACCGATCCCACCGCAGCTGGGGGTGCAGCAGGGGCAGGAATCCCACTGGCATCTGTTTTAGACGGGTCCGTCTTAGCTGCCGGTGTTGAGACACCATCCATGACACCACCTCCCATTACCCCTCCGCCAATTTTAGGCGCGTGGAAGTAGGTAAGGCCAAGGCTGGTTGCAAAAAAGAGAGCGGCACAGATTCCGGTCGAGCGCGATAAAAAATTCGCCGCCCCGGATGACCCGAACAAACTACCCGCTGAACCACTGCCAAAAGCCGCGCCCATATCGGCACCTTTACCATGCTGTAGCAACACCAACACAATAATGGCCAAAGCCAAGATGCAATGAATAATTAAAATAGCGTTTACCAACATTTCATTTTCCTAACCACGTTGCTCGAGAACCAAATTAATTCGATTTCGCTCAAAACCAAACTAGAGCGCATGCCAAATTCCTAAAAACTCTTTCGCTACCAGCGATGCGCCACCAATTAGACCGCCATCAATATTGGGCATCGCAAACAATTCTTTTGCATTGGATTCTTTAACGCTACCCCCATACAAAATGGGGGTGACAGCCGCAATTTCCAGATCAAGCTTACTAATTTCCGCTCTTAAAAACGCGTGTACCGCTTCGGCCTCTGCGGGCGTGGCCGTTTTTCCCGTACCAATTGCCCACACTGGCTCGTAAGCCAAAACTACTCCATCTAAGCCTGCTACGCCGAATCGGTCTGTGATCGCGCGTAACTGCTGCATGATGACAATTTCAGTGTGGCCTGCAATGCGCTCATCCAAGGATTCGCCCAGACACAAGATAGGCGCTAATCCGGCGTTTTTTGCATTGCCAAATTTTTCGGCAACCATTGCATCCGAATCGCCAAACACTGCCCGACGTTCAGAATGACCCACAATCGCGTAACGGCAACCAAATTCGGCCACCATTTTCGCAGAAACTTCGCCGGTGTACGCGCCGGTCACAAAACGGCTTACGTCCTGCGCACCCCAACTTACAACGCTTCTATCAAGCTGGCTCTGCACTTGCGCCAGATACACGGACGGCACACAAACACCGCAACACTTGCTCTGATTTAAGGCGCTACCTGCACCGACACCAAGATTAATTTCATCCAGCAATGCCGCATTTGCATCAAGTCCACCATTGAGCTTCCAGTTACCAATTACGAAACGTTTTCGCATGTCAGCCATTCTGGGTATTCAATGTGTCAGGTTTACAGCCGCTCGATTATAACGCGGCCACGCATGCTGGGCAAATCCAGATCAGCTTTCGTAATCAATCAGTTGAGCTTTCCCGTAGAGATAGGATTATGCTTTTATCAGTGGCACGCGCTTTGCTAATGAGCATTAGAGCCTAGCCGGCACCGAGTTACGCGAAAGCGTTTCAAGATATTGACCAAAAATTGCTTCGCAAATTTGATCAACCATTACAGGCTACCAAAAACATGAGTAACGAAAACGCAGTCCAAACCTCTTTAACCAGGCGCGACTTGTTGGCGATGGTGGGCAAAGTGGCAGGTGGTAGCGCGATGTATCATGCGATGACATCATTGGGTTTTGCCCAAGCGTCCCCGTATTCGGGACCCATACGACTTGAAGGAGCGCCTAAAGGCGCAACGATTTTAGTTCTGGGTGCCGGGGTTGCGGGTCTGGTGGCGGCTTATGAATTGCGCAATGCGGGTTATCAAGTCAAAGTGCTTGAGTACAACAACCGTGCCGGAGGCCGTGCTTGGACGCTACGTGGCGGAGATGAATATACAGAGCTGGGCGGATACTCCCAGCGTTGCGAATTCGACAAAGGGCTGTATATCAATCCCGGCCCGTGGCGAATTCCTTACCACCACTATGGCATTCTCGACTACGCCAAGCGCCTGAAGGTGCCGCTAGAACCTTTCATGCAGGTCAACTACAACGCTTATCTGCATTCAAAAAACGCCTATGGCGGAGTACCTCAGCGATTTCGCCACGTACACGCCGACTTTCAGGGCCACGTCTCAGAATTGCTCAGCAAAGCGGTAAACAAAAATCAGCTGGACAATGCAATGACGCGTAAAGACCAAGAAGTTCTGCGTGAAGCGTTGAAAACCTGGGGCGCACTGGATAAAGATTATCGGTATACGACGGGTGTCGAATCCAGCAACCGGCGCGGCTATGATGTGTTGCCAGGGGGCGGTTTGATGCCCTCACCCGTGCCGTCAAAACCCTTCGCGCTGGATCAGATAATAAAATCGGGTTTCTGGCGACACCTGGCAGAGGGCAATGACCAATCACATCACTCCGCAATTTTTCAGCCCGTGGGCGGCATGGATCAAATTGCGCAAGCGATCTATCGCGAAGTCGCCAGTTTGGTGCAGTTCAATGCCAAGGTGACCAAAATCGAGCAAGGTGAACGCGGCGTGACCGTCACTTATGCCGACGCGGGGAGCACCGGCAGTGTTCAGCAAGCGACAGCAGATTGGTGCGTGTGTACCATCCCGCTCTCTATTCTTAGCCAGATTGATGTGAATGTTGCCACACCTATGTTGGACGCAATACAAGCGGTGCCTTATGAAGCGTCCGTGAAAGTCGGGCTACAATTTAAGCGCCGCTTCTGGGAGCAGGATGATTTAATTTATGGCGGAATTTCGTACACCGATTTACCGATTTCAATGGTGTCTTACCCTTCCACCGGCTTCGGCAATCCCGGCAAAGGCGTCATGCTAGGCGGCTATATCTGGGGCCCAAACGCTTATGAATTCACCTCCCTTGAACCAAAAGAACGCGTTCGTCTGGCGGTGCATTACGGCTCAAAAATTCATCCGCAGTACTTGCAGGAGTTTGAGACCGGCGTTTCCGTCGGCTGGCATCGTGTGCCGTTTACCAACGGCTGTTTCGGCAATTGGAGTGATGCCGCGCGGGAAAAGCATTACCAGAACCTTTGCCAGATTGATGGGCGAATTGTGCTGGCGGGCGAACACGCCTCGCTGATTCCCGCATGGCAGGAAGGCGCGGTGTTGTCAGCACTTGACGCTATCAGCCGCCTGCACGTGAAAATTAAATCGAAAGCCTGACCGGAGACCATTCAACATGAAGCTGAACCCATCATCACGCCGCCGCTCGTTTTTAATTCGATTGGCGCCTTGGCTGGCGGCATGGTTATTTGTTGCCGCCCTTTCTGCGCATGCCGATGAGCCAGTGCTGCCGCCAATCTCTCAAGGCGGGCGCTTTGTTGAGCAAGACGGTGCAAAAATATACGGCGCGATTTGTCAAAGCTGTCATATGCCTCAGGGCCAAGGTGCGCAGGGCGCGGGCATGTATCCGGCGCTTGCCAAAAATCCACGCGTGGAGGCCTCGGGTTATCTGGTCTACAACGTATTACAGGGCCGACGTGGCATGCCCGGTTTTGGCGCTTATTTGAGCGACACACAAATTGCCGCCGTGGCAAACTATGTCCGTACCAACATGGGTAACCGTTACGCGGATCCGGTGAGCGTGGCAGATGTGGCGAAGCTGCGCTAATCTAGAAATGGTTTAAGAAAAATTGAAGCACAATAATTTAATAATTGGGGGACAAGATGAAAATTTCTTCGGGTTTTATGCTGCTGGGCGCGATTTTATTAAGCAACCAGTTGCTGGCTGCAGATGTCATTCGGCACAAGACGCCAAATTCCGATTTTCCAATTGCGATGGCTGTCGAAATCCCGGCGGGGAAAACGCAGGTTCATTTGAGCGGTGCGGGGCCCGGCATCGCCGATAAAAGCCTCCCTCCAACCAGCCCGACGGCTTATGGCAACACCCGCGATCAAACGATCAACACGCTGGAAAAAATCAAGGCCACACTGCAAAGCATTAAGCTTGAGATGAAAGATGTCGTGAAGATGCAAGTTTTCCTGGTCGGCGACCCGGCGATGGCGGGCAAAATGGATTTCGCTGGCTTCATGGAAGGGTATGTGAAGTATTTTGGTGCCGCAGCCGGACAGCCCAATCTGCCCTCCAGATCCACCGTCCAAGTCGCCGGTTTGCCCAACCCCGGCTGGTTGGTAGAAATTGAAGTCACAGCTGTGCGCAAATAGCGCGAACCACGAGTAACCGAATAGCCGCAATACTTTCCGCTAGTCATGGGACGAAAACGCAATCAAATGTATCGCAATTGAGTTGATCGCTAATGCCACACCACCAACAGGACGTCGAATGCACTCCGATGGCGCTCTAGTGGTATCAACTCAATTGCGCACATTACGTGCCGCAACAACAGACGACATCCCCGCATTAGAGGCACTGATCAAGCGTTCGGCTTTTGCGCTAAGCGAGCCCTACTACACCCACGAGCAGACCGAGGCGCTCACTCGCCTAGTGTTCGGCGTGGACTCACAATTGATCGCCGATAAAACTTATTCCGTAATTGAATCAAATAGTGAGTTGGTCGCATGCGGCGGGTGGAGCAAAAGACGCACGCTATTTGGCGGCGACAAATTAAAAACTGGTGCGGACCCGTTACTGGACGCGTCCACTGAGCCGGCTCGTATTCGCGCCTTTTTTGTGAGGCCGGACATGGCACGCAACGGCCTCGCCAGCCAATTAATGGCGGAATGCATCAAGCAGGCAAACGCCGCAGCGTTTTCGGCACTTGAGCTCGCCTCCACGCTGCCGGGCGAGCCACTTTATCTGGCGCAAGGTTTCGAGGTGGTAGAGCGCTTTGAACTCAGCCTTGACAACAATATAGAAGTGCGATTAACCCGCATGCGGCGGGCAATTTAGTTAAACACGACCACGTCGCCACCGCTGCCCCGCTTCGCGAGCGTCATGAAGAAGGGCACACCTGATGCAACATGTAAAGCTCGGCAAAGTCCGGATAGCCGCGATCCATCACTTAGATGGCTCTGGCTTCGATGAGCAAGAAATCGAGCACCTTGACCTCATGCATCTTGACGTCACTGATATGGATGAATGCGGGAATAGCCCCACGCAGGTCGGGCTGAGTATGCAGCTTGAGCGCGGCCTTGGCGTGGCGAAAAGAAGTCGCGTTGAGCAGTCTCACACAAAGCTCAATGGCACCGGCATCAGGCACATAGACGGTTGCGTCCCGCTCGATCCCCAGCAGGCTTTAAACCTGAAGCTCTTAGGCACGCACGTTCAAGCGCATGTCCAGATCGTGATGGGTACGCCAGCGTCGTTGGCTCAACGGATCCCATAGCGCCGGGCGGGCAGCGCCTGTGGAAGTCCCATGAGGGACATCTTGGTATAAATTGTGGGCACGCACGAATCCTTCAAGACGCTCATATTCATTGGCTTTCCAGCACTCTGGTGCTAGATAAACCGGATACTTTTTTCGGATGAATTGCGCAACGTGAACTCAATCCAAAGTGATCGATGTACTTGCGGCGGGAAACGCAGCATCCGCCAACCGCAAACGTTCTGACGAACTTGTCGCCTGCCGGATGGTCACATTCATATCATCTGGTTTTGTGCCCGCGTAATCCGCGCATTGATTCAAATTCTTGCGGCACCGAGAACAAGGTTTCGCACTGCGGCGAGGATGGATTCATGATATTGATTTGCAGCGTATGATGCGTTTTCAAAAGGGTGGCCTCGCCACTATTCGATAAAAAAAAGGATGCCCGTCGCAGTTGATTGTTCTAGCAGTCTGGGCAACAGCTTCGGCATGGCCTCTCAACACTACTTTCACCCGCTTACTATTTTTTATTTTCCTTAGAGGAACACATGATTTCATTACAACATCTAAAAACACTTTCGCTCGCCGCTACAGTGGGAATATCGATCAACGCCATCGCCATTCAGGCAAATGCCCAAACCACCACCGCGCCTGCTTCCGCTCCGGTGCCCACCCCGATAGCCCCGGGCAAATCCACGCAAATGCCGACGCCACCCGCACCAGGGTCCGTCAACGTGCCAATGCCTCCGGTAGGAGGTGCTGGAACCATGTCGCCCACGCCGCTGCCAGCAGGCACGCCTGCGCCTTTCCCGGCACCCTTGAAAGCCTCAAAAGGCGGCGCAGAATTGAAGCCGCTCAATATTGCGAAGTCGGAAGCAAAAGCCGAGACTTTCCCAGCCACCGTAACAGAACTGATCTCGCGTGACCGCTCTGTCGGCACCGGAGAAGCGGCGGTCAGCGGTCAGGCGGTTGCCGTGCAATACACCGGCTGGATTTATGATCCCTCCAAACCCGACGGTAAAGGCACTAAATTTGACAGCTCGCGTGATCGCCCTGCTCCCTTCAGCTTTATGTTGGGTGCAGGTCGCGTCATTAAAGGTTGGGATCAAGGCGTTGTCGGCATGAAGCCCAAGGGCCAGCGCACCCTGATCATCCCGCCACAAATGGCGTACGGCGACCGCGGTGTCGGCCCGATAGCACCTAACTCAACCCTGATTTTTGATGTAGAGCTGGTGGATTTGCTGAGCCCGGCACCAAAGGCAGCACCTGCCGCAGCCGTAACACCGGCCCCCGCAACAAAATAATCCATCCTCTGGGCGTTGATGATTCAGAAAAGGGGGCTTCATTGAAGCCCCCTTTTTTTGGATCTTAGTTATTCAACGTCTGGTCTGTCTTTAAGATTCAAGCGGTTACTTTTTGGTTTTTGCTATGCAACGAACGTTTGGTGCGATCATCATTGGCGATGAGATTTTGTCAGGAAAACGCCAGGACAAGCATCTCGCCAAGCTCATTGAAGTGCTGGGAATTCATGGGCTTTCGTTGTCGTATGCGCACTATGTGGGCGATGAGCCTGAACGCATAGTTGAGACACTCAAACAGACGCTGGCCAGCGATCACATCATATTTAGCTTCGGCGGCATCGGCGCGACCCCAGATGACTACACGCGTCAGTGCGCGGCGGCGGCCTTAGGGGTTGAGCTCTACCGGCATCCGGACGCCGTGGCCGAAATAGTGGCAAGGTTCGGTGCTGATGCATATCCCAAGCGCGTACTCATGGCTGAATTCCCGATGGGGTCGACCATCATTCCCAATCCGTTTAATCGAATTGCTGCGTTCTCATGCAGAGACCATCATTTTTTGCCCGGCTTTCCCGAAATGGCGTGGCCGATGATGAGTTGGGTGTTGGAAACAAAATACGCCGCGCTATTCCACCAAACGCCATTTGCTGAGGAAATTATCCTAGTCGAACGCGCAGGTGAAAGTGATTTACTTGACGCAATGAATCATATTGTTAAGCACTATCCGACCACCAAGCTCTCCAGCTTGCCGCAATTTCTGGCGACGGCGACGGGCGGGCGGGTGATCGAGCTGTCCATTCGCGGCGATCCCGCTGCAGTGCCAGTGGCGATGAGGGATATGAAACAACGAATTCACAGTCTTGGATTTGACTTCAAGGTAAAGTAATCTTTGGCGATGAGACGGCGTGTTAAACCGCCGATGGTTACTTAACTTTTACTGACCATCACGACCGTTTTTCTGGACGCGGCAGCGTTTTATTTTGACTTACTTTTAAGGGGCGAATCATGGGGTTACTCGATAGTGTATTGGGCAGCGTGTTGGGCGGCGGTGGTCAGCAAGGCAATAGTCCTTTGATGCAATTGGCGTTGCAAATGCTAATGAACAAAGCGGGCGGCAGCGCTGAGGGCGGCGGCCTCGGTGGAATGCTCGGCGGCATCTTGAGCGGTGGACAAGCGGGCGCAGCGGCGCCGAATATGGGAGGCTTGGGCGGCATTCTGGATGCGTTTCAAAAAGGCGGACTCGGCCACATTGCGGATTCGTGGGTGAGCACCGGCGAGAACATACCGGTCAGCGGCGATCAGGTTAGCGATGTGTTCGGACAAGACAAAATTGCCGAAATCGCCAGTCATCTCGGTATGACTCGCGGCGACGTTACCGGCGGACTCGCGCAAATTTTGCCGCAGCTCATCAATCACGTCACCCCCGACGGGCAAGTGCCGCAAGATCACAGCATGATCCAGGACGCCCTGAGCGCACTGCTCAAACGATAGTATGTAAATCATGAGCACAGCCCGCATCAGACCAGAATCCTTGTTCAGACGGTGCGGGTTTAGCGATCAATTCCGAGCATGCGCCATCGCGTGCCTGGCAGGACTCGCAACTTCGCTCGCCAGCAATGTGAGTCTGCTGTATGCCGCTGAATCGGGAACAGCCAACGTCATCAGCGCCAAAAATGTAAATGGCATCAACCACGCTGACCACGTTAACGATGCCAAAACGTGGGCTAGATTAGAGCGTGGCGGTTACATCATCGTTATACGGCATGCCAGCACAGTTGCGGGTATCGGCGATCCACCGGGATTTACGCTCGACGACTGCGCCACACAACGCAATCTAAGCGCCGAGGGGCGCGCACAGGCTGGGCGCTGGCGTGCTGCCATCAGCGCGCATCGTGTACCGATTGGCGACGTTTTTTCTTCAGCATGGTGCCGTTGCGTAGACACGGCAGCGCTGGCATTCGGCACACCAGAAACATCAACAGCATCATCAGCACCGCCCAAAGTATGGGCAGCGCTCAATTCATTTTTTGAGTCCGCCCAAAACGAGGCCACACAAACCGCCAGCGTCAAAAGCAAATTAGCTGGTCTTATCCAAACGAATAAAAAAGCGGGCAAAAACGCCGTGCTTGTCACCCATCAAGTCAACGTTGCCGCGCTGACCGGGGTGTCACCGCGGTCCGGCGAAGCCGTGATTATCCAAGTGGATGCGCGGGGAAACGTTATGGTCGTCGGTCGCTTGTGGGTAGGATAGCCAAACCAGAGACGGGCGCGGGAATTGCTTCCTCGGCATTTTTAGGCTCAAGACCCGCATCGGTGGCTGAGTTTGTTGGTATGTTACTGACCGAATAGGCGACTAATTCAATAATCAGTTTGACATCATTGCTGACCGAAGCGGCCCACGCTTTCATGCCAAAGTCAGCGCGTTTAATCCTAACGAACGCCTCGGCATCGCAGCGCATTCTGCCGTTTGTAGCGACGGGCTTGCAGCCCGACTTTTCAACCGTGAGCACGACGGGTTTCGCAACCCCCAGCAAGGTTAGCGTGCCCTCGATGGTCTTCAAGTTTGGCCCTTCCCATTTAAACATTGACGATGTAAAGGTGATGGTTGAAAATTTTTCAACGTTGAAGAATTGCGGGCCGCGTAAGATTTCATTAGTGGTCTCCGCATTCACCACATGCGCGTCCAGAGAAGTCGCATCAATCTCTGCAATGATGCTCTCATTGGCGCGGCTGGCTACATCGCGTCGCGCAGGGTCATGAATCAAACGGCCTGTCGTTCGATTAAATTTGCCGCGTACGGTTATGAAGCCCAGAAATTTTGCTTCAAACCGCGAATGCGTCTCGGTCGGGTCCAATACAAACTCGTGGGTCGTGCGCGGTGCGCTCGCTTGGGCAGCACTTTGCGCTTTTAAAAGCGGGCTTGGCGCTGGTAGCGGTATTGGCAGCGGCTCCGCGGATTTCACGGCTTGCGCCAATACGAAGCCCGTGGTGTTCAGCATCAGCGCGACCACTAAAGCAATCTTCAATAGACCAGCCGACCGGTATTCACAACACCACGCTGATGCCCGAAACAGCATGAAAAACTGCGGGGAAAACAGCCTAATCTTCATCGAAAATCGAGTTCCGCATCGATTGATTCAAACGCTCCAATGCACGACGATCCTGTTTTGTCGGACGGCCCTTGAACAGCGGCGGTGGCATGTCGCGAAGCTCGTTTTGGAGTGCCTGGCGGGCAACAATACTTTCCGGCTTTTCATCATAGAGTTCGCGTGCGAGCGGTGCAGACACGCGCTTCCCGCAAATTGCCTGGACCACTAACTGAGTCGCATAGGGCGGGCGGCGCAAAGTCAGCTCATCGCCAACACGGATGGTCTTGGCTGGCTTTGCACGATCACCATTCACATCAACATGACCCGCACTAATCGCCTCGATGGCCAGTTGCCGGGTTTTAAAAAACCGTGCCGCCCACACCCAAATGTCCAAGCGCACCGAATCGGCGCTATCAGGCGTACTGGCCATTCAACCCCGTTTACCATTCATTTTGACCACCGCGACATTCATCGGCAATCCGGTTCCCGTATCGTACTCGGCACCCGCCATGACCCCAAGTCTGGCGATATCTTCCGCCGATTTTCGACCTTTAAACACCGCATACATAGCTCCTAAAGCAAAATCACGGCCGGAACCGATCGCCCAAAAACGATCAAACTCAAACACCTCACGCATCGAGTAGACGCCGAAAATACCGCTTGAGTTCACCACCAGCGAAGTTAATTGTGACGATTCATAAGGGTCATCGTCTTCCTCTTTTGGATTTAGATAAGCCTCATCTTTCAAAATCGGGTGGATTTTGCGAAAACTGTCATATATGTCATCGCGACCATGAAATTTAAATTCAGGATGCTTCTTTAACAGATGCTCCAGCACCAGCTGGTGGGCGGCTGATCCGGCAATGCCAAAATAAGTGTCTCCATGTTTCAAAAGTTTTTCCGGTGCAGCATCATGAGTGCTGGCCAGCCGGGTGGAGCCAAAGGTCGTCAACGTATCGCCTGCGATCACGGCCATTCCGTCTTTTTTAACAACCACGATTGTTGTCATGTGAATGTCCTTTTTTGAGTGTTGCCGCCGGTTAATTTACGTTTTTTCAGCTGATCGCTTTTACACCCGACAAGCTGTTGGCAGACAAGCGTAGCCTAAAACCCCTTAACTCCGCAGCCTATCGCCAAAATTGACCAGTAATACGCCTGCAATAACCAGCAGAGCACCGATTACGCGCGGCATGCTCAGCTCGCGTTCAACCAGACCGAGAACGCCGACTCGATCAAAAAACAACGACGCCAAAATCTGCCCCGCAATCACCAGACTGAGCATGTTCGCCACCCCGATCCGGGGCGCCAAGAGCGTAGCACCGAATACAAACGTCGCTCCCAGCAACCCGCCCGCTAACTGCCATGGCGCAATCGTGGAAAGCTTGAGCACGCTGCTCCATCGCTCCCCGGTCACCAGGCACAGAACCACGAGCACGACCAATCCGACCAAAAAATTCATCATCGCGGCAAATACAGCGCCGCTTCCCAGGGTCACGCGCAGCGAATTATTGAGGATGGCTTGCAGAGGGATTACGCAGCCAATAAAAAATGCAAACAACAGCAAAAGCGCATTCATAGTTGCCTAATTTGACCGTGTAGTTTCATGGAAATCCCTAAATGGTACTGCACTTTGGCGCGGCTATTAAGTATCCATCGTTGCAATTACACTCGGCAACGACCTGACGCGGAACATTAATGTGTCTAACGCGATGGCGTTGACTTCACAGACTCGCTTCGGCACACTTCCCCGCAGCCTCAACATTTGCCGGCCAGTGCCGTTTCATCGCCATCCCAGTCAATTGCTCAGATAGTCAATGAGAAGGCAATTTAAATACACGGAGTATTTCAATGCAATCAACGCAAGCGACTAGAAAAATCAACTGCTGGACGCTCGTTGGGCGGCTAGTTTTGGGATGCGCCACCGCTCTCGTCATGGCTACCGCGATGCCATACGCAGATGCCAAAACATTCCGCTGGGCGAGCCAGGGCGACATTCTCACCATGGATCCGCATTCGCAAAACGAAGGTCTGAATAATTCTGCGTCGGACCATATATATGAACCGCTCGTCAATCGTGGCAAAACGATGGCGATTGAACCATGCTTAGCCGCCAGTTGGACGCAGCTCAACCCAACTACCATGCGTTTCAAATTGCGTGACAAGGTGCTTTTCCATGACGGTGCCGTCTTCACCGCCGACGATGTCGTGTTTTCAATCACCCGCGCGCTTGAAAAGACCTCAGACTTTTCTGCCTACATGCAGGGCATAAAAAGTGCCAAAAAAATCGATGGTCTTACCGTCGATATCGTCAGCGATGGCCCTAATCCCACTTTGCTGGATCAGCTCACCGAAGTCAGAATGATGAACAAAGCCTGGGCCTTGAAAAACAACGCACAAAAGCCGCAGGATTTTAAAAACAGAGAGGAAACCTATACCGCACGCAACACCAACGGCACCGGACCGTTCATTCTGAAAGCACGTGAACCAGACGTGAAAACGGTATTCATTGTCAATTCAAAGTGGTGGGGGAAACGCGATAGCGAATCCATTGATGAAGTGATCTATACGCCGATCAAAAACAATGCAACGCGCATTTCCGCGCTGCTGTCCGGCGAAGTCGATTTCGTGCTCGACCCGCCCGTCCAGGACGTTCCAAAGTTGAAAGAAGATAAAGCGATAAAAGTTCTTGAGGGCAACGAAAACAGAACGATTTTCTTGAATTTTGATCAGGGCCGCGACGAGCTTTTATACGGCAGCAAAGGCAAAAATCCGTTTAAAGATATTCGGGTGCGTCAAGCCATGCTGCAAGCCATCGATGTCAATGCCATTTACGTGAGCGTGATGCGCAGGCTGTCGCTGCCCACCATGTCGCTCATCGCGCCACAAGTGCGTGGTTATACGAAAGACGTTGAGAATCGTCCGCCCGTTGACATTGTGAAAGCCAAAAAACTGATGACCGATGCGGGCTTTGGTAATGGCTTCGATGTGACCCTTGATTGCCCTGATAATCGTTACATTAATGACCAAGCCATTTGCGTCGCGATAGCCGGCATGCTGGCCAAGATCGATATTCGCGTCAAGGTCAACGCGATGCCGCGCGCACTCTATTTCCCTAAAATTCAAAACATTGACACCAGCATGTACCTGCTGGGCTGGGGCGTGCCCACCTTTGATTCGCTCTATACCTTGCAGTCTATTGTGCGCACGAAGGGCCAAGGCGGAGATGGCACTTGGAATTTTTCCGGTTATTCAAACCCAAAAATTGACGCCATTATCGACGCGCTAAAAACGGAAGTGGACATCAAAAAGCGCGCCGAGCTTACCAGGACTGCGTTGCTACTTGAGCAAGCCGATGTGGGTCACATTCCACTGCACCATCAGGTAATTCCGTGGGCAATGCGCAGCAACATCACGGTCGTGCACCGCGCCGACAACCGCATGCTCGCAAAGTGGGCGGTCATTAACTAGCTGCCCACGCGCAAAAGCTTGCAGCAATTCGTAGCCTACTTTTTTAGGTCGGTTATTGCAAAATTCGGCAAGATAAGTCGTATCTATTACAATCGTGCGTGCTGTGGCGTACAGCACCCATTTATGAGTAAACAGGCAAAGTACAAAATTTTTCAATCACCCTGTTTTTTCGATGTTTTTGTAGCGACTTACCTAGTCAAACCAAATAGCAAGCGCATGCAGCAAGATGGCACCATTCGTGCACTCTTGCTTGCAAGCACATGAAGATTTTTTGTTTCATGCCAGTTTCACCATTCGGTCCATCCTTCGATCTACATCCATGTCTGGCAAACTGAAATGCACAAAAATATCGGCCGTTCCCAATCCGCCTCATCTCATCTGAATACGCCCTTTTCGCCACGAGTCGTCATACTAGCGCTGGCTGCCATCCTGCTCGCTGTCTCGGCCAGCATAAGCTTTGCCAAACCACTGCGCTACGCCACCCAAGACGAGCCGCAAACGCTGGACCCGCACTCGGCCAATCTGGCCGTGACCAATCGGTTGCTCGGCAACGTCTATGAAGGCTTGGTGGGGCGCGATAAAGATTTCAAAATGGTTCCTTGGTTGGCGCTTTCCTGGTCGCAGCCTGACGCAAAAACGTGGCGATTCAAACTGCGTCCGGGCGTCAAGTTTCATGATGGTTCGCCCTTCACCGCCGATGATGTGGTGTTTTCAATCGAGCGTGCGCTGTCAGCAAATTCGCAGATGAAAGCATCTATTCAAGGTGTCGCGAGCGGGAAAAAAATTGATGATTTGACCGTCGATATCGTGATGAAAGAGCCCAATCCTGTTCTGCTTAACCACATGTTCTTTTTCCGCATCATGAGTAAGGCGTGGGCAATAAAAAATAACGCCTTGCTTCCGCAGAATTACAAAGATAAAGAAGATACCTTTGCATCACGCAACACCAATGGCACCGGTCCGTTTATGGTGACCGTACGCCAGCCCGATGTAAAAACAGACCTGGTGGAAAACCCGAACTGGTGGAACAAAGCGAGTCCCGAAAAAGGCAACATTACCACCGTGACGTTATTGCCCGTTAAAAATAACGCCACACGTTTAGCAGCCTTGCTGTCCGGTGAGGTCGACTTCGTCAACGACCCGCCATCACAGGACATCGCCAGGTTGAGAGCCGCGCCGAACATAACGATGATCCTCGGCGCAGAGTCGCGCGTCCAGTTTCTGGCGTTCGACCTAACACGCGATGAGCTCCTGTATTCCAATGTGAAAGGCAAAAATCCGTTCAAGGATGTTCGCGTGCGTCAAGCTATCGCGCATGCCATTGATGCAGAAACCATCAAATCAAAAGTGATGCGCGGACTCGCCCGGCCGACCGGCACCATCATCACGCCCGTTGATCAGGGATACAGCAAGGACGCAGACATTCGCCTGCCGTACAACGTTGCGCGTGCCAAAGCATTGCTAAAGGAGGCAGGCTATCCCACCGGCTTTGAGGTCACGCTCGACTGCGGCGCTGCCCAGCCGCCTGCTGATATTTGCCAGGCGATTGCGCCGATGTTGGCGCGAATCGACATCAAGGTCACACCCAATATTGTGCCCACCGCGAATTATTTTCAAAAGATTCAAAAATTCGACACCAGCTTCTATCTTTTGAGTTGGAGCACACCCACCAGCGATGCGCTATACACCCTACAAAGCTTGCTGCGCAGCTACAGTGGCGACAGTAGCGGGAATGGTGACTCGAACTATGGGCGCTACTCGAGTGCACAAATGGATCAACTCATCGATAAAATCCGAGTCGAAAACGACCTAAAAAAACGCGATGAATTCATTCGTGACGCACTCATGCTGGCCAACGAACAACTGCCAATCCTGCCGATTCACCAGCAGCTTTGGCCTTGGGCGATGCGGAAAGGTTCTACCGCAATTTTGCCGCCCAATAACGTGCCGTACTTCTTTAGATTCAATTTGAAATAAGCATTTAAACCAAGCCAGCCAAGAATTCGTTTCAGCTAAAACCTTAAACCGTCCAGCCAACCGGAAATCATCGATGCTCGCTTTCATTGCCCGCCGTCTTTTACAAAGCATTTTGGTCATGCTGACCGTCGGCTTCATCGCTTTTTCGCTATTCAATTTCGTCGGTGATCCGGTTGCACTCATGTTGCCACCTGAAGCCACGCAAGCGGATCGCGATGAAGTCCGCAAATCGCTCGGACTAGACAAACCTTTCTATACCCAATTTGCGGTGTTCGTTCAGAACGCGCTGCAAGGCAATTTTGGTATCTCCCTGCGCTTGGGTCGTCCCGTTTCGCAACTGCTGGCCGAGCGCTTGCCCGCCACGCTGGAGCTCGTCGGCGTTGCTACTCTGCTGGCATTGCTGGTGGGCATTCCAGTCGGCATCTATACGGCGCTGAAGCGCGATCATTGGTCATCACAAGTATTGTTGACCGGATCACTGATCGGCGTCTCGCTGCCCAATTTTTTGATTGGTATTTTCTTGATCATCATCTTCGCCGTCTGGCTGGGCGTATTGCCGTCATTCGGCCGAGGCGACACCACCCAGCTCGGCTTTTGGTCCACCGGATTTTTAACTGTTTCGGGATTGAAGGCCGTCATCTTGCCTGCGGTAACGCTCGGCTTTTACCCGGTCACGCTGATCATGCGGCTGGTACGCTCTGAAATGCTGGAAGTGTTGCGCACGGATTACATCAAATTTGCACGCGCCCGCGGCTTATCAAATCAGGCCGTGCATTTTGGTCACGCCCTAAAAAATACGCTGGTGCCGGTTATCACCATTACCGGTTTGCAACTGGGCGGCTTGATTGCCTTTGCGATCATTACCGAAACCGTATTTCAATGGCCGGGCATGGGCTTGTTGTTTATTCAAGCGGTGCAGTTTGCGGACATACCCGTCATGGCGGCTTACCTATGCCTGATCGGATTTATTTTTGTCACCATTAATTTAATTGTCGACACGCTCTATTACGTTGTCGATCCAAGACTCCGCATGGAGACTTCATCAGCGGGAGGCCATTGACATGACGGGCGCATTAGGAGGCACGATTCGACGTATTTTAGATAGCGATATCTGGTACAAATTCAAGCGCGATCCGATTGTTGTCACCGCGACCATTGTCGGGCTGCTCCTGATTTTATCTTCAGCTTTTGCACCCCTATTCGCGCCACACAGCCCATTTGATTTGAAGACCTTGAATCTCAGCGATGCGTTCACCCCGCCTGCTTGGATTGAGGCGGGCAAATCTCAGTTTTTGCTGGGCACGGACGATCAGGGCCGCGATGTACTTTCTACCATCATGTACGGCTCGAGGGCCTCGCTGGTGGTGGGCTTTGCCGCCGTGTTGCTATCAATGGTGGTGGGTATCACGCTAGGCCTCATCAGCGGCTATTTCGGTGGCGCATTAGATGCGTTCATCATGCGCGTTGCTGATGTGCAGCTCTCGTTTCCAGCGATCTTGATCGCACTATTAATCAGCGGCGTGGCCAGAGTTGTGATCCCGAATTCACAGCACGATCAGGTCGCGATTTACGTTTTGATTTTTGCCATCGCCGCATCCGGCTGGGTGCAGTACGCGCGCACGGTGCGCGCCTCGACCTTGGTTGAGCGCAATAAAGAATATGTTCAGGCCGCCCAAGTAATCGGCAGACGCCCGCTTGCGATCATGTTCGCGCATGTATTGCCGAACGTGCTGGGTCCCGTCATGGTGTTGGCCACGCTGCACATCGGCACGGCAATCATCACCGAAGCCACACTTTCTTATCTCGGCGTCGGCATGCCCGCAACCCAACCTACCCTCGGCACGATGATCCGCATTGGCGGCGATTTTCTGCTTTCAGGTGAATGGTGGATTCTCTGGTTTCCGGGTCTTGCATTGGTAGTACTCGTGCTATCCATAAACATCATCGGTGATTGGCTGCGCGATGCGCTCAATCCCAAACTTCGCTAGGACTGTACGCATGCCATCCTCCCCCAACGTGCCGCTGCTTCAAGTCAAAAATCTTCGCATCGAATTTCCCACCCGTCGCGGCATTCTGACCGCGGTGGACGACATCAGTTTCGACATCGCTGCGGGCGAAGTGCTGGGCGTGGTGGGCGAATCGGGTGCGGGAAAATCGCTCACCGGCGCAGCAGTCATCGGATTACTGGAGCCACCGGGTCGGATCGCGAGCGGCGAGATATTGTTGGCCGGACGGCGTATCGATAATCTGCCATTCGAGGAATTGCGCAAAATCCGAGGCCGCGAAATCGGCGCGATTTTTCAGGATCCGCTCACATCGCTCAATCCGCTTTATACGATCGGCCGACAAATTGTCGAAACCATCGAAACCCATCTCGATCTCACCCACACTCAAGCCAGAGCACGCGCCATCGAGTTGCTAAACGAGGTCGGCATACCCGCCGCCGATAGGCGTATTGATCATTATCCGCACCAGTTCTCCGGCGGCATGCGCCAGCGGGTGGTGATTTCATTAGCGCTCGCCGCCAATCCGAAACTCATCATCGCGGATGAACCCACTACCGCGCTCGACGTATCCATTCAGGCGCAGATCATCACGTTAATCAAAAAGCTTTGTCGCGAACACGGCACTGCGGTGATGTTGGTCACGCATGACATGGGCGTGATTGCCGAAACCGCTGATCGAGTCGCGGTCATGTACGCTGGCCGCATCGCCGAAATCGGACCGGTGGCCGAAGTGATCCACTCGCCACAGCATCCCTACACGATTGGCCTAATGGGCGCGATCCCGAGCGTGGGCGATAACCACGAACGCCTATCGCAAATTGACGGCTCGATGCCGCGATTAACTGCGATTCCCAAAGGCTGCGCATTTAATCCCCGGTGTACGCGCGTCCAAGATGTGCCCCATCAGCGCTGTACCACGGAGCGACCGGAGCTCATGCCCGCCGGCAAGACGATGGCCGCCTGTTGGTTGCATGCCAGCGAGGCGGTTCATCAAGTCAAACAAGCGGTGACGGCATGAACAAAAAATCGAGCAATGTCCTGCTGGAAGTGATCGATGTCGCCAAAGAATTCGACGTCTCAAAACCGTGGCTGAACCGGGTTATCGAGCGTCAAGACCGGCAAATTTTAAAAGCGGTGGATGGCGTCAGCTTCACCATCAATCGCGGCGAAACATTGTCGCTCGTCGGCGAATCTGGCTGCGGAAAATCAACTGTTGCGCGGCTCGTATGCGGGCTATACACGCCGTCGCGCGGCTCGATTATTTTTGATGGCGTCAACATGGCCGATGCGGGCGCGGACGAAGTTCAGCAGCTGCGCAAACGCTTTCAAATGATTTTTCAGGACCCCTATGCGAGCCTGAACCCACGTTGGCGGGTGGGCAAAATTATTGCCGAGCCGCTGCGCGTTCACAAAATCGCCACCAGCAACGCTGATATCAAACAACGCGTAGATAAACTGCTCACCCAAGTGGGCCTGTCGCCGCTCGACGCTGAAAAATTTCCCCACGAATTCTCGGGCGGGCAACGTCAACGAATTTCCATCGCACGCGCGCTGTCCTCGAACCCGGAGTTTTTGGTGTGTGATGAACCGACCTCGGCGCTGGACGTCTCGGTTCAGGCGCAGATTTTGAATCTGATGAAAGATTTACAGCGCGAATTCGGCCTCACCTACCTTTTCATCTCGCACAATCTGGCCGTGGTATCGCATATCTCCACGCGCGTGGGCGTGATGTATCTCGGTCGCCTAGTGGAAGTCGCCGACACCAAACGCATTTTCGCCAACCCGCAGCACCCCTACACGCAGATGCTGCAATCGGCGATCCCCGATTTAAAAATGACCGGCAAGCAGCGCACTCCCGTCGCCGGTGAAGTTCCCAATCCACTCAACCCACCCAGCGGCTGCGCGTTCAATCCCCGTTGCCCACATGCGAATGAGCGCTGCAAAACTGAGCGTCCGGCGCTGATTGATTATGCAGATGGTGGTCAAGTGGCGTGCCATGCGGTGGAAGAGAAGCGGATTAATTTTTTGGTAGCGGCTTAGCGCGCATCGAACGGCAAATTTCAGAATGACCTTATTTTGAAATCAAATCGCCGCAAATTTCTTATCGGTCTATTGCTCCTGATGCCTGCCGCGAGCAATGCAAGCACACATGGCGAAGTGAGCCTGATAACTTCTTTCGCTGTCACCGCAGGCATTGTTGGATTAAAAACGGGCATTGTTGTCGGTGTCTGGGAAATTTCCGCAAAACGTTTATATCTGGTTAGTTACTTGGTCTGCATTAGTGGAAATGGTGCGCTTGCGTATCTGGCCGCAGATTACGAGGCGTTCAAACAATTGAGTTTAGAAATTTTGTACTACTCTGCCCTCGGTCTCCTCGCCAGTTTCTTATCTCCGTTAGCGTTCCACATTTTCTTAAACAAATACGTGATTGGGTACCGTCGAGGTAGCGCGGATAAATGTAACGCGTCTGGACGACCTTCGGTGAATGACGCGCTGAGGCTGTTTGCGTCTGCAACCACTAGAATGGCGAGGGCTGTTTTGCAATACGGTGCTCGTAGATCGCTATTCGAAGCAACCTTTAGCAATCTCGGTGAACTACGCGAGCCATCTTTGCTAAGACTGGAGAATGGGTTAAATAGAAATAACCGTTGCCATGACAACGCGCTCTGCCAAGACGCTTAAACATAAAAAGTTTTGCGTTTGTGCTAAACCTGTCAGAACGATTTCCAAACGGCAATATCTTCAATGTTCTCTGGACCGTTCATGACCCCACAGTTTTAACAAAGCGGGTGGGCGATGGGCTAAAAATGTGTGTTCCTGTTGAACATGAAGGGGACAGGGAAAAGTTAGAGATCAAGCTCACGGCGAACTACAGTGCAGCTTGGCTTACGTATTAGTGACCAGCATTCGTGGTTGGTCAAACCAGCTCTGCGCAAATTTTGAGATCGCGGGCCTTGGGTTGGCGAAATTTGAACCTCCTGTATCGACGGGCATTGCCAACCATAATCGATCTGTAAGGCTCGCCTATCCTAGCGTTTTGCATCCTGCGATTAAATAATTCGTTTGTTCATCAGCATAAAAAAACCCACCGCAAGCGGTGGGTTTTTATAGCTGGAAATAGCTTATTTACCTTTAATTTCTGCCAACAATTCCGTCGCGCCATAAATATTTTTGAGCGCTTCCTGAATGCCGCCGCTGGTGACGCCGATAGTACGGTTCATGACCGGGTCAAACCAGAACGACCCGCCGTGCGAATGCACATTGCCATCAAATGCAAGGCCGACGATCTCGCCGTTGCGGTTAATCATTGGGCTGCCAGAGTTGCCGCCAATGATGTCGTTACTGGAGACGAAATTATAATTTTGCGCCAGATTAATTTTATCTTTCGAGGCAAGCCAAGACGCCGGCAGTGCATAGGGCTCCGCACCGGTATTGCGGTTAAAGGCTCCCGCAAAATCGGTAAACGGTGTCACTGGCTTACCGCGTTCTTTCCAGCCTTGCACCGCGCCAAAACTCAAACGCAGCGTGCCTGTTGCGTCGGGATAGACTTTGGAACCAAGCTGGGCAAAACGCGCTCTGGCGATCAGCTCCGCGCTTTTTTGCTCAACCGCACTGACCTCATTTTCATAGCGCTTGCGAAGGGCACGGGCGTGGACATCGATATCACGAGCCAGCTTGATAAACGCATCGTCGGATTTATCGACGGCGGCGCGCTCCCCTTGCCACAGCCCTTTACGCAGCGCGGGATCGCCCAGCTTGGTGTTATCCACCAAACGCTTCGCCACCTGGGCGGGAGACTCCTTGCCTAATATTTGCACCACAAACGGGTCATCGGTGCCCAGCGTTTCGCGTAATTTGGTCAGCGAAAATTCAAGCTTTAATTTTTCAAACTCAGGGTAAATCGGCGCAGGCGAAAACATCTGGCGCTCCGCTGCCGGGAGTCGTGCTGAAGAAAACTCCGGCAGACGATCACCATTCGGTTTTATCCGCTCTTCTGCACCGCGCACCAGCGAGCGTGCAAGCGAAAAATAGCGTGAGTTAAATGCGCGTCCGCCTTCAACCATATCGTATTCGCTGGCCATGTCGCGATAAACCGCCTGCGCTTTTTCAATCGCGCCCCATGCGTTGCCCACTTCCGCTTTCAGCTTGGGATTTGCGTTCACAAATTTTTTCAGTGACGCTTCTTCCGACCGTTTGCGCGCCATCAAATCGGGCGACTGTAATGCGGCTAATTCGCCTGACGAGACCTTCAGCCCGTTCTCGAGAAAATACAAATCGTTATAAGCCACCCGTGCCTGCTCGGGTCCCAGCTTTCGATATTCAGTCAGCACACCCCTCAATTCGTAACCGCGCCGCATATTGTTGATCAAACGTACGTCACGCAATGTTTCGAGCTGCGAAACAGTCAGTAGCCGATTAGTACGGCCGGGATTGCCGGCGGTAAACACCAATTCATCTGTTTTCGGGCCGCTGGCGCTGAACGGGAAATAATCTTTTACTACCGCGGGCTTACCGTTTTCGTAGGCGCGCAGCATAGAAGCATCAAGTCCGAAACGGGGAAAATTAAAGTTGTCGGGATCGCCACCAAAGTTTGGTGCCGCATCTTCCGGTGCCCAAACCAATCGCACATCGGAAAAACGATGGTAACGATACAAATGATATTGCCCGCCCTGATACAGCGTCACGACGCTGCAGCGCACGGTGTCTTTTTTATCGCCGACACAATCGGCCGCCAGTTTGGCACTCATGGCGTTCTGCGCATTTTTATAAGCTTCGCCGGTAAGCCCTTTGGTCGCCGCATTCATTTCTTGGGTCTTGTCAGTGATCTGTTCAAGGCGGCTCACTTCTGTTGCGGGGCATTGAAGTTCGTCTTCATGTTTTCTAGCGAGAAAGCCGTCTTGCAAATAGTTTTTCTTCGCGCTCGAAATCTGTTGCAAACATCCCGCCACGCAATGATGGTTGGTCAGCACCAAACCTTCAGGCGAAATCATTGACGCTGAACAGCCGCCTAAATTCACAGCGGCGCGCATGGCGTGATCCACCCACGCTTTATCAGGCGCGAACGAATATTTGGACTTCAGTGCGTCGCGCGGCAAATTATCAAAGGTCCACATGCCTTCGTCAGCAATGGCCGGGGAAGTAAGCAACACGGGGAAAAGCGATGTTAAAGAAATCAAAAGAGCGGCGCGCAAATTCATGAATTAAAAACCTTTCAAGCGGGGAGAGCTAGGAATGAGTGCAGAAGCATCGCTTCCGGTCAACGCAATTTTAGTCGCAAAAAAGGCTTGGGATTTAAAGATCACCTTAAAACGCAAGATGGCAATAACGACACCGACAGGCGAACCAGCGAGGCAGGTAATATTCACTTACACATTGGATGATTCGCGCGGTCGCAAGTTGAACGGTGCTGATAGGTGGCAAGCTGGAGGTCGCAAGCGCGCCTCTAGCTGCAATTACGCCGCAATCAAATCGGCATTCAGTAGGCCCAGCAGGTCGCTGGTAGGCTTTAAACAGGCACCAGGCTCGGAATTGTCCGGCGCAGCTGCAGTTTTCCGCTACTGACTTCTCGGGCGAAATGCACGTTGCGGGTAGCCGCGTGAATGTATAAATTGTAGCCACCGAAATGGGTGGCGGCATAGTTGTATACACCACCCAAATCATCTTCCAAACGATTCACGGCCGCTTCAAAAAAGGCTGGCGTTTGCTGCACCAGATCTTCGCCCGACTTATAAACCACCTCATCACCTGCCGCGGTATGTTTAACATCAATGCCCGCATCCACAAACTCCGGATAGAGGCGATCGCGACATTTTTCGAGGTAGCATCGGTCGGCCATCTGCGCCATGATTTCGGCGGAGCCCAGTAAGTTACCCAGCAGGCGCAATAAAGGATTGTTGATCGCGATGTCAGCAACATCTTTCTCATCGCCGGTGAAATGAAGAAGTTCGGCACCGGACTCCTGAAATTCGGCGAGGCCAATGCTTGGCAAATATTCGCGTAAAAATTGCGCGCCGCGCGACACATGCGACGCCGTATAAAACGCACCGCTCGGCACCGTTGCGTCGTTGGCTTTTTTGACGTAACCGACATCATGGAACAGTGCCAGCAACACGCCCAGCTGAAACAAGCGTGCGGCCAGCGGCGGGGAATCGCGCCGTGATCGCTCATAGCCGTCCATCAGACGCGCTATCGCCAGCGTCACCTCCATAACATTTTGCACGTCGTGGAACCCGGTATCACTCGCCTGATAGCCCGGGTAATCTCCTCGATAAAGCGCTGCGAAATCTGCAAAAGCCTGTTCCATGAAAGCATGAGCCACACCCGGATAAAGTAAACGAAACAAGCGATTGATCTCGCGTTCAACGCTTTCCTGGTCCGTGGTTTGAATACGGTTGGTGACATCAAAATCGTTACGGCGGACTTGCATTCCTGCTCCATTTGAAATTTTTAACGCTATTTTTTCTACTTCCCCTGCCGATAACGTACAGCGGGAGTTGTTTATGAATAAGCTGTCGTTTTGTGACACTTTTAGGCGCTTTATGCCGCCTTGGGCTCGATAAATCTCCAAATTCTCTGCCGACACTGCGCAGCCAAAACACCTTTTAAACCTTCCTGACCCCTTTATGAGCGCCCCCGAACGAGGTATATTTGCGGCAAAGGAAATTCATATTTCATGTCCAATTTTGAATCTGACGGGTTTGGCAATAGTGCAGCTATAGAAGCGCGCATCATTGAACTAAAAGAAGAACACCGCGACCTCGATTTGGCCCTCAACGCTCTCGCTGCTGCCCCCCTGCACGATCAATTGCAGCTTCGCCGCATGAAAAAACGCAAACTATTGCTCAAAGACCAAGTCTCCTTCCTAGAAGCACAATTGACGCCAGATATTCAAGCTTGAGCACAAGCTGAGCCACCTGTCGGGTGTGCATCAGGAATATTGGTGACTTATCTGTGCTGTGCTCTATTTTAAAAACGCGTCACATTCAAAAAGGGAGATAATTCAACGTATTAGCAACGTAAAATGCGTTTTTGATTGGTAATTTTATGTTGAATCAGCACAAATAGTGCTGCCTCCACCTACCACCTTTTCTTTGGGATGCTCATTGCCGGCATCCCGTTCCGGGTCATTCGCTACGGACCGATATCTAAATATGGTTGGTAGCGATGCCAAAAAAATTCTTTCGCTAATGAAAAAACTTTTCCCTTTGTCTGGCTCACGTACTCCTGATGTCTCGTCTTCTGTCTTGCTGCTTTGGAAGGTAGTCGGCGGGGTCGCGCTGCTCGTTCTGGTCGCTTCAAGCGCGTTCTGGTTCGGCAAAAGCCAATCTGCTGCGCCGCCAGGTTCGGCCGGTGCAGCCGGCACCGCGGCTAGGCCAGCGGGCAACGCAACGGTGGTCGAGGCCGTCACGGTCAAAACCTCAAAATTAGCACAGGGCATTACTGCCGTTGGCTCGCTTCGATCCGATGAATCGGTGATCATTCGGCCGGAAGTGGCGGGGCGCATTGCCGAGATATTGTTTCAAGAGGGTAAGCCGGTGCGCAAAGGTGCGCCGCTGGTTCGCTTCGATGCGTCGGTCCAGCAGGCTGAGTTACAACAGGCCGCAGCCAATTTAAACCTGAGCAAAAATAAATTTGACCGCGCCGTGGATTTGCAGAAAAAGGGTTTCATCTCCAGCCAAGCCAAGGATGAGGCCGACAACAACTATAAAGTGGCACAAGCTTCTTACGATCTTGCATCGGCCAAGCTGACCAAACTTGAAATCAAAGCGCCATTCTCCGGGACTGTCGGCCTCAGACAGGTGAGTATTGGCGACTACATTCGTGACGGCCAAGATATTGCGAACCTGGAATCGCTTGATCCACTTAAAGTTGATTTTCGGGTACCAGAAATATTCTTAAAGCAGGTCGCATCGGGCCAGTCACTGCAAATCAATCTGGACGCATTTCCCAACCAGGCGTTTGAGGGCAAAGTGTTGGCCATCAATCCGTTGCTGGATGCCAACGGCCGCTCTATTGTGATCCGTGCCGTGGTTAAAAATGCCGACGCTCGACTGCGTCCAGGGATGTTCGCGCGCGTTCGCTTGCTCACGAGCGACGTGCAAGATGCAATGACCATTCCCGAGCAAGCGCTGCTGCCGCAGGGCGAAGAGTTTTACGTGTTTCGCGTTAGCGAAGGGCGCGCGACGCGCATCAAAGTTGAAATCGGTCAGCGTCGCGAGGGTGTTGTCGAGATACTGCGCGGCGTGGGAAAAGACGATGTGATTGTGACTGCGGGCCAGCTCAAAATCCGCGATGGCGCAGCCGTAAAACTCGCCGCCGTTTCTGCGCCGCCGGTGACGCCATCGCCAAGCTCGACGGCAACGACAGCGCCGCCTGCTCCACCGAAAAGTTAATTGCAGCGCGTGCGAATTGCCACCACGCGCGGTGCTATGAAAAATCGCTGGAAACTGGCGTAGCGAATGATTAAGGCCCCGCTCGAAGCACCGAAGCGCGGTGGGCTTAGAAACTTATTGGCTTAAGGATTTAAACATGGTTCTGTCTGAAATTTGCATTAAGCGTCCTGTTTTTGCCACCGTGATATCGCTGGTGATTGTATTGATCGGCATTATTTCGTACTCGCGATTATCAGTGCGGGAATTGCCCAAAATTGACGAGCCGATTGTAAACGTGACCACCGTGTATCGAGGCGCATCCGCAGATGTAATCGAGTCCCAGGTAACGAAGCCCCTCGAAGATTCGTTGTCCGGCATTGAGGGGGTTGATGTGATGACCTCCACTTCCAGAAGTGAGCAGAGCGACATCACCGTGCGCTTCAAACTTTCGCGCAATCCGGATTCTGCCGCCGCCGATGTTCGCGATAAAGTCTCACGCGTGCGGGGGCGTTTGCCGCAAGCCATTGACGAGCCGATCATCGCCAAAACCGAGGCCGATGCGTTCCCGATCATTTTTATTGCCTTCGCCAGCAAACGCCACACCCAAGTAGAACAATCGGATTACGCCAACCTCTACATCCGCCCGCGACTGGCGACATTGCCAGGCGCCGCTGACGTGCGTATCAATGGCGAACGTAAAACGTCGATGCGCATATGGCTGGATCGCGCCAAACTCGCGGCATACAAGCTCACGCCCGCCGATGTTGAGGACGCAGTGCGCCGCCAAAACGTCGAGATTCCGGCGGGTCGGATCGAAAGTTCGCAACGCGAATTCAATGTATTGTCGCAGACCAATTTATTCACCCCTGAACAGTTTGGCGCGATGATTATTCGCGATGCATCGGGCTATCCGGTGCGGATTCGTGACGTCGCGCGGGTTGAGATTGCGCCCGCTTCCGAGCGCACGATCACGCGCTTTCGTGGCGATCCGGCGATATCGCTCGGCGTGATACGACAGTCAACGGCCAACACGCTCGATTTAGCGATTGCGGTTCGAAAAGAAATCGACGAAATCAACAAGACCTTACCGGAAGGCATGAAGCTGACGCTGTCTTACGATTCGGCTGTGTTTATCGAAGAATCGACCAAGAATGTTTTTCGCACGGTGGTTGAAGCGATTGCGCTGGTCGCCATCGTCATTTTCATTTTCCTGCGCAATGTTCGCGCCACGCTGATTCCACTGGTGACCATCCCGATTTCATTGATTGGCACATTTACGCTGCTGTATGCCGCAGGTTTCACCATCAATATTTTGACGCTGTTGGCGATGGTGTTGGCGATCGGGCTGGTGGTCGACGACGCAATCGTGGTGATGGAAAATATCTACCGCAATATGGAAAAGGGCATGAAGCCGTTTGAGGCCTCCCTGGTGGGATCGCGCGAGATTGGTTTTGCGATTATCGCCATGACTATTACGCTGGCGGCGGTCTATGCGCCGCTCGCGTTCGGGCAAACGCGCACTGATCGTTTGTTTATCGAATTCGCGCTTGCCCTGGCGGGCGCAGTGGTGGTGTCCGGCTTTATCGCGCTCACCTTATCGCCGATGATGTGTTCAAAACTATTGAAGCATGAGCCATCACACGGTCGCGTTTACAACGCAATCGAAGGTTTTTTCATCTGGCAGACCGAAGCCTACCGCCGCTACCTTACCGCGTCGTTGAACAAGCGATGGATTGCGGCCGGCATCTGGCTGGCGTTTGTCGGCATTTCAATACCTTTATTTATGAACCTTAAATCAGAGCTGGCACCGATTGAAGACCGCGGCGTGATCTTCGGTGTCGTGTCCGCTCCAGAAGGTTCCACCATCGCCTACACGGCGGGTTATATGGCGCAGATGGAAAAAATTTACGCCAATGTGCCTGAAGCATCTCGCTTTTTTATCAATGCGGGAAACCCGACACCCGATGCAGGCTTTTCGGTCATGATTACCAAGCCATGGGCGGAACGTAGCCGCAGTACGATTGACATCGCCAATGAAATTCGTCCACAGATGCGCGCGATCCCAGGCATCAATGCGTTCCCGCTCACACCGCCCGCGCTGGGAGGACGTGAGAAACCGCTGCAGTTTGTGTTAATGACGCAGGAAGAGTACCCCAGCCTTGCGCGAATGGTGGAACGCTTGACGGAGGAGGCCAGCAAATCGCCAACCATGATCAATATTGACAGCGACCTCCGCCTGAACCAGCCAGAGCTGCGGGTCGCCGTTAATCGCGAAAAACTGGGCGATCTAGGTGTACCGGTCGAGACCGTTGGCCGGACGTTGGAGACGATGCTCGGTGGGCGCGTGGTCACGCGCTTCAAACAGGCCGGTGAGCAATACGATGTAATCGTCCAAGTCGCGCCTGATGATCGAAATACGCCAAACGACATTTCAGATATTTTCGTGCGCTCCAAGTCCGGCGAAATGGTTCCGCTGTCGAATTTGACCAGCTTGCGCGAAGGCGTTGCGCCGAAAAATCTTAACCACTTTAACCGGCTTCGATCCGCCACCATCAACGCCGAAATCGCGCCGGGCGCCAGCCTCGGTGAAGCGCTGGCTGCGATGAACGCGGCCGCACAAAAAACCCTGCCTAAAGTACAAACCGATCTCGCCGGACAGTCTCGGGAATTCGCGGAGGGCGCATCCACTTTGCTTCTCACATTCTCACTTGCACTCGCCTTTATCTACCTCGTTCTGGCTGCGCAATTTGAAAGCTTTGTCGATCCATTCGTCATCATGCTGACGGTACCGCTATCGATCGCGGGCGCACTGATTGCGTTGTGGTTAACCGGCAATTCACTCAATGTATTTTCAAAAATCGGCCTCATTACACTGGTGGGCTTAATCACCAAACACGGCATTTTGATTGTTGAATTTGCGAATCAATTGCAGGAGCAGGGCCGCAGCACGCGTGATGCCGTGGTGGAAGCGGCGGTGTTGCGGCTGCGCCCGATTTTAATGACGACCGGTGCGACCGTACTAGGCGCGGTTCCGCTAGCGATTGCCACCGGCGCGGGAGCCGAATCACGCCAACAAATAGGCTGGGTCATTGTCGGCGGAATGACATTGGGAACCCTGCTGACACTATTTGTGGTGCCGGCTTTTTACACGGTGTTTGCGCGCGGGCACAGTGCCCATAGTTCCATGAACATTGCAAACTCCGAGCCAACATCGGGCGCAGAGCCGTTACCTCGACCGCAAACCCAACCACATCCCCAGCCGCAAGCGGGCGAAGATTAAGCGCCTAGCTCGCCCAAAATACCCAGAAAGCCTGCGAGGGATTCGTCCAGACGCGCACGTTGTTGAAGCCCGCTTCTCGCAACATGGCTTCAAACTCGGCTTGCGAATATTTGTATGAGTTTTCTGAGTGAATCCGCTCACCTGCGGCAAATGTCCTCGCCACACCATCAATATTCACCTGCTGGATTGCTAGCGATTCAAGATGCATTTCAATGCGGCCCAACGCTTCGTTGTATTGCCCCACATGCTTCCAGCGGGACTCCACGAAATCGCTGCCGATTTCCCGATTGATGTGACGCAACGCATTCAAATTAAATGCCGCCGTCACCCCGAGCGCATCCGCGTAAGCCGCGTCCAGCCTGGCCTTTTCTTTTTTTGCATCAACACCAATCAATAAGCCATTGGTCGCGTAGCGCCGCATTTGCTGCAAAAATTTGACTGCATTCACCGGCGTGAAATTACCAATACTCGAGCCGGGATAGAACAGCGTCGTGCGCCCGTCTACAAGCTCGGCGGGGAGTTCAAGCTGCTCAGAAAAATCGGTAATCAGCCCCACCATCTCGATTTCTGGAAACTCAGAAGCCATATTGGCCAATGACGTTTCCATCGTCGGACCGGCGATATCGACCGCTAGATAGCGGGCGGGCTGCAAATGCGGTAGCCACGACATGGCCTTGCAACAGTCGCCGGCGCCCATGTCAACAAACGTGCCGCCAATACCCACAGCCTCACCAATTTCACCTCTAAAACTTTGAAATATCGCACGCTCGGTACGGGTTGGATAATATTCATCCAGCTGACAAATGGCTGCATACAAAGCACAGCCCAGCTCGTCATAGAAATACTTTGGTTCAATTGTGGCATGAGGTGCCCGCAGCCCGGCGACCAAGCGTACCCGTTCAGCAATCTGGTCAATCGCCAGTCGATTAACGATACGGTAGGCGGGTTTGGAGTTGGTTTCTATTTTCATTTTGTATAAATTACCTTGCAATCATGATGATACTTTCCTGCCAGCAAAGTATTATGGCAGCAGCTTTTGTCATTCGTACCACCACACCGTTCAGTTTTGTGTTTTGCGTCATTCTTTAATTTTAATTTCCCGGAGCTTGCCATGATGATTCCCAGCCGTTCACGCACTTTAAAAATCTTGTTCGCCAGTTTTGCCGCACTCTTCGCATTTTCCGCACACGCGCAGACCACGCTTAAGGTTTCCGCCATTCCCGACGAAAATCCAACCGAGCTGCAGCGAAAATTTGCACCGCTTGGAAAATATCTGGAAAGTAAAATTGGCATGCCGGTCGAGTTCACGCCGGTCTCGGATTACGCTGCCACCGTTGAAGGTCTGGCCGCAAAGAAAATTGACATGGTGTGGTATGGCGGCTTTACATTCGTGCAGGCTTATATAAAAACCAATAAAACCGCGATTCCGATTGTGCAGCGCGAAGAAGATGAAAAATTCCGCTCGGTTTTCATCACCCAAACCGGCTCTGATATTAAAGCCCTTAAAGATTTGAAAGACAAAACGTTTACCTTCGGCGCGCCCTCTTCCACCTCGGGCCATTTGATGCCGCGTTCATTCTTGCTCAAGGAAGGCCTTGACCCGGACAAAACATTTAAACGTGTCGCCTTCTCTGGCGCGCATGATGCGACGGCTTTGCAAGTTGCCGGCGGCAAAGTAGACGCCGGTGCATTGAACATTTCCGTCTTTGAAAAAATGATTGCCGAGAAAAAACTCGACGATAAGCAAGTGCGCGTTTTTTATACCACCCCACCCTACTACGATTACAACTGGACGGTGCGCGGTGATCTGGATCCTGCCCTCATCAAAAAACTGACGGACGCATTTTTGGCGCTTGATCCAAAAAACCCGGCGGACGCCGAAATCTTGAAGCTACAACGTGCCACCCGCTTTATCCCCAGCAAAGCGGCCAACTACAAAGGCATCGAAGAAGCCGCGTTATCAGCCGGCCTTCTGAAGTAAATCTGCCGAGCCTTCCCTCGTGCGCAATGTAACGAGCACGCGCGGGAAGGCACCCTGGCTATATTTATTCCCTGCTGACGCCATTCCCCGCGGTCTCTAATCGAAGCTTCTGGCAATTTTTATGTCTGTCGTTCTCACTGATGTCACCGTGCGCCTCGGTCGCGAAGCCGAGTCGCACACTGTTCTCGACAAGGTCTCGTTGAGCTTGGGTGCAGGCGAGCAAGTCGCGATCATTGGTCCCTCCGGTGCGGGCAAGACCACGCTGTTGCACACGCTGGCGTGCGCGATCAAACCTAGCGACGGCACGCTAACACTGAACAATGAGACGCCGTGGACGCTTTCTAACTCTGCGCTGCACAAATTGCGCCGCCAGATTTTTTTAGCGCCGCAGGCGCCACCGCTACCGCCCCGACAACGGGTCGTCAATGCGGTGCTCGCGGGGCGATTGGCGGGCATCGGCCTGCTCAATGCGTTGATGTCGCTGTATAAACCCAAAGATGCGGCACTGGCATTTGCAGCGCTGTCTCATTTCAAGCTTGAAGACAAGCTCTGGTTGCGCTGCGACCGGCTCTCCGGCGGCGAGCGTCAGCGTGTCGGACTGGCGCGCATGATGGTTTCAACCGCACCGCTGATTTTGCTGGACGAGCCGGTATCAGCGCTTGATCCGGCGCTCGGCTTGTTGGCGCTCAAAACCATTCAGGACGAAGCGACCGCGCGGCACGCAACGCTTGCGGTCAGTCTGCATGATGTCCAGCTTGCGCGCGCCCGGTTTGCGCGTTTGATTGGATTAAAAGCAGGCCGTATTCATTTTGATTTGCCCGCCAGCGCCGTCGATGAAGCAACGCTTGCTGATTTGTATGGTTCAGAATTTGAGGAGGCGGCCGGCATGATGCGTCCACAATCAGCAACGGCTGAATTGGCGGCGGTGGTAGCCGCACCTGCCGCCGCTCGTTGTTTCTAATGGAGGTAAATGTAAAAGCGATGCCCGACCCGGCTTGGCATGAGCGGCTGTTTTCAACATGGCTGCTGATAGCGGTCATTCTTGCCAGCCTTTACGTCACCGAATTCAAACCGTGGGCGTTGGTCGACGAAACCAGCCTCCGTGCGACGCGGCAATTTCTTTCATCGTTTTTTCCGCCTGCACACGATGCGGAATTTATGAAATTGATCATGGTCTCCACCTGGCAAACTATCGCCGTCGCGACTGCCGGTGTGACGATCGCGCTGATCTTCGCGGTTCCGCTGGCATTGATCGCCACCCGCACATTGTCTGTTTCGCGCATCGGCACATCGCGCGTGGCACGCATTCCCAGCCTCATTCGCAATGCCACGCGCGGGGTGTTGATCGTGCTGCGCAGCATTCCAGAGTTGGTGTGGGGATTGCTATTTGTGCGCGCAATTGGTCTGGGCGATACCGCTGGCGTGCTGGCTATTGCGCTCACGTATTGCGGCATGATGGGCAAAGTATTTTTAGAAATTATGGAATCGCAGGATGTCCGATCCGCCAATGCCCTGCTGATTAATGGCGCATCGCGCGGCCAGACGTTTTTGTACGCGACGCTCCCCGGCTGCCTGCCCGAAATGGTGTCCTACACGGTGTTCCGCTGGGAGTGCGCAATTCGATCATCGGTGATTTTAGGATTCGTGGGTGCCGGCGGCCTAGGGCAACAAATGGATCTTTCCATGCGGATGCTGGCGGGCGGACAAGTGGCGACCATGCTGATCGCGTTTGTGGCGCTGGTGTGGGTCGCTGATGTGGTAAGCAAACAATTGCGCGCATTGCTGGACTAAACATGAACAACATCCTTGACACGGCCTCCACGCCGCCGCCGATCCCGCCGATTATGCCAACAGCACCGCCGCGTAGAGCGGGCTGGGTTTTTATCGCCATTGCGGCTTTGATCATCACCTCATTCGCCACGCTGCGTGGCAATTGGAGCGGGCTGTTCTCGATGGAATCCGCATCGAAAATGCTGGAATTGTTCACCAGCTTTTTTCCACTGGAAACAGATCCACGATTCCTGAAAAAAGTTGCTTGGGCCACGGTTGAAACGGTTGCGATTTCCTTTCTCGGCACGCTGCTGGCATTACTCTTCGCCATCGTCATTGCGATACCCGCGGCGGGGATGAACGGCAACGCGATACGCCGCATCGCGCGCGGACTGCTCAATTTTCTGCGCGCCGTGCCTGAGCTGGTGTGGGCCAGCATGCTCGTGATTGCTGCCGGGCTCGGCCCGTTTCCCGGCACCCTTGCCCTGGCATTCCACACTGCAGGCGTACTTGGCCGATTGATCGCTGATGCGCTCGAAAACACGCCGTCTGAACCCTATGCGGCGCTTCGTCGTAACGGTGCCGGTGCCGTCGCGGCATTTGCCTATGGCACGCTGCCGGTGGTGTTGCCGCAAATTGCGAGCTATACGCTTTATCGATGGGAAAACAACATTCGCGCCGCCGCCGTACTCGGCGTGATCGGCGCGGGCGGCCTCGGTCAACTACTTTATTACCATCTTAGTTTGCTGCAATACCGCGATACCGGTACGGTTCTCCTCGCGATGATTTTGCTGGTGGCGGTTGTCGATACGGTGTCAGCAAAACTAAATTCGCGGATGGCCACGTAAGCTTAGAATCCTCAATCAGCTCGGCAAACAAAAATCGAAACCCTAGGATTGACGGGCGTCACCAACCATAAATAACTGGTGAAAGCCGTGCTTATTAGGGTTTTCGATCTTTTCCGTTGTCGCTATAATCATCAGGCACCGCATTAACGCCGGTTGACCCCAAGGAACTGTCATGTCTTTTCTCGCCACCCGCCTCGCCCGTATCAAGCCTTCCGCCACTATCGCGATTTCTGCAAAAGCTGCTGCCATGAAGGCGGCCGGTAAAAGCGTGATTGCGCTCTCGTTTGGTGAGCCGGATTTTGATACGCCGGATAATATTAAAGAGGCGGCGATTGCAGCGATCAAGAGCGGCGATACCAAATACACGGCGGTTGATGGCACGATAAAATTGAAAGAAGCGATTGTCGCGAAATTTAAGCGCGAGAACGGCCTCACGTATACGACCAAACAAATTACGGTCGGCACTGGCGGCAAACAAGTTTTGTATAACGCGTTTATGGCGACACTTTCGGCGGGCGACGAAGTGGTGATCCCCGCGCCGTACTGGGTGTCGTATCCGGAAATGGTGTTGCTGGCCGAAGGCACACCGGTGATTGTGCCGTGTACACAGGAAACCGGTTTTAAACTGAAGGCGAGCGACTTGGAAGCCGCGATCACCCCGCGTACCAAGTGGGTATTGCTGAACTCACCCTCGAACCCGTCCGGTGCCGCGTATACACGGGCCGAGTTGAAAGCCATCACCGATGTGTTGGTAAAGAATCCGCATGTGTGGGTGCTAACTGATGACATGTATGAACATCTTGTCTACGACGCGTTTGAATTCACCACGCCCGCGCAAATCGAGCCGAGCTTGTATGACCGCACGCTGACCATGAACGGCGTCTCAAAAGCGTATTGCATGACCGGCTGGCGTATCGGCTATGCGGGCGGCCCGGAAGCGCTGATCAAGGCAATGGGGGACGTGCAATCGCAATCGACATCCAACCCTTCCTCGATTGGCCAGGCGGCAGCCGTCGAAGCGTTAAACGGTACGCAAGATTTTATTCCCGCGCACAACGAGATTTTCAAATCACGCCGCGATTTGGTGGTGAAAATGTTAAACGCTGCGCCGGGATTAAATTGCCACACACCCGAAGGCGCGTTCTATGTTTATCCGAGCTGCGCAGGGTTGATTGGTGCCAAAACGCCGAGCGGGGCAATTTTGAAAAACGATGAAGATGTCGCCGGATACTTGCTCGAATCGCAAGGCGTGGCGATTGTGCATGGCGCAGCATTTGGGCTTTCGCCACACTTTCGTGTTTCGTATGCAGCCTCGACCGAGTTATTGGTCGAGGCTTGCTCGCGAATTCAAAAAGCGTGTACTGCGCTCACCTTAAAAGAAGCTCTGGCCGCATAAAACTTTTTGCAGGTCGTCGCAAAATAAAAAGCCCGCACTGCGGGCTTTTTTCCGTTCGGCCTCATGAACGCTAGGAGCGAAGCCTACCAGCTGTCATCCCACTGTCACCGACACAGTCTATAACACGCGTGCGGACACTCAGACCGCAATATCGACATTAAGCGGGCTAATCGGCCTAGAGGCCTACCAAAATGGATTTAATACTTTGGCGTCACGCCGAGGCGCATTCAGGTCAAGACGATAGCGAGGGTAACGGGGACCGACCTTTGACCGCTAAAGGCAAACGTCAAGCGGCGACGATGGCGAAGTGGCTTGAAAAACATTTGCCGGATTCCGCGCGCGTATTGGTTAGCCCGGCCATGCGGGCAGTAGATACGGCGCGTGCGCTGGATCGTAAATTTAAAATCGTAGCGAGCCTGGCCCCGGGTGCCGAGGCTGCGAGTCTGTTGATCGCCGCCGATTGGCCTGAAAGTAGGCAGCCCGTATTGATCGTGGCACACCAACCTACCATCGGACACTTGGCTTCTTTTTTGCTATTCGGGGCGGAGCAGGATATGAGCATCCGCAAAGGTTCAGTCTGGTGGTTCACGAATCGTTCGCGTGAAGTGGATAAATCGCGAGATCATGAAGTGATGCTGCGAACCGCCGTTTGTCCGGACTATTTGTAGCGTCAATACTGTCAATACCCGCTACTTGCTGACGTGCACGTCGGCTAAATCAACCGAGCTAGGATGACCTAGCAATGGCGGGCTCAGGCGCGGACAGCGGCACATTCCGACCGCCTAGCGCGACACTGTTCCTGCCGCGTTCTTTCGATGCCAACTTGGCGGGCAAACCCGGCACGCAGATCGGCGCGCACTCGTGCCAATAAACGAGCTTTAATTCACCGTCCATCGTCTCAACCAACGCCGACAAGCTCTCGACCCAATCACCGTCGTTGCAATAGGTGACACCGTTAATCTCGCGGATTTCGGGATGGTGAATATGTCCGCAAACGATGCCATCAAAATCACGCGTCTTGGCCTCACGTGCCAGCGCCACTTCAAAAGACGTAATGTAACTCACCGCGTTTTTGACTTTTTGTTTCAGATACTGCGATAGCGACCAGTAAGGCAGACCCGCGTGACGACGCGCCCAGTTGAACCACTGATTCACTTTAAGCATTACGGTGTAAGCCTGATCGCCCAGATACGCCAACCACTTTGCGCATTGGATGACACCGTCAAATCGATCACCGTGCAACACCAGCAAGCGCTTGCCGCGCTCGGTAATGTGCACCACCTCGTCCTCAATCACGATCCCGCCGAATGCGAGCCCTAAAAAATGGCGTGCGGCTTCATCATGATTGCCCGCAATGTATGTGACAAAAGTGCCTTTGCGCGATTTGCGCAGAATTTTTTGCACCACATCGTTATGGGATTGATGCCAGAACCAGCGTCGTCGCAGCGCCCAGCCGTCAATAATATCGCCGACCAAATAAAGGTAGGTCGATTCGGTATGCTTTAAAAAATCAAGTAGCTTTTCGGCTTGGCAACCAGGCGTGCCCAGATGCAGATCCGAGATCCAGATTGCACGATAGCGCGCATCCCAGCCATGCGGAGACGTTGTTGAACAGGCGTCCGCGTGGTCGGGCGCATCTGTCGGCTGTTCGGACTCTGCTAGCTTCTCGGGCGGCTTTGGCACCTGATCTGGCGAAACGTCAAACACTGTTTTCCTCCGCGTTGTTGTGCACACTAAGTTCGACACAAGATAGTGGGGCCGCGGGTCGGTCATGTGACGGCTAGATGAACATTTGGTGACAGCGGCACCGGGTGGTATGGATTACGCGGTATTCTTCCGGCAGTTTGTTGTCAGCACGCGCCTGCAGCATTCATAGATATCTGCGGAGGGAGATAGGGAGTGGGAGAGGGGACAGTATCAGTTTCACGTCCACTTGCGCCACTTTCGCATCGCAGAACGATTTAACGAAATTTAACAAAGAATAGGCTGCAGTTACTTGTGCCGGCTACGTGTCCTCGTCCAACATGGCGCAACTCAAGAAGACAAGCATCACCAACAATTAAATCGAATACAAATATAACAACGATCGCCACAACCCAGGGAAACCCATGAAGAATGTGTCATCACTTTCAAGCGCCTTTGCGGCACTAATATTTGCATCAGTCGTTTTGTACTGGGGTTCCGGCGCACTCACACCCGCGCTGGCTCAGACCAAAACGCCAGCCGTTGCTGAAGCCGCGAAGGGGGTCGCCAAAGCGCCAGGCGCTGCGGGTACAGCTACTGCTCCTGCACCAGCCCCAGAGGTAATAAGGATCGGTTTGAGCGGGCCTTTCACCGGGGCCAGCGCGCCCTTAGGCCTTAGCATGCGCGAGGGCGTGCGTATTGCGGTTGAAGAAATCAATCTTTACGTCGGTGGAGTACTGGGAAAAACAATTGTTCTGGTCGAGCGCGACGATCAGTCCGTTTCCGCTGCGGGCAGTGCCGTTGCCAATGATCTAATCAATGGCCAGCGCGTCATTGCGACGATTGGCATCGTCAATACGGGCGTCGGCTTGTCAGCAATCGATGTTTATCAAAAATCAAAAATTCCACTCCTCGTCGCAGTGTCAACCGGCACTCAGCTAACAAAAAAGTTTGCGCCTCCCGCAGCACCGGAAAATTTCATTTTTCGTGTCGCGCCCCGGACGGATTTTGAAGCCAACTTCATGATCGAGCATATTGTGAGCCGCGCTGGCTTAAGCAGTATTGCGCTCATCACGGATGCCACCCCAGATGGCGACAGCAGTAAAGATGATCTGGAAAAAGCCTTGACCGCAAAAAAATTGAAGCCGGTTTCAGTTGGCCGCTTTAAAGTCGGAGATACGGATATGTCTGCGCAACTGAAAGCGGCGAGGGCGGCCGGCGCAGAAGCGATTGTGCTCTACGGAAGCGCGCCTGAACTCATCGCCGCACTAAAATCACGCGATGCAATGCAATGGAAAGTGCCGACTTATGCCAGCTCAACCGCGTCGATACAAAGTTTTATCGACCAATCCGGCAAGAGCGCTGAAAACGTGATGATGCCGGTGACCTTTTTGCCGCAAAACCCGAATGCGCGTTCGCGTGCGTTCGTGGCCCGCTATGGACAGCGTACAGGCAGCGAAATTATTCCATCGCCGATGGCTGCCGCACAAGGCTACGACACGATGCGCATACTCTATAACGCGATTCAAAACGCTGCCAGCCAGGATGGAACCCGCATCAAAAACGCGCTTGAAAATATTCAGTCTGTTGAAGGCGTCATCACCACCCATCGCGCGCCGTTCAGCAACACCGACCACGACGCAATCAGCGCCAGCATGCTGGTGATGGGCAAAGTAGTCAAAGGCCGTACCGAATATGCTTTAAGCGAAGATGCCAATAAAAGCATCGTATTGCGCCGCAAGTAACCCCGATTAGCCGCAAACGACTTGAGGCGCAGGATGGAAGTAAAGCGCTGAGGGCGCGCGCACGAGGGCCGTGCGCGTTTCCGGCACTCGATTTACAGTGTTTGCGAAATTCAAAGTATTCAGTTGATGCATATCGCGCATAACGTTTGTAGAATCGCACCGAGGTCGCGGGACTATAATTCTGGCTTACAAAATTACCGTAAAGCCCGCCATGTCTGCCCCGCTCGAACTTAAGAAAACCGCACTTCTCGCCGAAATTTCTGCCGCAATTGACCATACCGCAAACGCGGATATTCGCGCCCTTGCAAAAACGTTTGCTGAAAAATATTGCGGCGAAATTGATGCCGAAGATTTCGGTTCCCGTGATGCAAAAATTTGGGCTGCCATCGCTCTCAACCACTTACAATTCGGCACCGAATTTCATCGCAGCGCGCCGCTGCTGCGGATTTTCAACCCACAGGTCGATCAGCACGGCTTTGCTTCCAGCAGCACCATCATCGAATTCATCAATGTCGACATGCCATTTCTGGTGGATTCCATTGTCATGGAAATCAACCGCCAGGGCATTGAAACGCGGCTCGTGGTTCATCCGCTGTTTGACGCAAAGCGTGACCAGCACGGCGCACTAAAGTCACTGAACGATGCGACTGGCAGTGACACCACAGAGTCGTGGATTCACGTTGAGATTGAACGCATCACTGATCCCGCACGCATCAAGGCGCTGGGTGACGGCTTGGTTGCAGTGCTCGCCGATGTGCGCGCCGCGGTCAATGATTGGCCAAAAATGAAAAGTAAAATCGGCGAGATTCTGGCGGATCTGGGGGGTGCTGCAAAAGTCGTCCCGCTCGCCGAGCTCGACGAGGCACGCGCGTTTTTGACCTGGATGGGCAACAACCATTTCACGCTGCTGGGCTATCGGGATTACGAGCTGGTGAGCACATCCGGTAACGGGCAAACCACCGACATCCTCAAAATTCTGCCCAACTCCGGACTCGGTATTTTGCGGGAACCCAAGCTGGGCGGGGTATCGGCCAGCTTCAACGAACTACCCGCCGAACTGCGCGCGCTGGCGCGCCAGGCGCAACTGTTGGTGCTCACCAAGGCAAACTCCCGCGCCACGGTGCATCGACCCGGCTATCTCGATTACGTGGGCGTCAAGCGTTTTGATGGGGCGGGCAACGTGATCGGCGAACGGCGGTTTGTGGGCCTCTATACATCGAGCACTTATCACGGCAATCCAAATCAAATCCCGATTCTTCGCCAAAAAATCGCCCGGGTAATGGAGCGTTCTGGATTTCCCGCCGCGAGCCATGCCGGCAAAAATTTATTCTCGATTCTGGAAACCTATCCGCGTGATGAGCTGTTCCAGATCAACGACGACGAGCTGTTTGCAACGGTGACCGGTATTCTGGGCATGGGTGAGCGGGCGCGCTCGAGACTTTTTGTGCGCCGCGACATTTACGCACGCTTTTATTCCTGCCTGATTTATTTGCCGCGTGAAAACTACAACACTGAAGTCCGGATTCGCCTGCAAGAGATTTTGAAGCGGGCATTTAATGGCACCAGCGCAGAGTTCAACGTACAACTTTCTGAATCAGTGCTCGCGCGCATTCATATGTTAATTCGGACCCAGTCTGGCACTCAGTCTGGAGCCCAGCCCGCCACATCGCCTACAGCGGCCGCGCAACCAGACTTGAAAGCCTTGGAGGCCGAAGTCGTCGCCGCGATCCGACGCTGGGAAGACGGCGTATTTGCCAGCCTCACCGCATCGCACGACGAGGCGCTGGCCAACGCGGCACGCCGTGAATTTGTGCTGCCGTTCCCTGCTGCATATCGCGAAGATGTGTCGGTAGGTCAGGCGGTGAAAGATTTTGCAGCAACCCAAAAATTGAGTACAACGTCACCGATTTCGATGGTGCTTTATCAGCCGTCCATACAGCCTTTGCATCCGCCCTCCCCCGAACCCTCGAGTGTCGCGAGTGCATCCAACGAGCTCCGGTTTCGCCTCTATAGTTTGGGAGCCGCGATTCCTTTATCAGCCAGTCTGCCGATGCTGGAAAACATGGGTGTGCGTGTGGAAAGCGAGCGCTCATATATCATCGCCCGCCACACCCAAGCTGCCATCCACATTCACGATTTTGGTTTGAGTCATCGCTACACCGGATTAAATCTCGATCGAATCAAAGCCAAGTTTGAAAACGCATTTGACCGCATCTGGTCCCGCGCGGTTGAGAACGATGGCTTCAACCGCCTAACCCTGGCGGCCTCCATCGAGAGCGATGAGGTCGTGCTGATTCGCGCGCTCGCCAAATATTTGAAGCAGATCGGCTTCACCTTCAGCCAAAGCTATATTGAACAAACTTTGGCGAATCATGCCGTCATCACCGCCACATTGATCAGCTTGTTTCACGCGAAATTCAGCCCTTCCTCATTCTCGCAAGATAGTGAACGCGCGGCGGGCACCAGCGCAAAGGTGGCGGAGATTGAAGCCCTGCTCGAGGATGTTGCCAATGCGGATGAAGACAAAATTCTTCGCCGATTTTTAAGCGTGATTCAGGCGGCACTGCGCACCAACTATTATCAAAAAGATGCCGCGGGTCATCAGAAAACATACCTCTCGATCAAGCTCGAATCCGCCAAAGTACCCGAACTGCCGGAACCCAAACCCTTGTTTGAAATTTTTGTGTATTCACCGCGCGTCGAGGGCATACATTTACGCGGCGGCAAGGTTGCGCGCGGCGGTTTGCGATGGTCGGACCGCCCGGAAGATTTCCGCACCGAGGTACTGGGGTTAGTAAAAGCACAGATGGTCAAAAACGCGGTGATCGTTCCCGTCGGCTCCAAGGGTGGCTTTGTACTTAAAGCAGCGCCGCCTGCGACTGACCGCGAGGCCTACATGAAAGAAGGTGTCGCCTGCTATCAAACCTTCCTGCGCGGGCTGCTGGATGTCACCGATAACTTGGTGAAAGGTGCAATCGTGCCGCCAATCGATGTGGTGCGACATGATGCTGATGATCCTTATTTGGTGGTGGCCGCTGATAAAGGCACCGCGACGTTCTCTGATTACGCCAACGCCATTTCAGCAGAATATGGGCATTGGTTGGGCGATGCGTTTGCGTCCGGCGGTTCAGTGGGTTATGACCACAAAAAAATGGGAATTACCGCCAAAGGCGCGTGGGAAAGCGTGAAACGTCATTTCCGCGAAATCAATCACAACACCCAAACCACCGATTTCACCGTGGCCGGCGTGGGAGACATGTCGGGTGATGTGATCGGCAATGGCATGCTGCTTTCAAAACATATTCGCTTGGTGGCGGCGTTCGACCACCGCCATATTTTCCTTGATCCCAACCCGGATACCGCGGCCAGCTTTGTTGAGCGCGAGCGTTTGTTTGCGCTGCCGCGCTCAAGCTGGGACGACTACAACAAACAGCTGATCAGCCAGGGCGGCGGCGTATTTCCGCGTGGTGCAAAATCGATCCCGCTAACGCCGGAAGTCAAAATACTTCTTGGTATCGATGCATCTTCTTCAGCACTTTCGCCGACTGAATTGATGCGCGCCATCCTCAAAGCGCCGGTCGATCTTTTCTATAACGGCGGCATCGGCACCTACGTCAAGGCAAGCTATCAAAGTCATGCAGAGGTGGGCGACCGCGCCACCGATGCGCTGCGCATCAACGGTAACGAGCTGCGCTGCAAAGTGGTGGCCGAAGGCGGCAATCTTGGATTTACGCAACTGGGCCGCGTCGAGGCGGCACAATCGGGCGTGCGTTTGCACACTGACGCGATCGACAATTCTGCCGGGGTGGATTGCTCCGACCATGAAGTGAATATCAAGATTCTGGTCGATGCGATTATTGACGCCGGTGCAATCAAAAGAGAGCAGCGCGAGGACCTGCTCGCGAGCATGACCGATGAGGTGGGTCAACTGGTGTTGCAGGACAATTATTATCAGACCCAATCGCTCACCGTATCGGGGGTGCGCGGTGAAAAATTGCTTGAAGCGCAGGCGCGCTTTATCCGCCATCTGGAGAAGGCGGGACGCTTGAACCGCGCGGTCGAGTATCTGCCCACCGACGAAGAAATTGCCCGGCGCAGGACCGCGAAAAAAGGCCTGACCTCGCCAGAGCGCGCGGTGTTGCTGGCTTACAGCAAGATGGAATTGTCGGATGAATTACTGGTTTCTGATCTGGTGGATGAGGATTATGTGGCGCAAACGCTGATCACTTACTTTCCGACGGCGCTGCAAACACAGTTCGCCGCGATCATGCCAAAGCACGCACTGAAACGCGAAATCATCGCCACCGTGGTCGCCAATAGCACCATCAATCGCGCCGGTAGTGTTTTCGTCCATCGGATGCGCGAGGAGACGGGGGCCACTGCCGCAGAAGTGGTGCGGGCGTTCATCCTGGCTCGTGATGTATTTGCGATGACGCCGCTATGGAATGACATAGACTCACTCGACAACGAAGTGCCGACCACCACCCAGTCCGAAATGCTGATCGAAGTCGGACGTTTGGTATTGCGTGCCACCCTGTGGTTTTTGCGACGCCGCTCGGAGCGCATGCCGATTGCGAACGTGCTTAACTTTTTCGCGCCCGGCATTGCGACCATTGCGAAACGCCTGCCTGAACTTCTATCCGCCGACGATTTGACGGCACTGCACGCTGCCGAAGCGCACCTTGTCCGGCAAGGTGTGCCCGTCACCATTGCCAGCGAAGTGGCACGGCAAGACGCGATGTATTCGGTGCTGGATATTGTCGAGATTTCGCTCGATACCCAGCGACCGGTCGAGCTGGCGGCAGCTGCTTATTTCGCATTGGTGGGCGCATTAAAACTACGCTGGGTCGCATCGCAGATCACCGCGCTGCCGTCTGATACCCATTGGCAATCCATGGCCCGCGCGGCCATGCGCGATGATTTGGCAAACTTGCAGCGCCAGCTGACTACTGGCGTCATCGCACTCTCGCCCAACTTAAACGATGCCAGCACCTTGATTGCGGCCTGGCAATCACAGCACGCCAAAGCGTTGGCCAGAATGAGCGAAGTAGTGGATGATCTGAAGAAAGCCCGCGAGACCGATTTGGCCATGCTTTCTGTTTTATTGCGTGAACTTCGTGTGCTGGTTTGAACCTAACCCCAATGAAAAATACTTACCTTCGCGCTGTTTTTTTCGCTATTTTCATTCTCTGCTTCGGGCTCGTCGCGGGCGCTTACTGGTTCCAGCATGGTCCCCAGCAGCAGCAGCCATGCCCGCTGTGCATCCTACAGCGCTACCTTTATCTGGCCATTGGCCTCGTGGCATTGCTGGCGGGTTTGCATGGGCCGGATTTGGTTGGCAGGAGAATCTACGCCGCGCTGATCTGGCTATTGGCGCTGGTGGGAATGGGCCTGACAGTGTGGCAACTCACCAAAGGCAGCAGCATGACTTCGTGCCTGAGTGACCCGATCGGCGAATTTGTGCAAAATTTACCGAGCGCACAGTGGTTTGACGGCAAGCTGTTCTTTGCGACCGGCGGCTGCGCGGATAAATATCCGCCCACCTTCGGTTTGTCGCTCGCGATGTGGTCGCTGATATGTTTCGCCGCGATTTCAACGATCGCGACCTTAATGATGTTAAACGTGCCTAAAAAACGGCTCGGCGAACGAGCAGACAAGTAAGATGAGCAACGCATTTCCGAAGGGGCTAACCCTCAGCGGAGCAATCCCGTTTATTGCTTGTAGCGCCACGCTATGGCTGGCTCCACCCACCTACCGGGGCTTCGTCACTACTGTTTTGACTTGCTACGCAGCAGTCATTCTCTCGTTCCTCGGCGGGATCCAATGGGGACTCGCTGTCAACCTCATGGAAACCGCACCCAAGAGCGCACGCACCATGTTTTTGCTGTCCGTAATCCCGTCGCTACTCGCTTGGGGGATGCTGCTATTACCCGCGCCGGGTTCGCGGATTATCGTGGCGATCGTTTTGTTCGCATTTGTTTGGGTGATCGACGCCATGCTGAATCTACAGAAACTTATTCCAGCGTGGTTCTTCAAACTGCGCTCCGCGATCAGCGTCATCGTCATCATTGCGTTATCTACTGCAATTCCCAAGGTCTAGAGCGGGCGCGGCTTTCAGGGCACTTTCATTGGATAAATAAAAAAGCCCCGCAAATTTAACGGGGCTTTTTATTTTCATGTTGCCCGTCAGCTTTCTAAAGGGACCGCTGGCACTGAAAACGCCAGCCCACCGCCATAGCTCGATTGCGTGTTCGCCTCGCCACCGCGACTGACGCGCACCGCACAATATTTAACTTCGGCAATTTTGCCGAAGGGATCAAGCGCGGCGTTGGTCAGCATATTGGCGGCCGCTTCGTAGTAAGCAAACGGAATGAACACTGAACCGACCGGGATGCCTTCATCTGCGCGCGCCGCGATCGCGATCGAACCGCGTCTTGATTCGACCGTGATAGTGTCTCCGGCAAAAGCGGCGATAAGGCGTAAATCAAGCGGATTCATGCTGACCACCGGTGACGGCTCAAGCGCATCCAGCACGCTGGCGCGTCGTGTCATCGAGCCCGTGTGCCAATGCTCCAATTGCCGACCCGTGATAAGAATGAACGGAAACTCCTCATCGGGCCGCTCGTTGGCAGGAATGATATCGGCGGGGACGAATTTGGCGCGCCCATCGCTGGTCGGGAAATGATCGATAAATACCACCGGCTGGCCAGGATCGTCATCGCCGGCACAGGGATAGGTGACGCCCGATTCGCGATTTAGCCGGTCCCACGAAATCCCGGCAATTGACGCCATCGACAAATGCATTTCCTCATACACTGCCGCGACGCCGCTTTCCTCACCCTGATAATTCCAATCCAGTCCCAGTCGTTTGGCGAGTTGCTGAATGATCCACAAATCCTGTCGCGCATCACCCGGCATATCCAGCGCACGTCGGCCCAGTTGCACCATGCGGTCGGTGTTGGTCACGGTGCCCATTTTCTCCGGCCATGCTGAAGCCGGTAAAATCACGTCCGCTAAATACGCGGTTTCGGTCAGAAAAATATCTTGCACCACCAGCATCTCAAGTTTCGCCAAACCAGCGCGGGCGTGATTGGCATCCGGGTCGGACATCGCCGGATTTTCGCCCATCACGTACATGCCCTTAATTCTGGCGTCGTAGGCTGCGTCCATGATTTCAACCACGGTGAGACCGGGTTTACTGTCCAGCTTGGTGTTCCAATATTTTTCAAAGCGTGTATGTGCTTCCGGATCATCAACCCGCTTGTAGTCAGGGAACATCATTGGGATCAATCCTGCATCTGAAGCGCCCTGAACATTGTTTTGGCCACGCAAAGGGTGCAGGCCCGCGCCGGGCTTGCCGACCTGGCCGGTCATGAGGGTGAGCGCGATCAAGCAGCGCGCGTTATCTGTTCCGTGCACGTGCTGCGAAATGCCCATGCCCCACAGAATAATCGAGGCTTTACTGGTCGCGTATGCGCGTGCCACCTCGCGCAAGGTTTCGGCCGGAATGCCGCACAAAGGGCCCATTGCTTCGGGCGAAAAGCCTTTGGCGTTTTCCTTCAGCGCTTCAAAATTATGGGTGCGGTTTTTGATGAAATCCTCATTCACCAAACCTTCCTCTATGATGGTGAAGATCATGGCATTCAACATCGCCACATCCATGTCCGGCTTGAATTGCAAATATCGCCAAGCATGGCGGGCGATATCATTTCTGCGCGGGTCGGCCACGATTAATTTCGCGCCATTTTTCGCTGCATTTTTAATCCAAGTGGCGGCGACTGGATGGTTCGACGTCGGGTTCGCGCCAATGACAAAAATCACTTCAGCTTTAGCCACATCCGACACCTGATTCGATACCGCACCCGAGCCCACGCCTTCGAGCAGCGCCACCACCGATGAGGCATGACAAAGCCGCGTGCAATGATCCACGTTATTGGTCTTGAATCCGGTGCGCACCAATTTCTGGAACAGATAGGCTTCCTCATTACTGCCTTTAGCTGAGCCAAAACCAGCGAGCGCGTTAGGCCCATGCTGATCGCGAATTTTAGCCAACGTACCGCCGGCCAAATCGAGTGCTTCTTCCCAAGTAGCCTCGCGAAATACCTCGCGCCAATTGTCGGGATCCATCTTAAAATCGGCCGATTTAGGCACGCCGGATTTACGAATCAGCGGCGTGGTCAGGCGTTGCTGGTGGTGCGCGTAATCAAATCCGTAGCGGCCTTTTACACACAGTCGGCCATGATTTGCCGGCCCATCACGACCCTCGACGCGGATAATTTTATTATTTTTAACATGATAGGTAAGCTGACAACCCACACCGCAATAGGGACACACGCTATCAATTTGTTTATCGGCAATGGTTTCATACGCCGCCTTAGCCGGTGCCAGCGCGCCGGTCGGGCAGGCTTGTACACATTCCCCGCAGGCCACACAGGTGGACGCGCCCATTGGATCATCCTGGTCGAATACGATTTTTGAATGAGCCCCGCGCAATGCGTAGCCGATCACGTCATTCGCCTGCTCTTCGCGGCATGCGCGGACACAACGCGTGCACTGAATGCAGGCGTCAAGATTAACCGTCATCGCAGGATGAGAAAAATCAGGCTCAGCCTGCAGGCGTGGTTGAAACCGTGATTCTTTAACACCCAGGGCTTTCGCCCATTTCAACAACTCATTACCTTCTGGTTTGTAGTCTTTTTTAGGCGCATCGCTGGTCAATAATTCCATCACCATTTTTTGCGAGTGCCGCACACGTTCGGAGTCGGTAGTGACCTCCATATTGTTTGATGGGTGACGGCAGCATGACGGAGCCAACACCCGCTCGCCTTTGATTTCAACCATGCAAGCACGGCAATTACCATCCGCGCGATAGCCGGGTTTGTAGCAAAGATGGGGAATCTCCTTACCATGTTCCTTGGCAATTTCAATCAACGACTGATCCGCAAACGCGGTAATTCTCTCGCCATCAAGCGTGAATTCAATCACCTCTCGTGCAACGAGTATTTCGGACATGTCATTCATCAGCTTATCTCATGCGAAAAATGTTTAATAACACACCGGATTGGATTAGGTGCCGCCTGGCCGAGTCCGCAGATAGAGGCATCCACCATCACTTGCGACAACTCTTCGAGCAACCCGGTTTTCCATTTGCTTTCCTGCAAAAGCTGCACCGCTTTCTCGGTGCCGACCCGGCACGGCGTGCATTGACCGCAGCTTTCGTGTTCAAAAAATTTCATCAGATTCAACGCCGCATCACGCGCTTTATCGTGCTGCGACATAATCATGATCGCGGCCGAACCAATGAAGCAACCGTACGGCTGCAAGGTATCGAAATCGAGCGGAATATCGCCCATGCTGGCAGGCAGAATACCGCCGGATCCGCCGCCAGGAAGATAAGCATAAAACTCGTGACCGTCCGACATGCCACCACAAAATTCAGCGATCAATTCTCTAACCGTGATTCCCGCCGGCGCCAAATGCACGCCAGGCTTTTTGACGCGGCCAGAGACTGAGAAAGAGCGCAAACCCTTCCGGCCGTTACGTCCATGCCCCGCAAACCACGCAGCACCTTTTTCCAAAATATCGCGTACCCAATAGAGCGTTTCAAAATTATGTTCGAGCGTCGGGCGATCAAACAGCCCGACTTGCGCGACATAGGGTGGACGCAAGCGTGGCATGCCACGCTTGCCTTCAATAGATTCGATCATCGCGGATTCTTCGCCGCAGATGTAGGCTCCGGCACCGCGCCGCAATTCAATCTGCGGCAGCGCATGCCCGCCCGGTGGATTGTCCCTTAGCGCCGTCAATTCTGTTTCCAGAAGTGCCCGGCAATGATGATATTCGTCGCGCAAATAAATATAAATTTTATCGATGCCGACCACCTGTGCAGCGATCAACATGCCTTCAAGAAAACGATGCGGGTCGCGCTCCAAGTAGGTGCGGTCCTTGAACGTCCCCGGTTCGCCTTCGTCGATATTTATAGCCATCAATCGCGGCCCGGTTTCGGCCCGAACGATGCGCCATTTGCGGCCGGTGGCAAAACCTGCGCCGCCCAAACCACGCAGACCTGAGTCTTCCATTTCCTTGAGCGTCGCCTCGGTTTCGCGTTTTCCGCTGAGCACATCAAGATAGGCGTGATATCCACACTCGGCTCTGTAGGCGGCAAGCGAGACATAATTGCCTGGAACAGCGCTTGTATGCTTGCTTTTCACTGCCAGCGCAACATTTTCAACGGTCGCGCCGCCAAATGCATTTTGGCCTACACACACGGCAGGTGCCGCTTCACAGCGGCCGATACAGGGTGCCCCAATCACGCGCACCTCGGAGCCCAGAATCGCCGGTAATCTTTCAAGTAATTCGACCGCTCCCGCCATCGCGCACGAAAGCGTTTCGCATACCCGCACCGTCAATGCAGGCGGAGCATCTTCGCCATCACGGGTGACATCGAAATGATGATAAAACGTGGCGACTTCATAAACTTCAGTCTGCGCGAGCTTCAGTGTTTCGGCCAGCGCGCTGATATGAGCGGCGGAAATACAGTTAAATTTGTCCTGAATCAGGTGCAAGTACTCGATCAACAAATCTCGGCGGATCTCGCGCCCGTGCAGCAACGTAGCAATGTCGGCCCGCGCTTGCGGGTCAATTTGACGTCCCTTGGGTTTGTTGCGCGCCTTCATCTTACTGCGCACCTCCGCAAGCGGGATGGTGGTGATGGCGCCAGATGCGCGGTCATTCATAAACAGATTCTCCGAAAAATACAGATCGCGTCGGTATTCAATGATGTACCGTTAGCGACGCATTGTTCACTGCGCCCAAAGAAGTGCGTTGCAAACAGGTAAGGACAAGAGCAAAGCATAACCAGCCGCTACCGAGCGGCACATGATGAACGTCAATTTATTAGAACCGCAGGAACGGGGGGACTAGAAATCGCCACGCTCCAACGTTTTGAGTTTTAAAATATGATTACGGGCAAACGCATCTGTTTGGCACGTGAAGCCAGACGCTAACGCCACAAAATAGTTTGAAAATTCTCGGCGCTATTTTACTTTTTTCGGCGACGGTTTGAGTCTACCGACGCCTTCGCCCCGCTTCGTTGGTTTCATGCCTTGCGCGGCCTTGCCGATATATTTCTCCAGCCACGCAAAATATTCCCGATACCATAAGCGTGAATTTTGCGGCTTCACAATCCAGTGGTTTTCGTCTGGGAAGAACACCAGTTTTGATTCAACGTTAAGAGATTTCAGCGTGTTGTAGTAAAGCAGTCCCTGTGCATCGGGTACGCGATAGTCGAGCGCGCCGTGAATTACCAGCGTCGGAGTTTTCATGTAGCGGGCAAACGTGATCGGATTTTGCGCCGCAACTTTTTCAGGATTTTCCCAATATTTGGCTTTTAGCTCGTAATTGAAATAGCCGCCGACATCTTCTGAATATTGGTTCACCCAATCGTAACAGCCGGCATGACAAACATAAGCCTTGTAACGGTCGCCGACAGGCTTGGAACGAGTACCTTTCTTGCTCGCACCGGGTTGGCCGTTGCGGCCATTCATCCATGCCACCATCATGCCGCCGTAGCTGCCGCCGGTCGCGGCCAATCGATTCGAATCGATGTAGCCCTGACGCAGCATGAAATCGGTGGCAGCTTCGACGTCGGCGTGCTCTTTGGTGCCGAGCGCACCCATATTCGATTCCAGGTATTTGTTTCCCCAGCCGAGCGAGCCGTGATAATTGACGCAGATCACCACATAGCCCTGCGCCGCGAAGACCTGATTGTTCCAGCGGAAATGAAAGTTATCGCCCCAGTTGGCATGCGGCCCACCGTGAATCGAATGCACCAGCGGCCATTTCTTTTTGGGATCAAAATTCGGCGGATAGCAGGCCCACATTTGCACCGCCTCGCCGTTCCAGCCGTTGATGGTGAATTCGCGAACCTCGCCCATTTTGAACTGCGCCATCAGCGCATCATTGAAAGTCTCAACCGCCTTTGCATGTTCGCCGACCGCCGTCGCCGCGAATACTTTTGGCGCGGCAGACATATTGCTGCGCACGAACACCAGCGAATCGGCCTTCACATCAAAATCGCTTATGGTGCCGCCCGGCGCAACCAACGCGGGCTCGTCATCATCAAGATGCATTTGCCAAACCGACAAACGCGAGTGATCATCCGCCGTGAAGTAAACCGATTGGCTATCCGCCGACCATTTGAGCGGCGCGTTGACCACACGATCCCAGCGTTGGCTGACAAGTTTAAGCCGGTTGGATTTGCGGTCGATGACGGCAAGCTTGTTGTCGTCGTTGATCGAACGTCGAAAATTGTTGACCAGCAGCGCGATCAATTGACCATCAGCTGAATAGACGGGATGGTGATGGGTGAAAGAAGGATTCGACGGCGAGGGCGAGCGGGGTCTGGTCAGATTTTTTGCAAACCCCGTCCTAATCTCGATCTCAACCAACTGCGTTTCCTGATCGCCTTGTTTATCTTCATTGGGATTGAAGGTGAAGACGAGATGTTTGCCGTCGGGAGAAATATCGTAATCCGATGCATCGGGATCGAATACCGGCAACTCGTAGGCGGTGCCAGCAAACAGATCGCGGGTTTTGCCGCTCGCCACATCAAGCACATGCACACGAGGCACCCGCCCGTCGGTCAGCCAGTGATCCCAGTAACGATAGAGCGTGCTCGACACCACCATGGCCTTGCATTTGCTACTCTGCATTTCCTTTAGACGCTTTGCCTGGTCATTTTCACTTTTTAAATCCGGCCACACCCATGAAATAAACGCCAGGCGTTTCGAGTCGGCAAACCATTTAATACCCGACACACCTGTCGCGATATTCGACACGCGCTTTGCCTCGCCTCCATCCGGCGAAATTATGTATGCCTGTGGCTCCTTATCGGCAGCAGCACCTTCGCCACGTTTTGCTACGAAGGCAATCGATGCGCCATCCGGCGACCATCTGCAACCGCCGTCCTTTTCACCACAGGCGGTAAGCTGGCGTGGCGCACCACCGAAAGTCGAAAGCAGCCATAAGTGGGTGCTGCCGCTATTGGAGTCCATGTCGTAGCTCGTTACCGCTGCACATGCAATCGAACCGTCCGGCGACAGGCTCAGTGAGGAAGGACGCTTGATTTTCCACAGATCGGTGGCTTCGATTTTTTTTAGATTTGGCATTTATAGGGTTTCACTTATGGTGTCGCGTGCCGGTTAAATGATGGAGCCAGCCGTTAGAAAAATGCATTAGAAAAATACGGAAACGCAAAACAATTTACCAGTTTATGAATCTATCGTTGGTGTACAGAATTAGTAGTCAAATGCAGGTAGTTCGCAGCTCGGCAGGTTATTGGTGGCAACCGGATAGCGAATTGAACACCCACTTAAGCTAAAATCACTCCCTGACTGTTTTCGACTGGAATACGCATGAACCCAAACGATTTGCCCGCCAATCAGCCCAAAGCCGCTGCCCCAAAATTCAAATGGGACGATGCCTTGTTGCTGGACGACCAACTCTCGGAAGACGAGCGCATGGTGCGCGATCAGGCCCATGCCTTTTGCCAGGACAAGCTGATGCCGCGCGTACTGCAAGCGAATCGCAATGAAACATTTGACCGCGAGATCATGAATGAAATGGGTGAGCTCGGGCTGTTGGGCTCGACCATTGACGGTTACGGCTGCGCTGGCGTGAACCATGTCTGTTATGGCCTAGTGGCGCGCGAGGTGGAGCGCGTCGACTCCGGCTATCGCTCGGCAATGAGCGTCCAATCCTCGCTGGTGATGTACCCCATTCACGCCTACGGGACTGAAGCGCAGCGCGAACGCTGGCTGCCCCGATTGGCCACGGGTGAGCTGGTGGGTTGTTTTGGTTTGACCGAGCCGGGCGCAGGGTCTGACCCTTCGTCAATGATTACACGCGCCAAAAAAGTCGATGGTGGCGTCGTTATGCATGGTGCCAAGATGTGGATTACCAATTCGCCAATCGCCGATATTTTTATTGTCTGGGCCAAAGACGATGCGGGCGAGATTCGCGGCTATGTGCTTGAAAAAGGCATGAAGGGATTATCGGCCCCCAAAATCGAAGGCAAGTTCTCGCTGCGCGCCTCCATCACCGGCGAGATCGTGATGGATCAGGTGTTTGTTCCCGATGACAATTTGCTGCCCAATGTGAAAGGCTTGAAGGGCCCGTTCGGCTGCCTGAATAAGGCTCGCTACGGCATTAGCTGGGGCGCCATAGGTGCAGCCGAATTTTGCTGGATGGCATCGCGCCAATACACGCTGGATCGCATTATGTTTGGCAAGCCGCTTGCGGCCACGCAATTGGTGCAGAAAAAATTGGCCGATATGCAAACCGAAATTACTCTTGGCTTGCAGGGCGCGCTGCGTTTAGGCCGCCTGCTTGACGAAGGCCGGGATTCGCCGGAAATGATTTCGCTGATGAAACGTAATAATTGCGGCAAAGCGCTCGATATTGCTCGCATGGCTCGCGATATGCACGGCGGCAATGGTATTTCCGACGAATATCACGTCATCCGCCATTCGATGAATCTTGAGGCCGTGAACACCTATGAAGGCACGCATGATGTGCACGCTCTTATCCTGGGCCGTGCCCAGACCGGCTTAAACGCTTTTGGCGGGGCCTAAATTTGTGAGCACTTCCATTTGGATAAATCGTCCTACACTCGAAGAACTGAATCGCCCATCGCCTGGCATGGCCGCACATATCGGTATCGAATTTCTCGACATCGGCGACGACTACATAAAAGCCAGAATGCCGGTAGATTACCGCACCCACCAGCCATTTGGGTTATTGCATGGCGGCGCCTCAGTGGCATTGGCCGAAACCATTGGCAGCACCGGCGCGTTTTTGTGTATTAATCCCAAAACCCATAGCGCGGTCGGGCTCGAAATTAACGCCAATCACTTGCGGGGGGTAAAGAGCGGGTGGGTGTTTGGAATCGCCCGTCCTATTCATCGCGGCAAATCCACCCAAATTTGGGAAATACGTATTACCGACGAGGCCGACAAACTCGTTTGTATTTCGCGATTGACGATGGCGATTTTGGAGAACCCGAAAGCAGCCGCTAGCGCGCTTTAGTTCTTACACCTTAATAGCTTGGCTTGCGCAATTCGTGAAACGTTTTATCCACCACTACGCTGAATTTTTGCGCCTGCCTGACGTTGGCCGTATGGTGTTGGTCGCGTGGCTTTCCCGGCTGCCCACCGGCATGATGGGGCTGTCGATGCTGCTATTTCTACGCGACACGCTCGGCTCGTTTAAATTAGCCGGCACGGCGGTCGGTGCTTACTTTATTGCAATGGCGGTATCAGCACCCGTGCAGGGTCGCATCATTGATCGACACGGACCACAAAAACTGCTGCGCGTGACCGGCGTTACGCAGCCGCTCATGCTGCTTGCAATGTTTATGACGGCCTATTTTAAAATGTCGTTCCCGCTCATCCTTGGCGCGGCTATTCTCGCCGGCATATTTCCAGCGCCCATCACCACCCTCACCCGAACCGTATGGCGGCAGCGCTTCAGCGATGAATCCGCGCGCAGGATGGCGTTTTCAGTCGACGCGGTAACGATGGAGCTGTGTTTTACGGTGGGGCCTTTGCTGGTGGCATTAATGATTGCGCTGTCTAATCCTAGCGTGGCGTTTCTGATCACCACCACCTTGGTTTTTGCCGCGTTCCTGATTTTCATGGCGTCACCTGCGCTCAAATATTGGCAGCAAAGCAGTGTCGAAGAGCGACATTTGTTCGGCCCGTTAACCGATCCGCAACTGTTGCTGCTATTCGCGGTCACGCTCGGTTTGGCGACCGCGTTCGGCTTGCTTGAAGTCGGCTATCCCGCGCTGGCCACCGCACTTTCACTGCCCGCGTTGTCGGGTGTGCTGTTGGCAGTGAACTCAATCGGTAGCGCGGTCGGTGGCGCGGTTTATGGCGTGATGCGGATCAAGTTGCCGTTGGAGCGGCAATTTGGAATTCTGCTCGGCATGATGGTGCTGCCGTTGCTGCTGCATGCGTGGGTCAGTCAGCTTGTGCTGCTCGGCATAGTCGCGTTTATTGCCGGTGCCACGATCGCGCCGTCGATCGCCGCACAAAGTATTTTGGTTTCGCGGATGGCACCGCAAAAATACGCCACCGAGGCCTTTACCTGGTCATCAACATTTATTGTCAGCGGCATTGGCGCGGGCATGGCAGCAGGCGGCGCGTTGGCAGAAACCTATAGCGCAACGACACCGTTTGTCATCGCAGCACTGGTGATGGCCGCGATGGCTGCACTCTCGTTGTTGTTGCGCCGTGGCAGCGTATTTGACCCGCACTAACACTGACCGGCGCTCGAAACGAATCCGCTATTGCAAGCCCTCGTCTAGCAGGACGCCGGACGGCAATTGCATGGTGTCAATACCTTCGTCCTGCAACGCGATCGCGTCATCCACCGAAACTTGACCGCGAATACTGCGTAAATACTCCTCGCCGTAATGCATGCGTCGCGCGGTTTCGGCAAACGCGGTGCCGACGTTTTCGGTATTGGCCAGAACGAATTTTTTGAATTGACGCAGCATGTGTTGCTGCAGACCTGGAATCGCCGTTGCGGCAGACAACTCGTCAGAACTCAAACGAGTGCCCGAACGTACCATTTGGTGGGCACCGCTTGCGCCGCTTTGGGCTAATTCGCGCGATTCGCCCACGCTCAGGTTTGAACGGGTACTGTGGTTGGGATTCCGGCTGGCACCCGAACTGACAACCTCGCTCACGCCAAGGTTAATACGGGGTGCTGACAGCTGTTTCACGATGTTAGTGTCGCCGCAGACGGGACATTCCACCAGCCTGCGGTCGAGTTGCGAATGAAAATCCTCAGACGAACGAAACCAGCCGTCAAAGGCATGCTTTTCATAACAACTTAAGTTAAAAACGATCATGAAATTTAATGAATCTCTGTGGGTTGAAGTGCAGGAAACAGACTCTGAATTGTCCCAGAACACATCTAGTTTTTAGGGCCTTGCCGCATTTGCGCGCTAGCTTGTCCAACTAATATGAGCCTAGCATCCGATAATTCAAGCGCACTGCCTATGAATTAACGCACATGACGGATGATTTACCGACGATGCTAGTCAAAACTTGTTAAATATCGCTTGCGAAGCTCGTTCTTCTGCACTTTCCCCATCGTGTTGCGTGGCAGCTCCGCCACCACAAATACCTTTTTGGGAACTTTGAAATTAGCCAGCTTTTGCTTGCAAGCTTGAATGATGGCAGACGCCAGAGCAGATTCCACAATAGGCTCGTGCACCGCATCAATGCTGGCGTTTGGCAATTTTCTAACCACCACGGCCACTACCGCCTCACCAAAATCGCGATGCGGCAAACCAATCACGGCGCTCTCGGCAACACCCGGCAAATCATCGATCACCAGCTCCACTTCTTTCGGATAAATATTGTAGCCGCCCGAAATAACCAGATCTTTGCTTCTGCCCACAATATTGACGTAACCATCAGCATCCATAAAACCCATGTCGCCGGTTTTGAAAAACTTGTCGGCAGTGAATTCTTCAAGATTCTTTTCGGGCATCCGCCAATAACCCGGCAACACGTTTTCGCCTTTTACCTGAATATGTCCAATCACGCCCGCTGCCAGCAATGTCGATTCATTTTCCGCATCCGCATCCGTAACGCGCACGGTCACGCCGGGCAGCGGCAATCCGACCGTGCCGCCTTTACGCTCGCCGAGCAGCGGATTGGACGTAATCATGCCGGTTTCGGTCATGCCATAACGCTCAAGAATTGTGTGCCCGGTGCGCTGTTTGAATTCGTTAAACGTTTCAGCAAGCAGAGGCGCAGAGCCGGATACAAACAAGCGCATCGAGCGGCAGGTATCGGCACTAAAACCGGGCTCGGCCAAAAGCCGCGTGTACATGGTCGGTACGCCCATAAAAACGGTTGCGCGCGCTAGTGCTGCAATTGCCGTTTTCGCGTCGAATTTCGAATAAAAAAGCAGCCGCCTGCCTTGATCCGCATTGAGCAATGCCGTATGCGCCGCGACAAACAACCCGTGCACATGAAACAGTGGCAGCACATGCAGCAACACGTCACCTGACTGAAAGCCCCAATATTGATGAAGTGCGCGCGCGTTTGATGACAAATTAAGATGCGTAATCATCGCGCCTTTGCTGCGCCCGGTCGTCCCCGATGTATAAAGAATCGCGGCCAGATCGTCGTCGTCACGGCTCACAACCTCAAGCACTGGCGGGGCATTTGCGGCATTTTCGGCCCACGACCCGCCCCCCGTCTCGCTCATGGTGAAATGATGCAATATGTTATTTTTTTCGCAAAGCGGTTTTGCCCATGCCTCATCGCGCGGCGAGTGGACAAAAATACGCGGCTCGGCGTCGCCTAAAAAATAGGCGATTTCGCCTTCGCGGTAGGCGCTGTTGAGCGGCAAATAAACCACACCTGCAGCGAGGCAGGCCAGATATAACATCAATGCTTCCGGAGATTTTTCAACCTGAACCGCGACGCGTTCGCCGGGTGCGACTTGTAGCGCGCGGATCAGCCCGACATAGCGCGCAATGGTGGTTTCCAGCTCGGTAAAACTGATTTCGCGGCCCGACTCGGTTTCGAGAAAAATGCGGGATTTATCGGCCGGAAAACGTGATTGAAAAAGCGAAAAAAGGTTATGGTTGGCGGTGCTTCTGACTGCCTGATTAGCGGTCGCGCTAGCGTCGACTGCGGCGGCGCTACCCAAGTCTGTTGGCTTGATGTGGTTCATGTTTTCCATTTATTTAGACCGTATAAATCCAACTTTTAATTCCTGGTCGATGACGCGGGCCGCGAGGTAGTCTTCAGCCGCCGTTTTGCCCTCCGATTGAGTAACGGCATCGTTACCCAAAATGCTTGCAATCGCGCGGCCGGGCAGCAATTGAATCTCTGCGCCGTGCAGCAAATTTAGTTTTACCGAAGCGGCCGCCAGCGCCACGTAGACACCACCGCCCAGCTTGCCCAGAACCGTGGTCTCGATATAGACACCGCGCCGACCCAGCAACATCAGCGCCATCGCGAGGCTGGCAAGGTATTGAGAAAGCATAATTTTCTCATCGTCGAGCGCGGTGGAATGCGCCTCGCAATCCACCACAATATTCAAGCGGGATCCCGGAAGCGGTTTCCCGGAAAGGCACAGTGCCCACACCCGATCAGTCAGCGTCCAAGCGCGCTGGGCGGTCAGCGGCTGACGATCGACAATTCCCAGTAAACGGATTTTTACGTCGTCACTTTTCGCGCGACCAAACAAAACACCCTGTTCTTCTTCTAATTTGTAACCATCAGGATAAAGCGCTTTTAATTCGTCCCGAATCTGCGGCTCCCCCAGCGCGAAACTGCTCTGCGGGCGATTTTGCTGCTTCCAACGCTCGCCGAGCTCAAGATGAAATTGATGCCAGGTGAGCTCGGGATCCGCCACCATGGCAGGTACCGTGTGATTCCAGTTTGTGATGTGGGCCGTGGATAGTTTGATGCGCGCATCTGCACCAATCGCGGCTTGTGCAATCGCCCGGAACACCTCGTCAATCGCCGAGGCACCGGCGCTCTGCGCCAGAATGGTCGGCCCCGACATCGCGAGCTGCGTGTTGTCCGAGAAAATTCGAAGCGTGGCAAGTGATGCCAACATGCTTGCACCACCATAACAATTCGCCCCCAACAAACAAACGATGGGCGCACCGACGGCCGTCATCTCAAGCGCAGCCCTGACCAGATGGCGGAAAGCGCCTAGCGCAGGCAGACCTTCCGAGACGCGCGCACCGGCAGAATCCAGATACAACAACAAGGGTGTTTTTTGTGTGGCAACGATGCGGAAAAGACTGGCCAACTTATCGCATTCTTTCACGCCAAATGAGCCGGACGCGATCTTGCTTTCAACCAAGGCAATATGTACCGCAACCTCATTCAGCCGCCCGCGGCCAATTGTAAGATTGCCCACAGCGTCACCCAGAGGCGAAAAGCCCGTCTCTGTTTTTAGCTGGTTTAACGTATCAAAATGGTTCATGCAATGCGGGTGGGCGTGTCGCGATAGTTGTTACCGATTCAACAGACTGCGATTATAACGCCCTGCTAAACTGCTCTCTGCCTCGCGTATGCCAGATTCAATGCGTGCGCTCAAACGATCAACAATCCGCTTAACTTTTTTGGAAAATGCCATGGATTCCCCCGCCATCAATCCACTTCTGCAGCCTTGGAACACGCCGTACGGCCTGGCTCCGTTTGGCCAGTTTCAGGCAGAGGATTTCGTCCCTGCATTTGCGGTGGCCTTGCCGGCGCATCGTGCTGAGCTCGACACCATTTCACAACAAGCTGAGCCGCCCACATTCGAAAATACACTCGTTGCGTTTGATCGCAGTGGGCGATTACTGAGCCGCATCGAGCTTGCGTTCAACAATTTAACCGCCTCCGAGACCTCGCCTGCATTACAGGACGTTGAGCGGCAGATGGCAGCGCCGTTGGCGGCGCACGGCAACGCGATTTATATGAATGCGGCGCTGTTTAAGCGCATCGATACGCTGTTTCAACGCCGCGACTCGATTGACTTAAATCCGGAACAGCTGCGCCTACTGGAGCGCGTCCACACCGATTTCGTTAGAGCCGGTGCCAAGCTCCAAGCTGCCGAACAACAGCGCTATGGCGAGCTGATCGAGCAGTTGGCGATACTCACCACCCAATTCGCGCAGAATGTGTTGGCGGACGAAGCGAGTTTTCAGCTCGTATTGACGACCGAAGCGGAGCTCGCCGGGATGCCTGAATCATTGCGAGCCGCGGCCAAGCAAGCCGCCATTGCACGAAATTTACCAGACGCGTACGTCATTACCTTATCGCGCTCGCTGATCATGCCGTTTTTGACGACCTCAGATCGACGTGATTTGCGCGAAATTGCCTATAAGGCTTGGAGCCGGCGCGGCGAAAATAATGGCCCGCACGACAATCGCGCGATTGCAGTCCAGATCATCAAGTTGCGACTTGAGCAAGCCAGGTTGCAGGGCTATCAGAGTTATGCCGATTACGCGGTCGCTGACAATATGGCCGGCACGCCGAAAGCGGTCGACGATCTACT
>JBBRZG010000004.1:0-65253 GCA_038236905.1 Burkholderiales bacterium
AGACCATCATGAGCAAAGAATTTGAGAGTGTTGAAATCAACACAGAATTAGTTGCACCGCCTACTAATGAGTCGCTCATTAAACTCGACGATCTTTCTCTAGCGCTCGTCGGTGGCGGTGATATCGCTGTCGCATATTAATTTCCCTAAAATTGCTCGACTAAGCGTTCAATTCAATTCTTCTAACGCCCGCCACCGATTCAGCCCGATGACTCACCAGCACAATGGTCGAAACGGTTGAAGCGAGGTTGCTTCGAATCTGGCTTTCTTGTCCGGCGTCGATTTGATCCAGGGTTTCGTCGAGGAATAGTACTTGAGGGTGGCGGTAGAGCGCGCGGGCTAACAGTACCCGCTGCTTCTGCCCCCCCGATAATGTGGAGCCCAGCGCGCCAACGAGCGTGGAATAACCCATCGGGAAAGTGCTGATCTCTGCGTCAATTTGCGCGAGTCGGGCGCACTGTTTGATTTCATTCAAATCGAATTCGCCGCCAAACGCGATCGCATCCGCGATTGATCCTAAAAACAAGGTGTCTTCTTGGGTAACCGCGCCCAACTGACCTCGATACATTGCCAAATCCCAATCGCGCAAATCGCGTCCGTTCACCATGACTTGGCCCTCGGTGGGATGCAGCAGCCCCAGCAATACTTTCAACAGAGTCGTTTTACCAGATCCCGATGGGCCGACCAGCGCTACGGTTTCGCCCGGTTTGATATCAAAATTGAGGTTGCGAAAGGCGTAGCCCTCGGGCCCGTAGGCGAATCCCAAATTGCGTGCCTCAATGACTAACGGCTGGGCACTTGAGCCAGTTAAGGCGGGCCCGGTATTGAATGAACCATAGGCTTTTTCTTCCTGCGCGAGCGCGATGTCGGCGATGCGCTCAGCGTGCAAATCGAGCATGCGAAACTCGTTCCATTTTTCGACCAGATTATTCACCCGGGTGAGAAACACCAGCTTAAACCCGAGAAATGCATAAAGCATACCGACCGAAAAAATCCCGTCCAGCACCAGCAGCGCGCCCAACCAAACGATGATGATACTTTCCAAGCCAAAAATCAGGCCCGCCGCGCCGCGCTGAAAAATGCCCACGTTTTGGACTTTCACGCCGGCGTTTATCTGCTCAACCACCAGATTTTGATATGCCATCCGCCGGTCATTTTCGCGCAGGTTGAGTTTGATCGCCATCATGCCGCGCAAGGTCTCGATAAAGTGTGTGCTGGCTTTAGCTTCATGGGCCAATTGCTCGTCGGTCGCGAACCGCTGCGGATAATAAAAATACCAGCGCAGCATCGCGTAAATGGCAGCCGCGCTGAGCACGATCACCGTCAGTTTGATGCTGTAAAAAGCCATCACGCTGATGGTCGCAATTACCATCAGGCCATCAATGAAGGTTTCGACAAATGTTGTGGACAATGTCTTCTGGATCGCATCCACAGAACGAAATTTGGACACAATATCGCCGATGTGCCGCTTTTCAAACCATGCGAGCGGCAGCTTTAAGAGGTGGTTAAACAGCGCAGTCAGCAATCGCATATTGAAATGGGTGCTGAGATAGACACCCACCCAGGCTCGCACGGCAGTGACAATGACCTGAATAACCACCAACGCGCCGAACGCGACGCCGAGCACCGTCAACAATTCCCGGTCGCGCCCGACTAGCACCCGATCAACGACCAGCTGCAAAAAAAACGGCATGGCGATCGCAAAAACTTCCAGCGCCAACGAGATCAACACCAGTTGCGCAATACTTCCCGTGAGTCCGCCACCCACCGATAACAATTGCCACGCGCTGATTTTTTCGCGCTCATCGACGCGGCGAAAGCTAGCGTTTGGCGTGAACTCCATCGCGATGCCCGTGTAGTGCTTCGACACTTCCGGCAGGATCATTCGGCGCAGGCCCCGCGCGGGGTCATGCACCGTCAAATATTTACCTGATATTTTAGTCAGGACGACAAAGTGATTCATGTCCCAATGCAGCACCGCAGGCAGCGTCAACTTACCAAGCGCCTCCAACGGCGCTTGTACCCCGCGCGCCACCAGCCCCATCGACTCCGCCGCCTGCGACAGGTGCTTCAGCGTGACGCCCTTGAGCGATGGCGACAGCCGCATGCGCATCGCCGAAAGATCGGTCAAGTGGCCGTGGAAAGATGCCACCATGGCAAGGCAGGCGATGCCGCACTCGGGCGCTTCGCTCTGCAGGATAACGGGAACGCGACGGGAGAAAATGTTACTGGACAAGAAGATTCCTGGCGAAGAGTTTGATTTTTGAAAGTCAATGGTGCTGTTCGGTCATTGGGTACTTGTTCGCACTAACCGTTAGCGTTTTAATTTTTATTCGAGTTCATACAACGCTAATCCGAAATATCAAAACCGGCCCCGCAGTTGCATCACCGGTTCAAAAATCCATTCGATCAGGCTGCGTTTTTCAAGCAATATGTCGGCATTGACCAACATGCCCGAGCGCAGCGGAAAATCCTGGCCCAGGGCGGCAACGCTTTGTTTATCCAGCGTCACCGCAACCCGATAGACCGGTTCACGGGTGGTGGTGGGACCAATTTTTTCGCCTGCCGACCATACCGTTTGGCTGACGTCGGAAATCACGCCGTGATATTGGCCGAAGCGCTCAAACGGGAACGCCTCATAACGCATCACCACATTTTTGCCTTTACTGACAAACCCAATCGCGCGAGTGGGCACCAACATTTCAGCGTGCAGCACACTGCCTTGCGGCAGTACCGTCGCCAGCAAAGCGTCTGCGGCGACCGATTGGCCCTGACTCACCGCGATATTCGTGACGGTGCCAGTAATCGGCGCGCTGATAATGGTCTCTCGCTTGGCCTCTTCGGTGGCGAGCGTTTGTTGGACTTCACTAATTTGGCGTGACACTTGATCGACCTGCGCGCGAGATTTCAGCGAGATCGCCGGTTCTTCCATTTTCGCATTACTCAAATCACGATCCAACGTGATTCGACTGCGTTTAAGCGCCTGCAACCGGATCTCCTGATCCGTCACTTCATCCTGTTTTTGTCGCGCGACAATATCCGAGACAAAACGCTCGCGAGCCAGGTCGGCAAACCGCTTTGCCTGTTCGCGGGCAGACGCCAGACGCTGCTCCTGCAATTTCATCTCTCGGTCAATCTGCGCGACCTCAGCCTGAGTATCCAAAACCTTCTTACGAAGCTGCTGAACCTGCTGTTCACCGAGCTCGCGCAACTGCTCCTGCTCTTTTTCGAGTAGCGCACGCCGTTGTGACAATTCACCCGAAACCAAAGCCCCGGTGGACGAGGAAGCCTGAGTAGCACGTTCATACGAAATTCTCACCAACGGCGCACCTTCCACGACCTGCTGGCCTTCCTTAACCATCAGCTCTGCGACGCGCCCGGCATCCGGGATCTGCACCCTGGCGGCACCAACATCCAGCGCTAAAAACCCTTCAACACGTTCGCGGCGGGTGTACTGCCCCCAGACCGCCACAGCAATCATAATCCCCGCGGCGCCAACGGCGAGCATGGTGAGCGCCCACATCGGCAGCGGACGCGCGATCGTCGCCTCACCGAAAAATTTTTCGCGTTGCGCATCGAGGGCTTCTTGGCGAAACAGTTTTTGGCTCATGCGATGAATAAATACGGTTAGCCGACACCCGAGAGGATGCTCAAAAAAATTCCCAAACAACAAATGCTGCCTGATTGTAAAGGATGGGGCGAATTTTCGCCAAAATGTGACGCTAAACAAGCCGGGGCGGGCCGCCGCGGGCCAAAAATAGAAAACAACGCCGAAGATCGGGCCAAAGACTAGGTCAATCAAAACGACGGGCTGAAAAGCTGTCACGAAGCCGTCACATTTCAGCTTTATCCTCCGTGCAATAAGAATTATTGTCCTTTTTAAACGGAGAACCAAAATGAAATTGAACTACATGCTTTCAGGCGTTGCCATGGCGGCGGCGATTTTTGCCAACTCGGTTCATGCCGAGGACATTACTGGCGCAGGCGCAACATTTCCATTTCCGATCTATTCCAAATGGGCTGAAGAATACAAAAAAATCTCTGGCAACAGCATGAACTATCAGTCGATTGGCTCCGGCGGTGGCATTCGCCAAATCCAAGCTAAAACAGTGGATTTCGGTGCGTCCGATATGCCACTTACGGTGGAACAGCTGGATAAGGACGGTATGGTGCAATTCCCGGCGATTATCGGCGGCGTGGTGCCAACGTACAACATTGACGGGATCCCTTCAGGGATGAAGTTCACCGGCCCCGTTTTGGCCGACATCTATTTAGGAAAAATTAAAACTTGGAACGACAAATCCATTGCAGATTTGAATCCAGGCACGAAGTTACCAGCTGATCCTATTACCGTTGTCCGTCGCTCCGATGGTTCGGGTACAACCTTTTTATGGGTTGATTATTTGTCGAAGGTAAGCGACGAGTGGAAAACCAAAGTAGGCGTTGGCACCGCAGTATCATGGCCTGAAGGTGTGGGCGGCAAGGGCAACGAAGGTGTTTCTGCTTACGTTCAACGCATCAAGGGCTCGATTGGATATGTTGAGTACGCCTATGCCAAGAAAAACAAAATGGCTTACGGCGCGGTTAAAAATAAGGACGGTAATTTCGTTATGCCCGATGACCTCACCTTCCAGGCTGCAGCGGCAGGTGCCGATTGGGCAAAAGCGCCGGGTATGAATCTGGTGTTGACCAACCAATCCGGCAAAGACAGCTACCCGATCACCGGCGCGAGCTTTATCATCATGCACAAATCGCAAGCCAAACCTGAGAAAGCCACGGCAACACTTCAATTCTTCGACTATGCGTTTAAAAAAGGCGGCAAAGCTGCGACTGAGTTGGAATATGTACCAATGCCAGCCGCGGTTGTGGCCCTAGTGGAAGACATGTGGAAAAAAGAAATCAAAACTGCATCCGGCGCAGCGATCTGGAAATAATACGCATCATCCCGGCCTGAGCATTCCAAGCGCTGGTCATAAATCCGGGCCGCTTTTTACAGAGCGGCCCGATTTCTTGTAAAGTCCGATTGCAACCTCTGCAGGTGTAAGCCATGAATAATTCGCATGTTAATACATCCGAGCAATCGACTCAACAAGGCCTTTACGTGTCCAAAGAACAGCACCTGCAAGCTCTCTCTGCCAAGCTCGCCCGGCAAAGGTGGCAAGACGTTTTTTTCAAAAACACTACATTGTTTTTTGCCTCACTAGTTCTGTTTTTGCTAGGCGCGATTATCTTTTCGCTAACGACTAAATCGATTCCCATTTTTCAACAATTCGGGCTCGGTTTTTTGACCAGCTCCGCATGGAATCCCGTCACACTTGAGTTCGGCGCTGCCACCGCGATTTATGGCACTCTGGTCACATCCTTTATTGCGCTGTTTATTGGCATCCCGGTAAGTTTTGGAATTGCGATTTTTTTAACCGAGTTGAGCCCCGCTTGGTTAAAGCGGCCACTGGGCACCGCCGTTGAATTACTCGCAGGCATTCCGAGCATTATTTATGGCATGTGGGGGCTCTTCGTATTCGCGCCCATATTTGCGGAATATGTTCAGCCCGTCATGGCGAAATATCTGGGCGCCATCCCGATCATTGGCAACCTTTTTCAAGGTGCAGCGATGGGCTTTGGAGTGCTATCGGCGGGTATCATTCTGGCGATCATGATTATTCCTTTCATAGCCTCGGTCATGCGAGATGTATTTGACGTTGTTCCTCCTGTGTTGAAAGAGTCAGCCTACGGATTGGGCGCAACGACTTGGGAAGTCGTGCGCAATATCGTCCTTCCCTACACGAAGGCGGGCGTGGTTGGCGGAATCATGCTGGGTTTAGGCAGGGCACTCGGGGAGACCATGGCGGTCACGTTTGTGATTGGTAATACGCCAAAGATTGCTGCCTCACTATTCGCGCCAGGTACTTCCATCGCCTCGACGCTGGCCAACGAGTTTGCCGAAGCGCGCGACGAATTACACATCTCGGCGCTCATGGCGTTGGGTTTGGTGCTATTCCTCATTACATTCATGGTCCTTGCGTTCGCCAAGCTTATGCTGTCGCGGTTGAGCAAACAAGAGGGGAACAAAACATGAGCCCGCTCTATCGTCGGCGCCTATTGATTAACCGCACTGCACTTCTATTAGCTGTCTCAGCAATGGCGTTTGGGTTGGCGTTTTTAGCATGGATTTTAGTGGTGCTGGTGTCAAAGGGTATCAGTGGCCTAAATCTCGCTGTGTTCACTCAAATGACCCCTGCCCCTGGCTCTGAAGGTGGATTAGTTAACGCGATATATGGCAGTTTGGTGATGGTGGGTGTGGCTACTTTTGTTGCAACGCCGATTGGCATCGCCGCAGGAATCTATCTGGCCGAATATGGTAAGCGCGGCTGGGTAGGCCCCACCACCCGCTTTGTAAATGACATCTTATTGTCGGCACCCTCGATTATTCTCGGCTTGTTTGTGTACGCCGTGATCGTCGCCAATGCGAACCATTTTTCCGGTTGGGCAGGTTCAGTCGCGTTGGCACTCATCGCAATTCCCGTCGTGGTGCGCACCACAGAGAGCATGCTAAATCTCGTGCCGTCGCAGTTAAGAGAGGCTGCCGCCGCACTCGGCGCGCCGCAGTGGAAAGTTATTATGATCGTCGCACTTCGGGCGGTTAAAGGCGGCATTATCACTGGCATCATGCTGGCGATCGCACGCATTAGTGGCGAAACAGCACCGCTATTGTTTACTGCCCTCAACAACCAATTCTGGTCTGCTGACATGAATGCGCCCATTGCAAATCTGCCGGTGGCGATCTTTCAGTTTGCTTTGAGCCCGTTCGAGAACTGGGTCAATTTAGCTTGGGTAGGTGCGATGTTGATTACCTTCTCGGTGCTGATACTGAACATCATGGCTCGAACTTTATTCGATCAGCGCCAGAAAAATTAACCACGAAACTAACTTCACAAGTCCACGGAATTTTTATGACTGATATCGTTTCCTCGGCTCCACCAGAAACTAAAATAAAAGTTGATAATCTGCAGTTTTTTTACGGCAGCTTTCAAGGCTTGAAAAATATCAATCTGGATATTCTGGAGCGTCGAATCACCGCCTTTATCGGCCCCTCCGGTTGCGGCAAATCAACGCTGCTACGCACCCTCAATCGCATGTATGACCTCTACCCCGGCCAGCGCGCCGAGGGCAAGATCATGATGAACGGTAAAAACGTTCTAGAAAAAGATCAGGATCTGAATTTGTTGCGCGCCAAGGTTGGCATGGTGTTTCAAAAACCCACTCCGTTCCCGATGTCGATTTACGATAACGTGGCGTTTGGTGTGAAACTCTACGAATCGCTTTCCAAAGCGGAAATGGATGAGCGCGTCGAATGGGCGCTTAACAAAGCCGCGATCTGGAACGAAGCCAAAGACAAATTGAAGCAATCCGGCTTGTCACTTTCAGGCGGTCAGCAGCAACGTTTGTGCATCGCGCGCGCCGTAGCTGTGAAGCCGGAAGTAGTGTTGCTGGACGAGCCCACCTCGGCACTCGATCCCATCTCAACCGCAAAAGTGGAAGAATTGCTGCATGAGTTGAAAGAGGATTACACCATCGCCATCGTCACCCACAACATGCAGCAAGCAGCCCGCGTGTCGGACTTCACCGCCTATATGTACCTCGGCGAATTGATCGAATACGGCATCACGGATGAATTGTTTATCAAGCCAAAACGCAAAGAAACCGAAGATTACATTACCGGTAGATTTGGTTAGATTTCAGCTAGGTTCAACTTGAAACTCTAGCGCTAGTGGGCCATTCAAGCTATTTATGGCGAGGAACAACCACTAATTAAACACGTCAATATTTGGTCTAATAAAAAACGCCCCGGTCAAGGGGCGTTTTACATTTCGCGATCAATGATCAGCATGGCGCGTTTTATCCCGACTCAGTTGACATTGTTTTACACCTATTCATTACGCTGAAATATTGTGCCGCTATCCTACTTTTCCTAAGATTTTCCAAAGAAAAAATATGCATTGTTGGCGCGCTGTTTTAATCACTATTTCATGCTCATTTTTTACCCACTATCCAGGCTCGGCCCGTGCTCAAGAAATTCGTATCGGCAGTGTGGTCGATCAATCCGGTTTACAAAGTGACATCAGCCGCGATTACCTCGCCGGCGCACGCACCTACTTCGACCAGATCAATTCGCTGGGCGGTATCAAGGGCCGCAAAATCAACTTGATCGTAAAAGACGACGAGGGCGTGGCCGCAAATGCCATCAAGCTTACCCGTGAGCTGATCGAGGCAGAGCGCGTCGATGCATTATTTGGTTATGTTGGCGATGAAAGCGTTCAGGCCGTATCTGATGACGCGGTGTTTAAAACTTCACGCGTCACCCTTTACGCCCCGCTCAGCGGTGCCAGCCTCGGAAGATCGCCCGACCATATTTTCTTCGTACGGCCCACCTACCAAGACGAGGCTAAACATATCCTGCAACACTTCAGCCTGCTCGGCAATACCAGCTTTGTTGTAGTGAATACAGTCGATTCATTTGGCAACAACATGGCTGGTGAAATAGCTGGACAACTCAAAGCCCGCCAGCTCAAGCTAGCGGGTAAATTCACGCTGTCGGCACGCCTCAACAATGTGGACGCCGTCGCGCGCGACGTGCTAGAACTGAAACCGCAAGTGGTAGTGGTGGCCGCAGATACTATCGCGATGGCGGAATTTTTAAAGAAATTTCGTGCCCTCGACAAAGGCACTAATGTGGTGGGATTTTCCACCGTCAATCACCGCACACTGATCGAGCTGGCCAAGCCGGAATTCGCGGTCGGCACCATGCTCACGCAAGTGGTGCCGCACCCGCAAGCAAGCGGCACAAAATTGCAGGCCGAACATCGCGCAATGATGATAAGGTTCCGCGACGAGCCGCCGTCGCATCTCACCTTGGAAGGCTTCCTTGCCGCAAAAGGTCTGGTACGTGCGATGGAACGGGCTCAGGAGCAGCCGGGTCGCACTATTAACCGCAGCAGTATTGCCGCCGCACTCGCGGGCAATAAAAAATTTGACCTCGACGGCATAACCTTAACGTTCACGCCGGAAAATGATCGCGGATCAAAATTTGTCGATATCGCCTATCTACGAAAATCAGGCACTTTGGTGCAATGAGCGATTTGCGCCTATATCGAAAAATAGATCCCTAATACCGGCGGACCTCTTCAACCAATTTTGGCCACAAACGCACTCTGGGCCTAGGGTTTAACGAAAAAAAACACGCTGCGCTGCATTCTCGCCTCACCCGGGTTAGCCAGCAACGCTAGAGAGATTCCGCCCCGCTCGCTCACCTGCGGGCATGCGTTCGTCATCTGCATTTTTATACTTTTTTTACAGCCTCACCTCCACTCTCTGCACCGATTTAACACCGCAATCTTTAATCTCTATTGTTCAGCGATTTTGAATAGGAGACTACCGTGGATGTTATTTATTTAGTTTTGGTCGCCCTGCTTGGCGCGCTTCTGATGGCACTGGTGAGCGGCTGCGAGCGCTTGATGCAGCGCGCCCATCACAAGTCCACACTCATGGGCGGCGGGCAAAACGCAAACGCGCGCGACGCAGATTCAGCCAAGGCGGCGCTATGAGCGGCTTCCAAATCATGGCAGGACTGATCGCGGCGGGCTTATTCATTTACCTCGTCGTTGCGCTCATTAACCCCGAGGATTTCTCATGATGCCGCTTACCTCGTGGGCATTGCTGGCGGCATTCTTGGGCATTCTGGCAATCACCGTAAAGCCGTTGGGCACCTATTTGGCCGATGTCATGAGCGGCACATCTCGCGTGGTAAAAATGGGCTCAGGTTTTGAGCGCGCGTTGCTGAGATATTGCGGCGTGAAATCAGAAGATAACGTCGCAGAACAGATGGACTGGAAGCAATATGCGCTCGCGGTGCTTATTTTTAGCCTGCTCGGCGTCGTCACCGTGTATGCGTTACAGCGCATGCAATTCTGGCTGCCGCTTAACCCGCAGCAATTTGGCAACATCAGCGCCGACTCTTCGTTCAATACGGCAATCAGCTTTGCTACCAACACTAATTGGCAGGGCTACGGCGGAGAATCGACCATGTCCTACCTCACACAAATGCTTGCGCTAACAGTCCACAACTTTGCTTCCGCCGCGACCGGTGTGGCAGTCGTCTTCGCGCTCATTCGTGGGTTTGCCGCGCGCGGCTCTGTTAGCAAGACAACCGCAACTATCGGCAATTTCTGGGTGGATATGTATCGCATTACCGCCTATTTGTTGCTGCCGCTTTCGTTCGTATTTGCCTTATTTTTGGTTAGCCAAGGCGTGATTCAAAACAATAGCGCTTATGTGGATGTGCCGACGCTGGAAGTTCCCGCTCCTCCTGGACCTGTTGCCGTGGCCGCAGTGCCTGCCAACGATTCCACTGTCGCTCCTGCTCCTGCTCCCGCAAGTTCTGCTGCGGCTGCGCCGCCCGCACCAGTGAATCTTGCCGTACAGATCATCGCTATGGGCCCGGTCGCATCTCAGGAAGCGATCAAAATGCTAGGCACCAACGGCGGCGGATTCTTCAATGCCAATTCTGCCCACCCGTTTGAAAATCCAACTGCGTTGACTAATTTCTTCCAAATGCTGTCGATCTTTTTGATTCCGGCGGCGCTTTGCTACGCATTTGGCCGCACTGTTGGCGATACGCGGCAGGGTTGGGCGGTGTTGGGCGCAATGACGATTATTTTTGTCGCGATGACACTCGTGGTGATGGTCGCCGAACAAAATGGCAATCCGCAGTTAACCGCACTCGGGGTAGACCAAATCGCCAGCGCCTCACAGGCAGGCGGCAATATGGAGGGTAAGGAAACACGGTTTGGGGTGGCCGCTTCTGCGCTATTCGCCTCGATCACCACGTCGGCATCGTGCGGCGCAGTTATTGCGATGCATGATTCATTCACACCCATAGGCGGGCTGGTGCCGATGCTCAACATGCAGTTTGGTGAAGTCGTGTTCGGCGGGGTGGGCTCGGGTCTTTACGGCATGCTGATATTCGCCATCATTACGGTGTTTATCGCCGGCCTGATGATTGGTCGCACGCCCGAATATCTCGGCAAGAAAATCGAATCATTCGAAATGAAGATGGTGTCGGTTGTCATCCTGGTCACACCGGTTCTGGTATTGACCGGAACCGCCATCGCGGTGCTAAGTGAAGCAGGCCGTGCTGGCATTGCCAACCCGGGCGCACATGGTTTTTCAGAGATCTTGTACGCACTAACATCGGCCGCCAATAACAACGGCAGCGCATTTGCAGGGCTCTCGGCAAACACGCCTTTTTATAACACCTTGCTGGGAATCGTGATGTGGATCGGCCGTTTCGGCGTGATCGTTCCGGTGCTGGCCATTGCCGGTTCACTCGCTGCAAAAAAACGTATCGACGCGAGCGCCGGAACCATGCCGACGCATGGATTCCTGTTCGTGATCTTACTGGTGGGCATGGTGGTCATCGTGGGCGCGTTGACCTACATCCCCGCGCTCGCACTTGGCCCAATTGTGGAACATTTGCAACTCTTTAGTTTGAAGTGAGATCCATATGACAACCTCAATATCCGCATCCGCATCATCAGCAACAACGCGAACATCGTTAAATCTGTTCGACCCCAAACTCGTCTTGCCCGCTATAGGCGATGCCTTTAAGAAATTATCGCCGGTGGTGCAATGGAAAAACCCGGTGATGTTTGTGGTCTATGTCGGCAGCATCACCACCACCATCCTGTTCATTCAGGCAGTGAATGACAGAGGAGAAGCGGGATGGGGATTTATTCTGGCCATCACGCTGTGGCTGTGGTTCACGGTGCTGTTCGCTAATTTTGCCGAAGCAATGGCCGAGGGCCGCAGCAAGGCGCAGGCTGCGTCACTGCGCGGCATGAAACAGAGAACATGGGCAAAACGGTTGAAAGACCCCAAGCATGGCAGCGAGTGGTACACCGTGCCCTCCGACGAGTTGCGCCGTGGCATGACTGTGCTGGTGGAAGCAGGTGATACGGTTCCCGCCGATGGCGAAGTGATTGAAGGCGTCGCGTCGGTCGATGAGAGCGCGATTACCGGCGAGTCCGCACCGGTCATTCGCGAATCTGGCGGCGATTTTTCAGCCGTAACGGGCGGCACGCGGGTGTTGTCAGATTGGTTAGTCATGCGCGTGTCTGTGAATCCAGGTGAGGCCTTTCTGGATCGCATGATCGCCATGGTCGAAGGCGCGAAACGTCAAAAAACGCCTAACGAAATTGCCCTGACGATTTTATTGGTGGCGTTGACGATTGTGTTTTTATTGGCCACTGTCACGCTACTGCCGTTTTCGATGTTCAGTGTCGATGCAGCGAAAGCCACCGCCACGGCGGCAGCAGCAGCGGGCGCGTCCGGTAGCACATCCTCCGGCGGGTCCGTGGTCACGATCACCGTGCTGATCGCACTGCTAGTCTGTCTCATTCCCACCACCATCGGCGGACTGCTATCGGCGATTGGCGTAGCGGGTATGAGCCGCATGATGCAGGCAAACGTGATTGCAACTTCCGGGCGCGCAGTTGAGGCAGCGGGTGATGTGGACGTGTTGTTGCTCGATAAAACCGGCACGATTACGCTCGGAAATCGACAAGCGTCGGCATTTTTCCCTGCCGCTGGTATCGCCGAAAGCGACCTGGCGCGTGCCGCCCAGCTCGCCTCCAGCGCGGATGAAACACCTGAAGGCCGCAGTATTTTGGTATGGGCCAAACACCGTAATTTTGCCGCCATCGATCCCGCCACGCTTAAAGATGCCACTGTCATTGCGTTCACCGCGCAAACCCGCATGTCGGGCATGGACATGGGCACCATCAGCGTCCGCAAAGGCGCCGCTGATGCCATTCGCAAGCACGTCGAATCGGCTGGTGGGCGCTACCCCGATGATGTCGCGCGCAAGGCCGATGAAATCGCCCGCCGCGGCAGCACGCCGCTGGCGGTCTGCGAGAACAACCGGGTGCTGGGGGTGATTGAGCTCAAGGATATTGTGAAGCCGGGCATTAAAGAACGATTTGCCGAACTGCGGCGGATGGGGATCAAGACGGTGATGATCACGGGTGATAACAAGCTGACCGCCGGCGCCATCGCAGCCGAGGCCGGCGTGGATGACTTTCTGGCCGAAGCGACACCGGAAGCAAAACTCAAAATGATTCGCGACTATCAGGCCGAAGGCCGCCTAGTGGCCATGACCGGCGACGGCACCAACGACGCGCCTGCATTAGCGCAAGCCGATGTGGCGGTTGCCATGAACTCAGGAACCCAGGCCGCGAAGGAGGCCGGTAATATGGTGGATCTGGATTCCAACCCCACCAAGCTGATTGAAGTCGTTGAAACCGGCAAGCAAATGCTGATGACACGTGGTGCACTGTCGACGTTCTCGATCGCGAATGATGTGGCGAAATATTTTGCAATTATTCCCGCCGCATTTGCCACCACCTATCCGCAGCTCGCAGCCCTTGATGTCATGCATCTTCACAGCCCTTCATCGGCGATTTTGTCGGCGGTGATATTTAATGCGCTGATCATCATTGTCCTGATTCCGCTGGCATTAAAAGGCGTGAAATATCGCGCCGTTGGGGCCGCGCTGCTGCTGCGTCGCAATCTATTGATTTACGGCCTGGGCGGATTGATCGTGCCGTTTGTCGGCATCAAATTAATCGACGTGATGCTAAGTGCGCTACATCTCGTTTAGACAGTTAAAAATACAGGAGACACCATGCTTAAATTGATTCGTCCCGCCGCGTCCATCTTGATTTTGTTCACCGTCATCACCGGCATCATTTATCCATTTGCGGTCACCGGTGTGGCTCAAACGATCATGCCCCACCAAGCGAACGGCAGCATGATCGTGCGCGATGGCAAGCCGGTCGGTTCATCACTGATCGGGCAGCCGTTTTCCGCGCCCGAAAATTTCTGGGGTCGCCCATCTGCAACCAGCGCCAAGCCTTACGATGCCGCAGGATCGGGTGGTTCAAATTTGGGGCCGACTAATCCAGTGCTGATTGATGCAGTCAAGCCGCGGATTGAAGCACTCAAAGCAAGCGGCAACGCAGCACCCGTTCCCGTTGATTTGGTGACCGCTTCCGGCAGCGGCCTCGATCCTCATATTAGTGCCGCCGCAGCAGAGTATCAGGTCAAACGAGTCGCCGCTGCGCGCAATTTGCCTATTGAGCAGGTGCGCATGATCGTGTCTAAAAATACCGAAACGCCGCTGCTTGGTTTTATAGGTGAAGTACGGGTGAATGTGTTGAAACTTAACCTTGCGCTGAACGATTTGAAGTAATCTTCACGAATGGCCATTTTCCCCGACGCAGATACACGCCCGGATCCCGACCAGCTTCTTGCCCGCATTCAGCAAGATGAGGTGCTGGCATCACGGGGCAAGCTGCGCATTTATTTTGGTGCATCGGCGGGTGTGGGTAAAACCTTCGCGATGCTGGCCGCGGCCAAGCGGCTGATTGCAGAATCCGCGGCCGACCGCGATATCGTCGTCGGCATTGTCGAGACCCACGGGAGAGGCGATACCGCCACGCAGCTGGAGGGCCTTGAGGTTCTGAAGCGCAAGAACTGGACCCACAAAGCAAAGCCGATTGAGGAGTTCGACCTTGACGCGGCGTTAGAACGTAAACCGTCGCTGATTTTGGTCGATGAACTCGCGCATTCGAATGTGGCCGGGTCCAGGCACCCGAAGCGCTGGCAGGACGTCGAAGAACTGTTGGCCGCAGGCATTGATGTATGGACCACACTCAATGTGCAACATCTCGAAAGTCTTAACGACGTAGTGAGCGGTATCACCGGTATTCGCGTCTATGAGACCCTGCCCGACCGCGTGTTTGATAACGCCGACGAACTGGTGTTGGTCGATGTACCCGCTGATGAATTATTGACGCGCTTAAATACCGGTAAGGTGTATCCCGCACAGCAGGCCGCGCGCGCGGCTGCGAATTTTTTTCGCAAAGGGAATTTAATCGCGCTGCGCGAAATTGCCCTGCGCCGTACCGCGGATCGTGTTGAAGACGATGTGCAAAGCTATCGCATCGAAAAATCTATTTCGGGCGTGTGGAAAACCGAGGCGTCACTACTTGCTTGCATCGGTCCCAATGCGGGGTCGGAGCACGTGGTGCGAAGCGCCGCGCGCCTCGCGAGCCAGTTGAATGCCACCTGGCACGCACTCTATGTTGAGACACCCAGGCTACAGCGATTGCCCGCCGCCGAACGCGAACGCATTTTAAATGTGCTTAAGCTCGCCGAGACGCTCGGGGCGACCACCAGCGTGGCGGCGAATGATGACATTGCGCGATGCACGGCGAACTACGCGCGCGCGAACAATCTGGGCAAAATTATTGTCGGTCGGCATGATGCAACAGCCAACCTTTCTTGGACTGGATTCGGGCGTAAGCGTTGGGCCCAACTTTGGCCGTGGTGGCGCTCGCAAAGTGATCTTATCGCCGCATTGGCACCCGAGGCCGACGTTCTCGAAGTCGGCAGACCACCCGGTGCAGGATTGCAAAATACGTCGCTCCGACAAAATGCGCGTGATGCTGAGGCAGACAGCGCAGCGCCAGCGGATGAGGATGCTCGCCGCGACGCCAAGCGAATGCGCTATGTATGGACCTTGGTTACATCCGTGATCACCACTGCAATCGCGACGCCGCTACTGCCATATTTCGATTCCGCCAATATCGTGATGCTGTTTCTGCTCAGTGTGGTCATCGTTTCAGTCAAATTTGGGCGCGGCCCGGCTATCCTCGCGGCAATTTTAAATGTGGCTGTCTTTGACTTTTTTTTCGTGGAGCCGCGATTTTCATTTGCGGTGGCGGACGTTCAATATTTACTCACTTTTGCGGTCATGCTGGCGGTCGCGCTGATCATCGGCCAGCTCACGGCGGGCTTACGTTTCCAGGCTCGCATTGCCACCCACCGGGAAGAACGCGCGCGCAGCCTGTTTGCGTTTGCTAAAGATTTATCCGGCATGCTGCAAACCGAGCAAGTCGTCAAGACCAGCGAGCAGGTCATCGAGCGCGCGTTTAAATCGACAGTACGGTTGATTTTGCCGGATCGCGAGAACCAGCTCACTGCGCTAACCAATAAAGATGCCGCTGTCGGTCCTCAACCCCATGCCGAAGTGGATATGGCGATCGCACAGTGGTCGTTTGATAAAGGTGAGCAGGCCGGCTTCGCGACCGATACCTTGCCGGCGAACGCCTATCGCTACATCCCGCTCAAATTGCCGATGCGGATTCGCGGCATTTTGGCGATCAAGCCCTCGTCTCCCCGCTGGCTGCTGATCCCCGAACAACAGCGCCAGATTGAAACCTTCGCCAGCCTGATTGCGATCGCGCTGGAACGCGTGCATTACGTCGAGGTGGCACAGGAAACGTTGATCAAGATGGAATCCGAGCGGCTGCGCAATAGCCTGCTGGCGGCGCTTTCACATGATTTGCGCACGCCGTTGACGGTTATGATTGGGCTGGCGGAGTCGTTAGCAATGACACCGTTGCCGGCCGCGAGTCAAGAGACCGCGCGGGCGATTCGCGATGAGTCAATGCGCATGAACACGCTGGTGAATAATTTGCTGGATATGGCGCGCATTCAAAGCGGCGAAATTACGCTGAAACGCGAGTGGCAACCCATCGAAGAAGTTATTGGCAGCGCCATCCGCAGTATCAGCGCCAGTAATTGGCTGTGGGGCACGCGCAAAATTAAAGTCCATATCGCGCCCGACGTACCGCTGCTGGAATTTGACTCTGCGCTCATTGAACGGGTGCTCGCCAATCTGCTGGAGAACGCGGCGAAATATACGCCACGCAACAGCCATATCCAGATCCATGTCCGGCGGGAAGGCAGCGACTGTTTGGTAAGCGTGGCCGATGATGGGCCAGGCATTGTGCCGGGGCAGGAAAAAGCTATTTTTGAAAAGTTTGCGCGCGGCGAATCCGAATCTGCCACGCCCGGTGTGGGCTTGGGGCTGGCGATTTGTCGGGCGATTATTGAAGCGCATCGCGGCAAAATCTGGGCGCAAAATGTTGCTCGCGGCTCCAACCAAACCGGCCAACACGGCCAAACTGGCTCCGGCACTGAACCTGACGAGATTGCGAAAACACATGGCGCAGAATTTATATTTACACTACCTGTGGGCACTCCTCCAACCGTAAACGCGCTCGAATAATGAGTTCCAGCAACGTCCCCACCGCCGTCGTCGTTGAAGATGAAAAGCAGATTCGCCGCTTTGTGCGTCAAGCATTGGAGGCGGAGGGCTGGCACGTATTTGAGGCCGAGACGTTGAAGCAGGGATTGACCGAGGCGGGCACACGCAAACCCGATCTCGTGGTCATTGACTTGGGCCTGCCCGATGGCGATGGCGTCGATTTTATTCGCGATCTGCGCACTTGGTCGAGCGTGCCGGTGATTGTGCTGTCAGCGCGTACCAGCGAACATGAAAAGGTCAACGCGCTCGACGCAGGCGCCGATGATTACTTGACCAAGCCGTTTGGGGTGAGTGAATTACTGGCGCGCGTACGAGCAAGCCTGCGCAGACAAAACGCCAACGCGCGCGGCAATCAAGGTGCATCCACCGACATCTTCGAATTCGGCGATGTGAGAGTTGATTTATCAGCGCGGGTCGTGACCAAAGCAAGCAAGGAAGTTCATCTGACCCCGATTGAATATCGACTGCTCGGCGTGCTGATTACCAACGTCGGTCGCGTCCTCACACAACGGCTGCTGCTGCGCGAAGTGTGGGGTCCATCGCACTCAGAAAGCAGCCATTATTTGCGGGTGTACATGGGACATCTGCGACAAAAACTCGAGGACGATCCCGCTCAACCGAAATATATTCTGACCGAAACCGCCGTGGGATATCGGCTGTTACAGTGAATATAAACTCTAGCATCGGCGGGCTTTACCACGCTGTTCTTGCTCAAGACGCCCGCCAGACAACGACTTTTTAATTTTTTCAGCTAGGTGTTGCGGTGGAGCGCCCTAACTCACTCTGCGTTAAACCGCCGCTCGGAGCAAATCTGCGATCTCGTTCGCCAAGCCTTCGACCTCCGCACGATCGTTGCCTTCGACCATCACCCGAATCACCGGCTCAGTCCCAGATGCACGCAACAGCACGCGGCCACGTCCGGCCAAGGTCGTCTCCGCCGCCGCCACTGCCGCCACCACCGCGGGCTTGCTGGCCCAATCCACTTTTGTTTGAGTGCGAACGTTGACCAGCACTTGCGGGAACATTTTCAACTCGGCCGTGTACGCGGCGAGCGAGGTATTGTTGCGCTTCAATGCAGCAAACACTTGCAAGGCCGAGATCGTACCGTCGCCGGTCGTATGTTTATCGAGGCACAGCAGATGGCCAGAATTTTCCCCGCCACACTCCCAGCCTTTTTCGCGCAACATTTCGAGCACATATCGATCACCGACGTTAGCGCGCGCAAACGGGATATTCATCTGGGAAAATCGTTGCTCCAGCGCAAAATTCGTCATTAATGTGCCAACCACGCCGCCTTTCAACACGCCGCGTTCGTGCCGATCTTTCACGACCGCGTAGAGCAGTTGGTCACCGTCAAACAATGTACCGTCGGCATCGCACATCATCAATCGATCGGCATCACCGTCTAACGCAAGGCCAAATAGCGCGCCGTTTGACAGCACCGCACTGCGCATGCTCGCGGTGTGGGTGGCACCGCATTTATCGTTGATATTTATCCCGTCCGGTTGATTGCCAATCGCGACCACTTCAGCGCCCAACTCGCGGAAAATGCGCGGCGCAATGTCGTAAGCCGCACCATTGGCGCAATCGATGACCAGCTTCATGCCGCGCAAATCAAGCTCGTTCGGAAACGTGCTTTTGCAAAATTCCAGATAACGGCCAGGCGCATCAAATACCCGCTGCGCTTTACCCAATTTCGCGGAGGTCAATGATACAAATGGTTTCTCAAGCTCAGCTTCTATCGCCAGCTCTACTTCATCCGGTAACTTTGCCCCGGAGTTGGAAAAAAACTTAATACCGTTATCGTCAAACGGATTGTGCGAGGCCGAAATCATCACGCCTGCCGACAGCCGCAACGCCCGCGTGAGGTGAGCTACCGCCGGTGTGGGCATCGGCCCGACTAGCAGCACGTCTACGCCCGCCGCCGCAAAGCCTGCCTCCAGCGCACTTTCCAGCATGTAGCCCGAAATGCGGGTGTCTTTACCAATCAGCACTGCCGGGCGCGGCCCGAACGAGGTGTGGGTTTGAGTCGCTAAAATGCGCCCGGCCGCAAACCCCAGTCGCATCACAAAATCGGCCGTCATGGGCGAAATTCCCACCTGGCCGCGAATCCCATCCGTCCCGAAATATTTTCTGCTCATGTTTTTCTTTCCCAAAAACAAATTATCGCAGAAGCCCCGTGAAGAATAGCCAACCGCCTGAAAATCTTGGCCATAATGGGAGCTACGCCCAATTTTTGTGAGCACATTTTGAACATCCAATGGACCGCCGCCACCGAGCTTTTTAATTCACGTTACAAAGAGCGTGGCATTCAGATCTTCAATGAAGGGCGCGTATTGTCAATGGAATGGCTTGAGCGCAGCGACACATCGGGTGAAATCATCTCCACCGTGCTGGGGTCTCACGATGAAGTCTATGCACAGACAATCAAGATAAAAACGCGCAGCCATTTCCCGGATATTAACGGTGAGTGCACGTGCCCCATCGGCCGCAACTGCAAACATGTGATCGCCGTCATTCGTGCCATTACACAGGAACAAAAATCGAGCCACGGTCGCGCCAGTTCAGCTGGCATCATGCCCTCTATTTCCTCAGTCGCCGCTTCGGTCACCTCCTCAGTCACATCCACCATCACACCTCAAAAAGATCCCGCCGGCATCGCCCGCAGCACAAACGCACCCGCGATTCGCGAGGCACCCCTGCCGTATGAAATCGATGTGTGGCTAAGCCGTCTGGAACAAGCGCAGCTCAAAAAACACGATGACTATGCCGAGGGGGTAACCCAGCGTCTGCTGTATGTGTTCGAATCACAGCCACTTGGATCAAGTCAAAAGACGACGCGCGAGACGATTGAGCTGTCCGTAAAATCGGCCCGGCTGCTCAAAAGCGGGGCGTTAAGCGGCGTGGTCAGATACAACAATCCCGATGCGCTGCGTAATCCGGCCAAATTCATACTGGAAATTGATGAGGAAATACTGCGCGCACTCACGCTGGTGAATGCCGGCCTGAATTACGGCTATCACTTCAGCTTCAACGGCCGCGCGCACAACGACACTTTCAAAAAAATTCTCGCCACCGGACGTTGTTACTTTCAAAATACCGACGGCAAGCCATTAAGCGAAGGGGCTGAGCGGCATGCGAGTGTCGTCTGGCGCACATTGTCGAATGGCGCGAGTTTGCCTGAGCTGGTCGTCGAGCCCGCAGCACGCGCGGTAATACCTAGCGCGCCGCCGTGGTACATCGACGAAGCTTCCGGCGAATGCGGCCCGATTCACACCGACGCCGTACCCGCGGTAGCATCATTACTAGCGACTGCGCCTATATTGCCTGCGCTCATCGTTGAGCGCGTCGCACGCGAAATGACCGTTCGCAATCTGCACAAAATCGTCGCTCCGCCACGCTCAGTGGATGAAACATTCATTGCGCATTACCGCCCTACTCCGGTATTGGTACTCGATACCCGCAAACTCGAAACGTGGAGCCGACAATCATGGAAATCTACCACCTCGTATATCGATACCGCGCGGCTGTTCTTCGACTATCTGGGCGAGCGGGTAAGGGGCAAAAAGCCGCACGACATCACCCGATTTGATGCGCAAAAAATTACCCGGGTATCACGCAATCATGAAGCCGAAAAAGTCGCGCGCGGGGAACTGCGGGGGGCAGGCTTTGACGTGGCCGAAAAAGCGTTGACGCGCGGCGTGAGCGCCGACACGCAAGGCGCATTTGTGCCGATCAATCCTGACACGGAGGCCGCGTGGACCGAGTTTGTCATGACCGAGGTGCCGCGACTTCGCGCGATTGGCTGGAAAATCGAAATGAAAAAAGACTTTCGATTTAACCTGGCGGTGGTGGGCGAATGGTATGGCAATGTCGAAGAGTCCGCCAACGACTGGTTCAACATCGAAATCGGCATTGAAGTGGATGGCGCGCGCCTGAGCTTGATCCCGATTCTAATCAAACTGATCCGTGCCTCACCCGCCGACTGGAGCGCAGATGCACTGGCGCGGCGGGGCGATGATGCACCGGTGCTGGTGCCACTGCCGGGCCTACCTGAAGGGCGCAGCGCGTCATTGCCGTTCGCGCGCGTGCGATCGATGCTGACCGTGCTGCATGAAATCGCCATGCGCGGCGATGGCGAAAACCCCGCCGCCAAGCTGCGGCTACCTGCGCTTGATGCGGCGCGCCTGGCGGATCTGGAGCATGCGTTAAAGCTGCGCTGGATTGGCGGTGATCGTCTGCGCGCGCTGGGTGAAAAACTCGCCGGATTCACCGCGATTACGCCAGTGTCCACACCCAAAAACTTCCACGCTGAATTGCGCCCCTATCAACAAGACGGCCTCGCGTGGCTGCAATTTTTAACCGCACATGATCTTGGCGGCGTGTTGGCCGATGACATGGGGCTCGGCAAAACGGTGCAAACGCTGGCGCACATTCTGACTGAAAAAGAGGCGGGCCGATTAGGGTGCCCGGCGTTGGTGGTGGCACCCACGAGCATGATGAATGTATGGCAGTCGGAGGCGGCAAAATTTGCACCCACGCTCAAGGTGCTGCTTTCACACGGCTCGGATCGCAAGAAGAACTTTGAGCGTATCGGCGAATCCGACGTGGTGCTGACGACCTATGCGCTGTTGGGGCGCGATGAGGAAGAACTCAAAAAGCATAAATGGCATTTAGTTATTCTCGATGAAGCGCAGAACATTAAAAACGCGAAAACGAAGGCGGCCGCGATTGCCGCCGAGCTGATCGCGAATCACCGGCTGTGTTTAACCGGCACCCCGCTTGAAAATCATCTGGGAGAATTATGGTCGCTGTTTAATTTTCTGTTACCCGGATTTCTGGGCGAAGAACGCAGCTTTCGGGAACGTTACCGCACCCCGATTGAGCGCGAAGGCGATTCCGCGCGACGCGAATTTCTGGCCCGCCGGATCAAGCCGTTTTTGTTGCGCAGAACCAAAAGCGAAGTGGCCAAAGATCTGCCACCCAAAACAGAAATCACCCGCGAAGTCGATATCACCGGTGCGCAAGCTGATTTGTATGAAACCGTGCGGGTGGCGATGGATAAGCGGGTGCGCGATGAAATTGCCGCTCGGGGAATTGCGAAGAGCCACATCATCGTGCTGGATGCGCTGCTAAAACTACGGCAGATTTGTTGCGATCCAAGGCTCGTCAAATCCTCCGAGGTGGCAGGCAAAAAACCATCGGCAGTAGACAAATCAGTCAAACCTGCTAAATCAGCCAAACTCGAATTGCTGCTGGAAATGCTGGATGAATTGCTTGAAGAGGGCCGCTCGATTTTAGTATTTTCACAATTCACCAGCATGCTGGCCTTGATCGAAGCCGAACTGGTCGCGCGCAAAATCGGCTACGTCAAACTCACCGGTGAAACGCATGACCGCGAAACGCCGGTCAAAAAATTTCAAAGCGGTAGCGTAAAAGTTTTCCTGATCAGCTTAAAAGCAGGCGGCACTGGCTTGACCCTGACTGCGGCGGATACCGTTATTCACTACGATCCGTGGTGGAACCCTGCGGTCGAGAATCAAGCCACCGACCGTGCCCACCGCATCGGCCAGACCAAGCCCGTGTTCGTTTACAAACTCGTGGCGCGTGGCACTGTTGAAGAAAAAATCGTCGCACTGCAAGCAGGCAAAGCCGCGCTGGCGGCAGGTATCTTGAGCGGCGAGGCTGGTGCCACTAGAACTCTGGATGCCGACGATTTAAAGGCGTTATTTGAGCCGCTGGGCTGAGTCGGCTTTGCGTCAGATTGCATGCGCGAATGATTCAGAGCACCAGCACTGGCGCGGCATGCGGCAGGTTTTTGTCTCGTCACGCCCGTCAGTCAAGGCGTTTACTTTTCTGCCGATGGTTCTGGTGCTGCTTGACCGCTGCGGGCTAGGTGAATTTTGTTCGCCCACCTGAAGTGACCAGCCCCCGCGATAGGCTCTCGCAGAGCACGTACTGAACATCATCACGACATACGCAATATCGCGATAGTCCGCTGCTGTAAGCCTACTCCTACAAACGGTAGCAAAACCCGCTGACAACTTGCGCGCGTATTGCGTGAAATCATAGATGCTCGTCATAAGGGCCGCGCGCAAAGCACATCAGTGCAGCATTGTCTGGGAAATCATTTTCCAGAGGTGACGCAATCGCTGTTTTCTATTAACCAAGGAATTGCCATGATCAGTTCAGGCTCAAACAATTCGATATCAAGGTTTTTCGCTATCGCGATGATAGCGTTTGCTTGTGCGGCCTTGCTCACCTTGACGGCTTGCGGAAAGTCGGACGCACCTTCCCCCGCAGGAGAGACAGTAGGCCAAAAGCTAGATAAAGCGATCGACAAGACCAACGAAAAAATGGACGCCGTCGGTAACAAAGTGGGCGCGCAGATTGAAAAAGCGGGCGACGCGATGTCTAGCGCAGCGACCTCATTCAAGGCCAGCGCAAACGAAACCGCCGCCAAAACTGGCGACGCTATTTCTGATGTTGCGATTACCGCGTCCATCAATGCTGATTTGTTGAAAGATCCCGAACTCAGCGTCATCAAAATTGACGTGGATACCAAGTTGGGTGCGGTTGTTTTAAATGGCCTGACACCTAATGAGGGGGCGCGCCAACGTGCAGAAAAAATCGCTGGCGCAGTTAAGGGAGTAATCAAAGTCAACAACAACTTGACGGTTAAAAAGTTGTAATAGCTTTTTACCAACACCGCACGTTTCAGTTTCATTTCTTAACATATTTATCGTTTCACTTTAATTTTCTTCAACCGAAAGGAATCAACATGAGCTCTACAGCCCCAACCCAAACTCTCGATCAACTTCGTAGCAAGGCTTCAGCCACGATCAGCGACGTAAAACACGGCGTTGAAAACGCAGCCGGCGAAATTCGCGCCACTGCTAGCGATCTCTCCGATAACGTTAAATCTGATTTGCAAACGCTGGTGGCATCGGCAAAAGCATCGGGTAAAGCTGAACTTGCGGCAGCCGCTGATCGTTTATCAGGCTACATGAGCGCAGTCGCCGATACGGCAGCCACATTGCAGCAAAAAGGCCGCGAAAAAGTACAGCAAGCCGCAGAAACCACGGACACCTATGTTCACGACAATCCTTGGCAGTCCATCGCGATCAGTGCAGGCGTGGGCGCCGCTATTGGTCTTGGGATTGGCGTTTTGATTTCACGCCGCTAATCACTCCAACCGGTAAAGGCTTCCGCCATGAACTTGATGCAATTGGGATGGCGCGCGCTCACCGACGACAGGCCGTATGTGAAGGGTCTGATCGGTGATCTCGCGGGCATGAGCAAGCTGCACATCGAGCTATTCGTCGCGGAGGCAATCGCCGAAAAAGCGCGTTTGAAACGCAAACTGCTGCTGATGATCGCAGCGGGAACAACGATAACAATCGCAGTGGTCTTTTTCTTATTGGCGATCATGGTTTCTGCGTGGGACACGCCGTACAGGATGCATGCGCTGTTCGGCGTGCCGCTGGCCATGCTGATAATTGGCGGCGTGCTGTATGCGTTGGCATCGGCAGATCGTTCTACCAGCGCGCCATTTGAACGCACCAAGTCCGAGCTCAAGAAGGACGCTGAATGGGTCATGGAATTGCTATGAGCGCGCTTCCAGGAATTGTTCCGGCAAAGATCCGAACACCCGATGATATTGCGTTTGAACTGACCAGTTATCGGGACAGCATTCGCGCCGCGATACAAGCACATTCGGTTGAGACGGATGCGCGATCATCTCGCCAAAGCATGTATAGCCAGCAACTGTTACGCGCGGTAGGCGCCGCGCAGCAATACATTCAACGTTTCGTACGATCAAAGATCACGCCGCAGTCGGTCATCCAGTTTGCTACCAAGCGTCCCATTCTGATCGGCGTCGCGGTTGGTGTAATTGCGCTCACAGGACCACGACGCTGGTTCGGCTGGATAGCGAAAGCAGCGACCATTTGGAAAATTGCGTCGGCCATCAGTAAATAGTTACACCGATATCGGCATTGGTAAATAAACTGGCTAGGTTTTTAAACCCCTTACTAAATTTCTACGCGCGCCAGAATTTATAGCACTCAACGCAAGGCCAATGTTTTCAAACATTGGCCTTTTTTGCGCCCACGACTTTCTAGTCACATCTGCCATGCCGGCCATGTCGGCCATATTTTCTACAAAACTGCTACCGCACCTTTTTCAGACGCTTCAAGTTTTTGGCTTTTTCGCATCCACCGGATTTTTATCTGGCGCGGAATGATTGTTGCCATGACCAACTAATGGCATCTGGTTCTCTGCTGCTGTGTCGGTCAGCGGCTTCTTCATGTCATCAGTGCCACCTGATCCCGCCTTGGTGGTGGTCACGACCGGTTCATTTTTCAACACTACTGTCGCCGAAGGTACCGATGGCGCCGCGGTGCCGTCCGCGCTGGCACCCGGCATTGACGAAACCGGCGGCAGCTCGCCTTTAGTCGGCCCCACCGCCTTGCGAGAGGAATCTGAACAAGCCACCAGCGAGATCATGGCCACGCTGGTCAGCACACATCCTAAAAACACAGAACCTTTTTTCATCGCCCGCTCCTGACCCGAAAGTGATGTTGTGGATCGAATATTAAAACTAAAGGAAATGAGCTTAACGGCACCATCAGCGTGCGAGTGTCGGACAGAAAGGAACGGGCATCGAAACCCCGCTGATTTCGCTGTACGCGGCGGACTACAAGGCGCGTACCCGGAGAAAATAATTTACCCATGAGCGCACGACAACTCCTGCACAAAGCGCATCTTCGTCTGGGTAAAAACGCCGACGTAAGCGTAAACCTACAACCCGAGTAGAGACTTCAGCAGTCAATTATCGAAACTTGCCTACGCGGAAAGTAAAGAGAGGGCGATAAAGTTTGCTTAGCCGCTATCAAGCGGCAGTCAAATTATCTTAACCTCATCATCATTCAGGAGATTTCCATGGTTTCTTTTCAGAAAATATTTGTAGGCTTCGTGGTTGCAGCATCCGTTTTTGCAGCGGGTTGTGCAAGCACCGCACGTCAGGAAAGTTTTGGCGAGGGCGTTGACGACACCGTCATCACCACCAAAGTAAAAGCTCTTTATGTCGATGATAAAGCTGTCAACGCGCTTAACGTTAATGTTGAGACATTCAAAGGTACCGTCCAGTTGAGCGGCTTCGCGAATAACCAGACCGAAATCAACCGCGCCGTTGAAATCGCCCGCGGTGTAAAAGGCGTGTCGTCGGTTAAAAACGACATTCGCTTGAAAACCTCGGCTGGTAAATAAGTCGAACACGCAGATAAGCATAAGTTGGAGGCAGCGATGAAGCAAAAACCCCGTGCAGAGCGCGACCACAAGCAAAAAGGGCCGGAACACCGCCCCAATGCTGGGCCTGGTAAAGCAAAAGGTCATCACGAGAGCAATGTCGGCCACGACCACACCCCACCAAAGGGGCGTGCAAAGGCTGGCATGAAACAGGCTGAGTTGCCCGCGCTGCTCACGGATAAATCGCTCCTCCGCAAAATGGCACGTAAGGAAGTAGCCGATGGCGCGATTACCCAGGATTACAGCCTGGATAAGGATGTGGTCATCGGATTGTTGAATGAATCACTTGCAACCGAGCTGGTCTGTACGTTGCGATACAAGCGACACTACTACGTCGCCAACCGCATCAAGGGCCGCTATGTGGCGGCGGAGTTCGCACAGCACGCAATTGAAGAGCTGGCACATGCGGATTTGATTGCGGAACGCATCATGCAGCTCGGCGGCACACCGGATTTCAACCCGGTGGGCTTGGCTGAACGTAGCCATGCCGAGTATTTTGAAGGCACTGATTTGCAGGACATGATTCGTGAAAACTTGGTGGCCGAGCGGATTGCGATTGAAAGCTATCGTGCGTTTGCCCAGTTTTTGGGAGAAGCGGATTCGACCACACGCCGAATGATTGAATCGATTTTGGCGATGGAAGAAGAGCACGCAGACGACTTAAACGACTTGCTCGAGGATTAGTCGGGACGGCAACAACTTCAGGGAAATTTAAACAAAGGAGAATTATTATGTTGAGATGGGCAGCTACATTTTTTATTATCGCTATAATCGCAGGCGTTTTCGGCTTCGGTGGCATCGCGGGCGGTGCTATAGAAATCGCGAAAATTCTGTTTTACATTTTTGTCGTCGTGTTCTTGGTGACACTGGTGATGGGTTTAATCGGCAGGAAGTGACGCACAATTTCTTAATCCGCTTTTAAATCGTGATGTTAACGAATAGCAATGAAGTAAGAAACAAAAACGCCCGCATTAATTGCGGGCGTTTGTACGTTAACCACCCACGCTGCAGATGCATTGATCGCGTGATGTGATCTCATGCACCGTCAATATTTTGCATGGTATCGCGGCGAGCCAATTGAATGCACCTGTCATTGCGCATATTTAGCCCGTACACTTCGCCACCAGGCCAACAAACTGACTACAAACTAACTGCCCTGAATTCTCAGCTGCTTTCCAAACAAACATGACTCAAACCAAAAGGGCAAGATCACGTGGCCGAACCTGACTTTCCAGCGTTGAGCAAACGCGAAGCGCTAAAAATTCTATGGGGCGGAGTACCGCCATCGTTTATTGCCCCCGCGCTACTCACTATTGTTTTCACCATCACTTTTATCGTGGTGTCTGAGCGTAATTATCAAAGCGTGTCGCAAAGCTTTAGCGAGATTCGTACGGCCCGCGATAATTTAGACGTGGTGGAGACACTCTTCTCGACCTTACTCAATGCTGAAACCGGGCAACGCGGTTACTTGCTGACGGGGGATAAAGAATATCTAGAGCCGCTGATATTAGCCCGAACGGAATTACCGAAACAGCAGATGAAGTTAAACACGGCGTTTGCCAATCGACCAGATCAACAAAAACAGGCAGACGAGCTGGCGACGATTACGCTCAATCGGTTTATCGCGCTTGAAACCACCGTTGCGCTGGCCGAACACGGCAAACGTGACGAAGCGATAAAGCTTATTGCCAGCAACAACGGTAAACAGCTGATGGACAGTGCTCGCCAGAAGATAGATCGCTTGACGCAAGATATGACGACCGATCTGACCAGTGCCCGCAAAGGCTCTGAACGCGACATTCTGGTCTCCCGCATGGGCATGCTGGCGATTGCAATCTTGAACCTGTTGCTGCTGGCCTGTGCGCTGTATTTATTTATCAAGGATTTGCACCAGCGCCAAGCGCTCATCGCCCTCCGCGAAACTGAAAACCAGCGGCTACTCAATCTTGTAAACGAAAGAACCGCTGAACTGAACGAGCTGTTTACCCATCTGCAGCGCTCTACCGAGCAGGATCGTGCCGCATTGGCACGCGACCTACATGACGAGCTTGGCGGTATTCTGACCTCGGCCAAGATGGACCTAGAGTGGCTGCGCACGCACGCCAGCCACGGCCCGGACGCGCTGAAACGATTCAAGCAAATGTCGGACATGTTCGACGAAGCGGTATCCATCAAGCGGCGCGTTGTTGAAAATCTGCGGCCATCACTTCTGGATAACCTTGGGTTGGCTCCGGCGCTCGAGTGGTACATCAGCGAACAATGCAATAAAGGCGGATTGACCTGCACGCTCAATCTGGCGGAAGAATTGGGCGCGATTTCGCCGGACGCTTCGATTGCGTTATTCAGGATTGTGCAGGAGGGAACAACCAACGCTCTGCGCCATGCGAAGGCGAAAAACTTTACCGCGAAGCTGCACGTCGACGAGGAAAATATTTATCTCGACTTGAGCGACGATGGCGCGGGGCTACCGCCGACGTTTAATCCAGCCAATATGTCACATGGACTATCAGGAATTCGCCAGCGTGCGCGCTCGCTGGGCGGCGACGCCATATGGAAATCCACACCTGGAAAAGGCACCACCATTGAGGTGACCATTCCGCGCAACGTCGATAAGGCCGATATTAAGGCGGCGGACTTAAATTAAAGCTTTGATTGGAATGGCGCTCTAGCTCGCTCACCCACTTTTCGTGTGGCATGCGAGGACGTTAAGACATCAGAGTGCTGATGTCCCGTAACGCTTTGACGCGCGAGGTGACCGCTTTTACCGCCGCTAAAACCGGGGCGGCCACCAACAGACCCCAACCGCCCCACAGCCAACCGAACAGCAAAAATCCCACAAATAATGCCGCGCTATTGATCCGCGCCGAACGGCTTTGGATATAAGTTGCCAACCCGAACCCGATCGCAAATTGAATCATCAGCCAGATGGCGGTTAAATAGAACGCGGGCCAGAATCCATCGAGCGATACCAGCCCAATTAAAAAACACAGCCCTAAAAATACGCCGGTGCCGAGATAGGGGATCAGATGCAATACCGTCGCCACGATACCCCACAGGAATGCGCGTTCAATACCGAAGTACGCAAACAGCGCCCAAGTGGCCAGGCCCAAACCGATGTTGGTCGCGGCGGTAGCCGCTAAATAATATTGAACCTGGGTGTTGATCTCATTCAGGATCGTCAGCGTTATTTTTTTCCTGGCGAGTGATTGACCGACGATCTGAAGCAGCTTCTTTCGATATTCAGTGCCGGCGCATAGCAGAAAGAATGCCAGTAAGCCGGCGACCCCGAGCGTACTTACTACGCTGAACAGCGAGCCCACGCGTTCCAACAGATACGCCTGAACCTTGGTGATGGTACTGCTCGTGTATGGTTCTGGGGCCGCGACGGGGCGGGTGGCGGCAGAAGCAGAGCCGGCCGTCGCAGCGCGACCTTTACGCGAAACGGTTGTTTCGGGAGCTTTTTCCGCTGGGTTGAGCGCCGCAGATGCCTGATCGATCTCACTCGCCGCGCGCCGGATATCACCCATTACGCCAGGCGAGCCATCTTGTGAGGCACCCACAAACTCACGAATCATGCGCGCCGCTTTCGGCAGCTCGCTCGCTACCGCCGCTGCATCGGCGCGCAAATTCCAGAACCCGGCACCGACACCACCGAAGATAGAGATAATCAGTAGCGCCGCGGCTAACGGGCGAGGGATGAACAATACTCTTTTTAGCCAATCAACGAGCGGTCGAAGGCTGTAGCTGATGATAAGCCCCAGCAACACCGGGATGATGACGTCTTCAGCGAATTTAAGCAGCCATATCAGCGCGGCTGCCGCGATGATACCGAGCGCGACATTTCGAAAACTTTTTGCTGGGATAATGCGGGCGTTCTTCTCGGGTATTTCTGCGGTTGCAGCCACTTTGGGCGGCGGGAGAACCGGGCTCGACGGGCTGGCGGCAATTGCGGCTTCAGCGTGAATTTTTTCTGCCAATTTATCGCTGCCCCGTCTGCTGATACTGTATTTATTTTGGTGTTATTTTTTACTCGGCTCGCTAAGCGAATCTTTACGTTGGTTCTGAATAGCCGATTGCCGACTACATCAGATCAGCGATGCTATTCAATGCCGTGCGGACAAATTATCTGCCGCTGAATTCAACAAAGAGGGCAGTTTATGAAACTCAAGCGACTTGTCCAAAAATATATCCGCGCCCAACGAAATCGCCGCGCGCTCGACGGAGGGCGAGGGGAAGTTGGTAAGCACAATGATTGTTGGTTTATTCTCAGCTGAGTAGTACTGCATTGCCCTCATCACGCCTAAACCATTTCCCACCTCAAGCTGCATATCGAGAATGATTGCATCCGGCGAGGTCTGTCTGCATACGTCAATCGCCCCCGTCTCAGTCGATGCCTCACCCACAACCTCCATATCACCCATCTCTTCGACGAGCTCCACGAGTCGCTTGCGGATGTTAATTGAATCCTCGATGATCGCAATTCTAAGTCTGCTCATAACGTCAATCTCGATATCGCCCGTCTTTGGAGCTACTGAACAATTCATTTTCTGAAACCCTCGGGCTTGCCGTCGGCCTCACAGCGTGCTGCAAAGTCGTTATTGGATCAGCCCATTTTTTAATGCGTAATAAGTGAGCTCTGAATTTGTCTTCAAACCCATTTTTTCGAGCAGGCGCGCACGGTAGGTGCTGACCGTTTTCACGCTAATGAATAAACTTTCGGCAATTTCGGAAACTGTTTTGCCTTCCGACAAGCGACAAAAAATCTGGAATTCACGCTCCGAGAGCTGCTCGTGCACCGGCTTGTCAGTGGGTGCGCTCAATCCCTCGGCTAATATTTCAGCGAGCTTCGGGCTTACATATCGGCGCCCAATCGCAATCGTCTCAATGGCACCAGTGAGCTGTTCTGCAGTACATGTTTTGCTGAGGAAGCCGGACGCGCCTGCACGCAACATATTCACGCCATATTGCTCTTCAGCAAACCCGCTCAGCATCAGCACCTTGGTATCGGGATAGCGCTCGCGGATTTTTCGCAGAATATCGACACCAGACCCGTCAGGAAGTGACAAATCGAGTAGCACGATATCAAACGTTTCTTTGCGCAGCAATTCAAATGCCTGCTTCGCGCAGTTAGCTTCGCCGGTTACCTGAAACCTGGAATGTTCTGTCAGGATCTGGCGGAAGCCGACCCGGACCACGTCATGATCATCAACGATCAAGATGCGCAAGTCATTATTTTTTGCAGCGAGTTGTGGTTCAGATACCATTTAGAAACTGCGCTTTCAAAAATAGGAGATCGAATTAAAAAGACGCGCAACCAGTTATAAGTCTATTGTCTAGATTTATAACTGGTTGCGCAACAATGTCACTCACCTAACTCGAAAAACTAGCTTTTGTTGAACTTGGTTTTAGCACTGGTCACGCATGCCGACTTTGCATCGCCCGCCAAGGCGTCACACTTTTCGATCGCGACTTTGTAATCTGCGGTCATACGCTCATCTATTGCATCTGTGGCCGCGCTTTTCACCGCTTTAGTTAGCTTGGCATCTGCCTTTGCCTTGACCTGCACGGCTTTGGCTTCTTTCACGCAAACATCTTTTGCGTTGCCGGTGGCATCGTCACATTTTTCTTTTGCGACGTCATAGGCTGCTTCCGCCTTGGCCATACGAAGATTATATTGTGCTTTTTCCTTGCCGGTGTAGCGTGCTTCAAGGTCAGCCTTGCCCACTTTTTCGTTGCCTTTCGCTTCGACAACACAAATGTCTTTAGCGTTGCCGGTCATGCTACTACAAGCGGCTTTGGCGGCTTTGTAGTCTGCCTTGATCTGGTCTTTCGCCATGCTGTATTCGGTTTTTGTCATCGCTGCGAATGCGGACATGCTGGTTGCGGCGAGCAATGAAACGACAAGAGTGGATATGATTTTTTTAGTCATGATAATTTCCTTTTAAATACTAATTAACCTAGCGACAGGCGCTGTTGATATAAATTACACTTTTGATTACTTGGATTGGCGTTTTTCAAAATCAGAAATTTGCTTTTCTGCTTCGTCTTTAGTAATGCCATACGCTTCCTGAATTTTTCCTGCTAGCTGATCGCGCTTACCGGCAATGATGTCCAGGTTGTCGTCAGTCAGCTTGCCCCATTGTTCTTTAACTTTGCCTTTGGCCTGTTTCCAATTGCCTTCAATCGTGTCCCAATTCATGCTGAATCTCCTGATGGATAAATAAATGTAAACGCGGTTCGAATACCCAGCTGTTGTCTTTAGTGCCGCCGTCCGCTCTGCTGCTGATGTTTAACAGTTGCAGTCGCTGGTTCACTACAGGTGCAGGTGCTCGTTGGTAACCCGCTGAGTCATATTAGGTTTCAGGATAAATTTGTAATGTCGGGAAGCAGAGGAGATATTTGTCAGTGCAAACCTACATAGCGATTTGACTAGATGTGTCGGACGGTGCTTGGATATTCGTTATTGCCAAGCCTCGCTATCAAAGAAATACATTAGCTGAACTGTCGCGGGCGCAATGTCAGAATCTAAGAGGCTCGCGCGTAGGAAATGGCCTACAAGAGCGCCCGCTTGGCTTGCAGGTTGAGCTATGGGTGGCTTGACTAGCCGCATGATCGGCGTGGCGGCGGCAGGCGACCATTTTGTTCAAGGCGCCTAATGGTCGATGGCTAAGGGCGAAGGGCGAAGGGCGAAGGGCTAAGGGCTAATGGTTAATGGTTAAGCGAAATGACCTCCGCCGAGAAGTCAGAATTTGCCGCCGCACTCGTAACCGAATTAGCGACTAGGCGGGAGCCCTCGACCGCATGTGGTGTGCCATTATTCACGTCATCAATCGACGCGGTAGAAATGGCAAGAGACGGGTTATCCACGAGCATGATTGGCAAACCTGACTCGTCAACGGGTTGAATATCCAATTTCATCCCGGTAAATCGGACGGGCCCGAAAATCGTCGCGAACGCGGCATCTGCTGCATCAAAACCAGTGCCAATTCTGACCAGACCATTTCGCGGGCAGATGTGAGTGGAATCAAAAATAAACCAGCGATTGCCGACGAATGCCTCAACGTAAGCATGAAAATCAGTGGGGCCCAAAGCGGGATCAGCGCCGTAGTCGTAGCCCGCGACGAATCTGGCGGGAATATTTAATGATCTCAATAAGCCGATGGTCAGATGCGCAAAATCTCTACAAACACCCGCGCCGCTATTCAATGTGTCGGTGGCTGATGTCATTGCATTTGATGAGCCTGGAATGAACCGCACGTTCGCATAGACCCAGTCACAAATTGACTGCACCCGCTGATAACCGCGGGGCATTCCGCCGAAATGGGCATTTGCAAAATCAAACAATTTGTCTGATTCACAATAGCGGCTCGGCAGCAGGTAGGGCAGTGCCTCTTTCGGCAGCTCGGCAATCGGATGTTCCGCCAACGTGGCAGGTTCTGCCCAGTAGTGATTGATGAGCACACTGGCCTTGTAGTCAACATTGACAAAACCCGACAATGCCGAAAAGCGGATGAATTTATTCGGCAAGCCGTTTGCCATGAAACTCTCAAGGTTTTGCGCATTGGAAACCGCAAAGTTGCTCGAAAGTGCCGTCTGCTGGGGGGTTTGAGCCACTTCAATGTTAAACAAGAAGTCGCTTAATCCGGTCACTTCGTAGCCCAGTGCGCAACTTATGTCGAAGCGGATTTGAGTGTTCATTAAAATAGTCTTTGTGCGATTTTAAAAATATTGCTAATCAAGAAGCAAGCCTTAGTGCAGAACGACCAGCAACAGCGCTCGCCGCAGTTGCAAAAGCTCCCCAAGCCATGTCCATGCTGGCAAGTTTCCATGACCAAGCTTTCAACGTAGCCATATTGGTGAGGTCATAAGTGCCGTAGGCCATCAACCCGAATAGTGCACCGATTAGAAACGTGCTTTGCCATGTTGGTGGCGATGGCGATAGTGATGAATTTGGCAAAACGACAAACACCACCACACCCAATGCATACATCACATAAAAAATCGCTGCGGGAAGCAATCGGGGGCTGGGCAGTGCTGAATCGCCGAGTTCGGTTTTGAAAACGCCGGCCATCACCAGTTTTAGCCAGATGACATCGAGTACGGTCAAAACGATTAACACCGCCAGAAAGGTATATAGATGCTTCACATTGATCAATTGTTAAACGGTTAAATTTTTAGGAGCATGCATGACAGCTTTGCCTTAAAAATCTCTCAAGTCATGGCCTGGCATCGCCGCTTTTTCGCTGGCTTTTTTTAACCTGGCAGCTTCCTGAGATGTTACAAGTACAGGGTCTTTTGCATCTGTGTGCGCATTTGTGTCTACCCTTGCGCCGACATTCGCTGGCTGCGAAATATTAGAAATTCCACGCGCAAGCTTTTCGGTGGCCACGTCACTGTCCTCATCTATTTGTCCTGGTTTCTTGCGAGGTGGGCCTAACGTCGGCTCAAGCATCGGCTCCGGAACGTCCCAAAGCGGCTCAAGGTTTGGTACTGTCCGATCGTCTCGGATTGGCATTGGTCGGTTGCTACTGGGAGGGTTGGATCGGCTATTCATATGGACTCCTTGGGAGGGCTCAGAAAGCGCGCTGGGCTTATTGGGTTCAGAGTGCTTGACACACCATTACCGTGAAGCGCACAGATCGCATGCTAGTTCATAGACTTTAGTCGGTTGGTATCGGAAACATCGTCAGCCTAGTCAACGAAACTTTGTCAGTGTTTGCCTACGAGTCAATCCATCAATACAGCTCATCCGCTCGGCTGATGAAAAGAGCCACTTAATTGCTTAACGAAAAGTTGCTAGGATTAGGCTCGACAGATCCTATGGCGAACAAGTGTTCTGAGCAGAACGCCACGCACAAGAAAAAAGTTGCATCTTCCATCGCATTAGCGGTCTTTTTTCATGTCGGCATCCCAGCGTGCAACTTCGCTAGGCAGCCAGCGTCCTGCTTCCTGTAAGAGCGTACTCGTAGGATAAATAAGACAAAAGATAAGGTTCAGGCTTACATCCAAATAGAGTCGCAGTGTTACTGCGGACATAGCTTGCCTACAAAGTTCGTTCGCGATTATGTGGTGGCACGCGAATTCTATGATGTTCGATGTTTGGCCTTTGCTTGTAGAACTATTTCTGTTCGACCGATTGTGCGGTCTGGTGACGTCCCAAGCGCCCGAACGCAACGAAGTCATCATCCGGCGCGGTGCTCTCTAACATTGAAGCTGTTGGTAGCAGTCCAGAGGACTGTGCGACAAAGAAATCACGGTACGGCGAGGGCTATTTTGTCCTGTGCTGTTTTGCCGTGGTGTGAACCAAGGAACGTTATGATCAGGTCAAAGTTAAAAACTTTTATGTTGAATGTCCTAGCATCGGGCGGGCTGATAGCAACCGCTACAGCGCAGGCCTCGACGTCTGGAAGCGCCACGCTTAACTCGAACGATTTCGTCGGTATTTCGTTTTGGATTATCTCGATGGCACTAGTCGCGTCGACTGCGTTCTTTTTCTTGGAGCGCGACCGCGTCACAGCGAAGTGGAAAACATCGTTGACTGTGTCAGGTCTGGTGACGTTGGTCGCAGCTGTTCACTATTTCTACATGCGTGATGTATGGGTCGCAACAGCCGCCACGCCCACCGTCTTTCGTTACATCGACTGGCTTATCACAGTGCCGTTATTAATGATCGAGTTCTATCTGATCCTGTCGGCAATCACTAAGGTTCCAGGCGGCGTTTTCTGGCGGTTGATGATCGGAACGCTCGTCATGTTAGTGGGCGGCTATGTGGGTGAAGCCGGATACGTTGGCGTGTGGCCTGCATTCATCGTTGGAATGGTCGGATGGGGCTTCATCTTGTACGAGATTTTTCTGGGTCAAGCCGGCAAAATCAACGCAGCGAGTGCGCCGCCTGCAGTTCAATCGGCATTCAAGACGATGCGTCTGATCGTTACTTTTGGTTGGGCCATATACCCCGTCGGTTATTTCTTTGGCTACCTTACCGGTGCGGGACCCGCTGACAGCGTAAATGCATTGAACATCATCTATAACGCAGCAGATGTTTTGAACAAGATTGCTTTCGGTTTGATCATCTGGTCAGTCGCTGTTAGCGAGTCCGAAGGGCTAATCGGTAAATAAGTTCACTTGAGATTGGTGCGGCTGCCCTGTCAGCCCCGCGACGGCAGCTCGCCTGCCGTCGCCACCGCGCAGCGCCTACCCCAGTAATTTGACAACTCTGGTAGCAGCTGGCTTTGAACTTGACGTTGCCGCAAAATCGCGGCCTGCAAAGGAATAGTATGGAAGCTCTGGTTATAGGCGCTGGATTTGGCGGAATTGCTGCCGCATTGCGTTTGCGCGCCAAGGGTTATGAAGTCACGCTGATCGATAGATGCCCCAGTCTGGGCGGACGGGCGCAGGTGTTCGAGCGCAACGGCTTCAAGCACGACGCGGGGCCGACCGTGATCACCGCGCCCTTCCTGTTCGAAGAGCTGTTCGCGTTGTCCGGCGAGAAGATGTCCGATCACATCAAACTGGTGCCATTGACACCTTGGTACCGCTTTCATTTCGCCGACAACACGCAGTTCGATTACGGCGGCACTCTCGACGAAACGCTGGCCGAAATTGCCCGCATTGAGCCGCAGGATTGCGACGGATACCGCCGCCTGCTCAAGCAGTCCAAGCGCATCTTCGACGTCGGCTTCACCGAACTGTCGGCGCAGCCCTTCCACCGCCTCATGATCATGCTCAAGCAGATCCCACGCCTGTTGGCGCTGCGCAGCCACGAGACCGTGTGGCAGCTGGTAGCCCGTCATCTGACCAGCCCAAAGCTGCGCCAGGCTTTCTCGATCCAACCATTGTTGGTGGGTGGCAATCCGTTTGATACCACCAGCATCTATGGCCTGATTCATTATTTAGAGCGGTCTTACGGCGTGCACTTCGCCATGGGTGGTACCGGCGCAATAACGCGAGCGCTGGGCGCGCTGATGGCGCGGCAGGGCATTGTCGTGCGCCTGAACACGACCGTTAACCGCATCCACGTTGACCGCGGCGTGGCCACTGGCGTGAGCCTGGCCGACGGGTCGTTACTGAACGCCGATGTCATCGTCTCAAACGCCGATCCGGCCCATTTGTATGGTGCGATGATCAATCCCGGCGAGCAAGCTGCGAGTACGCGGCTGAAGCTTGCGGCAGCGCACTATTCGATGGGATTGTTTGTGCTGTACTTCGGCACCACCCGCACCTATCCCGAGGTAGTGCACCACACCATCTGGCTCGGTGCACGCTACCGCGACCTGCTCACCGACATCTTCGATCACAAGACCCTGTCGGACGACTTTTCGCTGTATTTGCATCGGCCGACGGCGACCGATCCGAGCTTCGCGCCGGCTGGTTGCGACAGCTTTTACGTGCTTTGCCCTGTGCCCAATCTGAAAGGCCAGATCGATTGGGCGGTGGAGGGCCCACGCCTGCAGACGCGCATTGTCGCCGCGCTAGAAAGGACGATCTTGCCGGGACTGTCAGCCTGCATCACGGCTGACTTCTTCATGACGCCGGAAAACTTCCGCAGCGACTATCTCAGCGCCTATGGCGCCGGTTTCTCGGTGGCACCCCTTTTTCGACAATCGGCGTGGTTCCGGTTTCACAACCGTGCCGAAGGCATCAGAAACCTGTACCTGGTGGGCGCCGGAACACACCCCGGTGCCGGGCTACCCGGTGTGCTGTGCTCTGCCAAGGTGATGGATGCGCTGGTGCCGGCCGCCCACAACTTTGTGCGACCGGCTCGCATTGGAAAATACGCATCTCCTACCGGAGCGACTTTGGCTTCGACTGCTGCCGAGAATGTGCTGGCATCTAAAGGCCGTTCCTTTCATTGGGCACGGCGACTGATGGCCAAAGGGCCGGCCACGCGTGCCACGCGGCTGTACGCGCTCTGCCGCCACTTGGACGATCTGGCGGATGAGAGTGGTGCACGCCCGACCACCGCCGTCCGCGCCGAGCTGGCCAACGTCGCTCAGGCAGTGGCAACTGGTGTGTCGGACCAAGCGACCGTGAGCGACGCGTTAGGTTTGATCTACGAGTGCAGCATCGCGCCCGACCTGGTGTTACAACTGATTGCAGGGCTGGACTCCGACCTCGACGCGGTGCGCATGCCCGATATCGACGCGCTGTTGCGCTATTGCTACCGGGTAGCCGGCACGGTAGGTCCGATGATGTGCGCGGTTCTTGGCGTAAACGACCGGCGGGCCCTTGCGCATGCGGTCGACCTTGGAATTGCAATGCAGCTCACCAACATCTGCCGAGACATATCCACCGATGCCCGGGCCGGGCGCCGTTACCTCCCGGCGTCACTGGTTGGCGACGTTGAGCCGCAGCAACTGGTCGATCCAGCCGATTCACTGCAGCCCCGACTTCGTGGTTGCGTGTTAGCTCTGCTCGACATCGCCGACCGCTATTACCTTAGCGGTGAACGCGGACTGTCGTACCTACCGCTGGGCTCGCGCGCTGGCATCCTGGTGGCGGCGCGGGTTTATCGTGCCATCGGAACGCAGTTGCGTCAGCGCAATATGGCGTATTGGCTCGGACGCGCGGTGGTGCCCACACACCAAAAAATCATGGTCACCTTGTTAGCGTTGGTGACCCAGCCCTGCCGGTCGTCGTTCTGGCGGCCGTCACAGCCACACGACGCCCAGTTACATGGAGCCTTGTCAGGCTTGGTTCCATCGTCAGTGCCCGGTGCTGCGCAACATGGTTGAGGCGGTCGACCTCATCGTACTCGGTGGCGGCTGTGCAGGACTGAGCCTTTGCAGGCAGCTCACTGCGCTTGGGAAGATATGTCCCCGAACCGTGGTTATTGAGTCGCGCAAGCAATATCTTAATGACCGCACTTGGTGCTTCTGGGGCGACGATGCGCTGCCGAACAAGTACCGGATCCAGCACCGCTGGCACCGCATGCGGGTCAGCTACGCTGATACAAGCGTGACGCTCAGCTGCGGTTCGACGCCGTACCAGATGCTGGCGGCCGAAGACTTCTATGCCGACGCGCAAGCGGCAATTGCAGCACATCCACACACGCGCCTGAAGCTGGGCACCGTGGTGCTGGGCGACCCGGTAAAGGTTGCGGGGCTGTGGCAGGTTCAGACCTCGGCAGGCGTGTTTTCTTCCGCGATGCTGGTGGACACCCGGCCCGCGTTAGCTCCCGTGCGTGACGGGGCCGTGCTGTGGCAATCCTTCTACGGCCGCGAGATCGAATGCAGCGCAGCGGTGTTCGATCCGCTGTGTGTGGACCTCATGGATTTCTTGCCACCTCACGCTGACCATATCCCGTTTGTCTATGTCTTGCCCATTTCACCGACCCGAGCCCTGGTGGAAGTAACGGTTTTCGGGGCTACTCCACTTGCCCCTGCTGCGTTACGCCAAAGCCTCGACATCGCTGTATCGCGGCGAACCGGTTCAGCGCCTAGCCGGGTGGTGCGGTCGGAACACGGCATCTTGCCGATGGGACTCGTCAAACCGATGCAGCATCCTGACCCGAGCCGTGTCAGGGTCGGGCTGACTGCTGGCGCTGCTAGACCAAGCACGGGATACGCGTTCCAACGCATTCAGCGCTGGGCCCAAGAGTGCGCACTGTCTATCTCGACGACTGGGTTGCCCGTCGGCCACAGGCCCGATCCCGCGCCACTTCGCGCGATGGATCGCTTGTTCTTAGATGTACTGCGCGCAAACCCGCGAGGTGGTGGCCAGATCTTCTTCTCTCTGTTCAGTGCGGCGCAAACGCCAAGAGTGATACGCTTTTTGAGTGGTTTAGGGCGGGTCGACGACGCGTTGGCCGTGGTGGCTGCGATGCCGTTCAAGCCATTCATTCGGGCTGCCCTTACACCACGATTCATGAAGCCGGGACCGCAAAGTATCGGTCGGCGCGCATGAGCATCAAGTGGCAAGGCATCGTGTTCAGCGCAACGGCGTGGGTAGTTTGCGTGTGTGCCATTCTGCTCCCGGCAGCGCAGCCACAGTCTGCGCTGCCGGCCCTGGCAATCGTGATTTTTCTGTTCGGCGTTCCTCACGGCGCAATGGACATGGTGTATGCACGCCAGCTTCATCGCATCGAATCGACCGTCGGTTGGACCGCCTTTGGCTTGACCTACCTGACGATCGCAGCCCTCGTGGTAGGGCTGTGGGTAGCCGCGCCAGCTCTATTTCTGATTGGGTTCTTGTTGATCTCTGCACTCCACTTCAGTGGCGATCCACCGGGCGAAACGGGGGCTGTGCGGCGCGTATTGTACGGTGGGTTGATATTGATCTGTCCGGTCGTGTTGCACGAGCCGCAGGTGCGCGAGTTGTATTCGATGCTGGCGGGAGAGGACGCCGGTGGTGCCGTCGTCACAGCCTCTTATTGGATGTCATGGCCTTGGATGACTGCAGCCGCGGTCGCAGCGCTGCTTTGCGCAAAAAAAGACTGGGTCGGCAGCCTCGAACTTGCTTCGGTCGCGGCACTGATGACACTGGTATCTCCAGTCCTGGCCTTCACGATATTTTTTTGCGGCATGCACAGCTTACGCCATGCGATGAGAACGCGTGACTACGCCCTCACCCGGACATGGACCCACCTGTTGCGCGTGGCCGCGCCGCCAATGCTGGTCACGGGGCTAATTGCAATCGCTGGTTGGCAATTTCTGCCGGCGTTGGATTTCTACACTAGGCTCGTGCGGCTTGTCTTCGTCGGGCTAGCCGCGCTCACGGTGCCGCACATGATCTTGGTCGAACGAGTCCGATTCTCGGGCTGGACCAAAGGGCACGCCAACCTAGGTTGAGCGCTTCACGAAAGCAATAAGATGAAGCGAGACAAGAAACATAACGTTTTAAAAGGCATCCAGAAAGAGTAATTAAAGCGGCGCACTTTCACGCTCGATTTCAATCACGCTCGATTTCAAAGCCGAAGTCGTTCGCCACAGGCAAGCCGAGAACCTCAACTACACAGACTGCACAGAAAAGCTTGATTTCCTTCACAAGTTGGTGAAGCACTGCAAGAAGCGATACGGGGCCGGTGAGTTGACCACCGCGGCTAGCGCCGTACCGTCAGTTCTGAGCAAGCCGAAATTACCCGTCTGTGCGCCGAGACCTCGCGCGCCAAGATGGAACTAGCTAGCCTGATGGCCCTAGGCCAACCCGAAAAAGCAGCGGCATATTTCGCGGAAGATATGTTGTGAAATAGGCCGTTATCCAAACTACACTCACTGTGAACCCGCTGTCGGTCTGCTGTCGGGTCTTGGGGTTGACGATAGCTGGGTTTTACGCCTGGGCCACGCGTCCACCGTCGGCGCGGGCTATAGAGCGTGCGAAGCTGCGCGAAACGATTCGAACTATTTTTAGCAATCAACGCAGCCGCTGCAGCGCGGCGCGTATCTACCAACGGCTGATGAAAAGAGCCGCTTGATTGCTTAACGAAAAGTTGTTATGTTCATGATAAGGGTTAAAAGCCTGAATACGGCAGAATGAAAGTCCAGCAATTACATTTGCCCGCAAAATGAGCCAGATCAGCGAAACCACTCAAGCCATCCTCGAATACAACTTGAACCGTGATCCCGAGCGACTCAAGCTTAAGCTACAAGCGCTTCGCGGCGATGCGTTTGCTTTTTTTCGCGGAACCGCACCACTGTTTTATGCGACGCTCTCCATGCCCGCATCGTTACTCGCGACACCAAAAGTACTGGCATGCGGCGATCTGCATCTTGAAAACTTTGGCAGCTATAAAGGCGATAACCGGCTGGTTTATTTTGACTTGAGTGATTTCGACGAGACCTGCATTGCACCCTGCGCCTTTGATTTGGTGCGGCTCTTGTCGAGTATTTTGGTTGCCGCCACAACACTGGGTATCAGTAAAAAACAGGCGGGCAAACTTACGGCCAAGTTTGTGGATATCTATGCAAATGACTTAGCGGCCGAAAAACCGCGCTGGGTTGAACGCGCAAGCGCGATTGGCCCCGTTAAACAGTTGCTGCAAAGCGTTAAGAACCACCATCGATCTGACCTCATTGCGCGACGAACCACGCAAAAAAAATCAGCCACCACGCTCATAACCGACGGCACGCATGCGCTAAGAGCCGACGCGGATGCTCGACGCCGCGCCGAGTCAATCCTATCTGCTTACGCCGCGACACGCGCCTCTCCCGCGCACTTTACGCCCATCGATATTGCCAGACGAATCGCCGGTAATGGCAGCCTCGGGCTGGAACGCTATGTGGCGTTAGTACGAGGCGACGGTTCGGCGGACGGGCGTTACCTGATTGACATAAAAGTGGCGAATCCCTCAGCGCTCGCCGCATGCATTCAAGAAACGCAGCCTGCCTGGAAAAGCGAGGCGGTACGCGTGGTCTCACTCCAATACACAATGCAAGCGATACCGCCCGCGCTGCTCGGGAGCGTTGGTATGGGCGAACATTCTTACATCATCAAGGAATTACAACCCACCGCCGATCGCGTCAACCTGCAAGGCCTTAAAGCGAAAACCGGACAGCTTGAAGATGTGGTTCAAACAATGGCCGAAGTCACGGCATGGGCTCACCTCCGGGGCGCCTCGCGATTTGGTGCCGATAATGTGGAAGCGTTATCGACCTTTGCAGGTGGCAATGCCTGGAAAGACGCGTTACTGGCACATGCGCAACTATCCGCGAGTCTAGTGGCTGAACAATGGCAAGCCTACGTGTTTGATTTCGATAAGGGTGCAGTCGCCAATCAGCCGCAAAACAAATTGCCGAACGTTAAAGCACGCAAGGCCAAACGCAGCAAATAATATGACGCGGATCACCAGCGACTTGAACAACAGACTTGGGGCGCGTGGCTAAGAAATTGATCGGCGCGCGTTTGCCAAACTACCCCAGCCGCGCCGCGACAACCTGAAATGCCGCAAACATTTCACGCCGGTTCATCCCCAGCTTCTATAATCGACCGATGAGCTTCCGCAATCATTTTGTTGTGCGCAACATCCACGCTCGTCCGCGACTGGTCATGTCAGCACTAATTGGTATCGCTATAGCCATTTTCCTACCGACCAGTTTGGCGTTGCATCAAGTGACTCGCCTGATTATTGGTTGGAACGCGGGGGCGTGTCTCTACATCCTGCTCGCGGGCATTATGATGGGACGATCCACACCAGACAAAATGCAGCGCCGCGCTCGCGCTCAAGACGATGGGCAAATGGTTCTTCTCATCATTGTCATCTTTGCCGCCGTTGCCAGTCTGACCGCCATCGTCGCCCAATTATCGGTCGCGAAAGACCTGAAGGGAACCTTGCGATACGCACATATAACGCTTGCAGCAATCACAATATTGTCATCCTGGACGTTCACCCATTTGATGTTTGCCATGCACTATGCGCATGACTACTATGTCGCCATCTCGGAGAAACGAGCAGGCGGCTTACTTTTCCCGTCCGAAGATAATCCCGAGTACGGTGATTTTCTCTATTTGGCCTTCATTATCGGTACCTCGGGCCAGACCGCTGACGTTTCGTTCTCCTCAAAACCGATGCGCCGCATCGGGCTGATTCACTGCGTTCTCGCGTTTTTGTTCAACACCACCGTACTGGCGCTAACGATCAACATCGCCGCCAGTTTGTTTTAACAAGCGCTTCCTTCGACTAGCTTCGGGATGGAGTGCAGGACTGAAGCGCGAACTATCGATCTGGTAGGGTCGCCCCGGCAACCGTTATGCAGAAACGGTTAACGATTTTTAAAGCGGGGATTAAACACGATAAGCCGCAGCAATATGCAACCGTGGAAGCGACTAACCCCGCTCAGCACAAATGAACGCCGGACGTTTCTTAGTCCTGGCGCGTCAATCGATAGATCATTAATGCGGTGCGGATCGTCGCCCGTTCGATTGATGGCAAGTAGAGGTTTTCATTTGGCGAATGGGCACCTTCGCCGGTCGCACCGAGTCCGTCGAGGCTGTCGATAAAGGGGGCGACAAACTGTACGTCGCCGGCACCGCGTTGCCCTGGCGGCAATGGGTCGATCGCGCCGAGCCCGGCATCGCTGCTTGCCTGCGAGTAGATTTTGAGTACATTAAGGTTGCCGGGTGTAGGCGCCATTGGCGGATAAGATTCGAAGAATTCAATCTTCGCACTGGTGCCCGGCAGGCTCTTGGCGACGATTTCGCGCATGCGCAGGTGCGCACGATCGCGCTGCTCATAGGTGAGGTAGCGCAGATCGCCTTTGACAGTGGCCGCGGGTGCGATGACATTGCTTTTGCCGAATGCAGACCCCTTCGACTGCGTGTCGTCGTAAGTGACCTCAGTACCACCGAGAATCACGCCCGGATTGAAGGTTAGATCGGGCTCGATCACCTGTTCGCGGAAAGCGTTCAGGATGCGCGCGGTTTCGTATACAGCACCGTAGCTGTTGTTAAAGATACCGGCAGAGTGTCCTTGCTTACCAGTAACATCAAGCCGCCATCCTGAGGACGCGCGCCGACCCACGGTCGCCGTGTCCTTGCCGTTTTTATCGACGACCGTACCTTCAAAAGCGAGCGCAATATCGCTTCGTTTGGCGAGCGCAATCATATCGGCGCGGGCGACGGCAATAGGCTCGCCCACGCGCTCCTCGTCGCCGGAAAAAATAATATGGATCGTGGTGTTATCCAAGGCTCCAACACTTTGCAACGCACGCAGGGCCTCGACCACGATCACGTCGCCACCCTTCATGTCCGAGACGCCTTGACCGCGCACCGTATCGCCCTTACGGTCCCAAAGCTGCACCGCACTATTTTTTTCGAAAACCGTGTCGAGGTGGCCGATGAGCAACAGCCTCTTACCCTGACTGCCTTCGCGGGAGGCGATCAGATGGCCGGCACGTTGCATTGCCGGCGGCATCTCTGCCCAGCGTGTGGTGAATCCAAGTTGGTCAAATTCAGCCCGGAACATCTTGCCGACTTCGCGTACACCATCAGGGTTCATGGTGCCGCTGTTCACATTGACCGTTCGTTCCAGAAACTGCAGTGCGACTTCAGCACGTGCTTTTGCGGCGGTCACAATTTTTTGCTCGATGGGTGAGAGCTCGGCGTTGGCAACCAAAGGCGTTGACAGAAGAACGGTGGCGAAGATCGTGGCAAAGAGCGAAGCGGTGACGCTGGAGCGAATGTTCATATCGTACCTTGTTGGTTGACGGGCCGGTTGATCAGGCGAGCATTGTAGCAACGCGGACGGGTGCGTTTTTACGCGCCCGAAAATTTAGCTGCGAATCAATCAGAAATCCGTCGCAATAACATAGCTGAGACTGCTCCTATCCTCGCTGCTCGCGGGGCATTGAGCGTACGACACGTTCAATATGCTTACAATCTCAATGCGCTCAAATTTGGGCGATCGTCTGGTCGCCTCCCTTGAGGCCAGTGATACTTGGGTTACGCCTAGGCGATTTGCTTGTCGTTAATATTTGCAAATCCTCGGTGCATCAAACCACGTTCCGCGAACTCCCAGTGTTCATGACCGAACGAGATCAATTACCCGCATCATCGTGCCATTCATAGGCAAAACGCACGGCGATCCAGTTGTCCATGAATGTAAAGCGAATGAGAAGCATCCTTCTGCAAGCGCGCGTGTCCGCTTTGGCGCAGTCTGCGAGCTGAGATCTAGCGGCTGAAGTGGATTTGATTACGCCGGTCAATCCGGTCAGTCAAATTGACGTAATGCAAGGGCGCATACAGCGCCGCTCGTGCTATCTCCGGGTACAGGAATAAAAGTTATATTGCGGTTATGAGAAATAAAACACTTAAAGCGTCACCGATGCGCACTACCTTTGTCACCGCTCTCCTTATCCTTACTATCTCCCTGTTGGCCGCATGCTCGGAAAAGGCTACAGCGCCTAGTCAAGTCGGCACAATTATTGTCGTGTCCAACACGACATACACAATGGGGTCGAGCATAATCGAGTCAAAGGCCGAACTGCTTGCCCTCGTAAAAGCAACCCCAATCCGCGAGCCGGTGGTCGTAAACTGGTCAATACAGAGCGGTAGCGACGCCACGAGAACTCTGGTCGAGAGCAGAGCGGAAGAGATACGGAAAATATTGATAGAGGCTGGAATATCCGTAGCTGCGGTAGCTGCGGTAGCCGTCGGTAACGAGATATTTGGAGCAAAGGAGTGAGCATCGCTCGCGGCCAACAAAAGCACCTGACGCCTAGCGATAACTTCAAGGGGACACTCATACGGCAAGCCGCAAAGGCCCGGCCCCTTGACTTCACCTTAGGCGTTGGCGTCCTCTTAGGCACCATCACGCACTTATTCCCCCATCCGTGAACCACGCAGCAACCCCAAATCAGCGCGATCTCACCGGCGATGTTGTGCGCGCACTCACGCTCTACAGTTTTGCAGAATTTCAATTGGGCCACGCCACGTCCATTCGAATCAGAGCGGAGGGTAACTCGTTCAGCATCACCGATGATGGTCGAGGTCACGCAATCGAACGTGCCGTTAATGGCACACCCTACCTAAAGTTCATCTATACGCACTTCGACTATCCCTTCGAGGCGAGCGAGAATGAGCCAGTACAACTACAAGGAATCGGAATGTCGCTGATCAATACGCTGTGCAGCGAGCTAGTGGTCACGGTGCGGAAGCAAGATGCGACCCTGCAACTAAAATTGGAAACGGCGTTCGAAAGTGACAGCTCTAGCTTGACCGAAGTTGATTGATGCAACGTCGCTTCACAATCGCAGCTAGGCGAAAAGACATGAAAAACGCAATAATCAAAACGGCGCTGCTGGTAGCGAGTGTCGCTGTATGTGCAAACGTTGAGCAACCTTCATATTTGATCACGCAATTGGTAAGCAAAGCATCGCAGGTGTAAAGAAAATGGGAGAGATGAAATGAGACTGACTACGGCAAAAGTTTTGTTGTTCGCATTCGCTATTCTTACTTGTATGCGTTCGTTCGGTGAAGTTGTTACCAAATGTGGCGCGAGTTCGGGGTTTGATTATTTTTACGAGGGCGGGCTCGTAAAAGCGAAAGACTCTGGTTGGCGAAAAAGCTCCATTGAAATGGGAAACATTCTCCTAACCAGGGCGGGAGACTCTTATGACATCATTTTTACCGACACAATGAAAACAACAAGTTCAATCGACGACGGCGGCATAATTGTGAAAGTAATCGATAGCAAACCGCCGTTAGTGTTGCTAGTGAATTACCCCGGAGTCAGTGTAGAGACTTGGGTATTTCGATTGGACGAACTCGGCAAAGGAGAACTCACTTATTCTCAAGCGCGATACAACGGCGCTCTCATTTCAAAACACTCTCTACTCAAGGCGTCTTGCGACAAGACCGTAACGAAGGAAAAAAGATAGCGACGGGATTTACTTGAAGCGCGCGCAAACATCATGTTCGGCGCGACGGAAAACAATCAACCCAAATTTTCTTACCTAGCTTTCACTTTCCGACTTAATCAAACTCCGAGCATGAGGGCACCGAGCACCAATTTGACGACGGAATCTAAACATAATCTAGACATGGCACAAAGAAAAACGGCTTAGATTTCTCTAAGCCGTTGATTTTACTGGCGTCCCCAACCGGATTCGAACCGGTGTTATCGCCGTGAAAGGGCGGTGTCCTAGGCCTCTAGACGATGGGGACTAATTCGTCGTGTTTCTCTTCGTGAGTCTCTTATAAATTCTATGGTGCGTTGTTGGTGGAGATAAGCAGGATCGAACTGCTGACCTCTTGCATGCCATGCAAGCGCTCTCCCAGCTGAGCTATACCCCCTTTTGCATCTCTACCCTAATGAGCTTGGGGCTACCAAGCCCAGCCCGAAATTATAACCAAAACCGAGGGTATTTGCCAAGTACAGTTTTGCTTAATACGCACTTGTCTCTTTTTTGCTGAGATTATCCGGAATTCAGTCTATCTGTAGCCTGGAGATAGTTTCGTCCAAGCCTAACGTTTCCATGATGGCATCAAGCGCTGGCGTTTGTGTTTGCCCGGTCATCAGCACCCTAAGCGGCATCATTAACTGCGGCATCTTCAAGCCGTGTTTAGCGACTTGCGCTTTTACCGCTGCGCCAATGTCAGCCTTGGTCCAGCGAGTCGTTCTCAACACCGTTTTGATCTCAGCGATAGCGGGAGTCGCCGCATCCGTTAAATGCGTCGCTAGCAACTCCTTATTAAGGCCGGGGCGCACGTAGAAATAGTGCGCTGCAGCTGCCATTTCAACCAAGGTCACCGAACGCTCTTTGAGCAGTTCCGCCACTTTTGCGACTTGCGGCCCCATCGATAAGTCCAAGCCAGCCTCGATTAGAAACGGCCTCAACATGTCACCTAGCGCGACAGCACTGGTGCGTTTGATGTAATCATGATTCAGCCACTTCAATTTTTCAGTGTTGAATTGCGCAGCAGATGGCGTGATGTGATCGAGATCGAACCATTCGCAAAATTGATCCATGCTGAAGATTTCGGCGTCCCCGTGAGACCAACCGAGTCTGGCCAAATAATTCACGACCGCATCACGAAGGAAGCCGTGCGCAGGATATTCCATGACGCTCACCGCACCATGCCGCTTCGATAGCTTTTGTCCATCGTCACCTAAAATCATCGACACATGGGCATATTTCGGCAATTCAGCGCCGAGCGCTTTCAACACATTGATCTGACGCGGCGTGTTGTTGACATGATCATCACCGCGAATCACGTGGGTAATGCCCATATCCCAATCATCGACACATACACAAAAATTATAAGTCGGGGTGCCATCGGCCCGGGCAATGATGAAGTCATCGAGCTCCTCATTGCTGATTTCGATCCGGCCTTTTACTTGGTCATTCCATGCGACCGTGCCTGTACTCGGATTGCGAAAACGCACCACCGGCAACTGCCCAGCGGGGGGCGCTGGAAGTGGCTTACCGCGCTGTGGACGCCAACGGCCGTCGTAGCGCGGTTTTTCGCCCGCGGCACGCTGAGCTTCGCGCAATGCATCAAGCTCTTCAGGGGATGTGTAACAGTAGTAGGCCGTTCCAGCGGTGAGCATGAATTGAATCACCTGTTTATAGCGATCCATGCGCTGCATCTGAAAAAACGGGCCTTCATCGTAGTCGAGGCCCAGCCACTTCATACCGTCAAGAATGGCCTCAACCGCCTCAGGCGTAGAACGTTCCACATCGGTATCTTCAATGCGCAAAATAAATTTGCCTTTGTGCCGACGCGCAAATGCCCAGGCGAATAGCGCCGTGCGGCCTCCACCAATATGCAAAAAACCGGTGGGGCTCGGCGCGAAACGCGTTCTGACTTCCTTAACTTCTGTAACGTTAGTAGCGACCATCACATCTTCGGAAGGGTGACACCCTTCTGCCCCTGATATTTGCCGCCGCGATCTTTGTACGAGGTTTCGCACACTTCGTCGCTCTCAAAGAACAAAACTTGCGCCACGCCTTCGTTCGCATAAATTTTTGCGGGCAATGGCGTGGTATTTGAAAACTCCAGCGTGACGTAGCCTTCCCATTCCGGCTCAAACGGCGTCACATTGACAATGATGCCGCAGCGCGCATAAGTCGATTTACCCAGGCAAATCGTCAACACATTGCGTGGAATACGGAAATATTCCACGGTGCGTGCGAGCGCGAAAGAATTCGGCGGGATGATGCAAAAATCATTTTTGATATCGACAAACGAATTCGAGTCAAAATTTTTCGGATCCACAATCGTTGAATTGATATTCGTAAAGAGCTTGAATTCATTCGAGCACCGGATATCGTAGCCATAGCTAGATGTGCCATAACTGACGATACGCTGACCATTCGCTTCACGCACTTGGCCCGGCTCGTAGGGTTCAATCATGGCGTGCTCTTGCGCCATTTTTCGTATCCATTTATCGCTTTTGATGCTCACGTTTTGATTCCCTTTTGTTCAACCTTTTAACTCAAACCAGGTTTATTTAGTCTTTGATTTCATGATTATCACCAAAGTACTTCACCACGGTCACATCCGCGGCCGCCTCTCGAATTGGCTTTAAACGCGCATATTCATTTGAAGCGTACCAACGGTCAAGCGCCGCCATATCCGCAAACCGCAACACCACCAAACGTTCAAAACCCTCGTCAAATCTGCTAGGGTTTGCCAGCACTTCTGCCTGCAATCCACGCACCAATATTTCGCCGCCATATGCGGTGATGGTGGCATCAATTAGGGCGAGATATTCGTGCCATTTTTGGACATCACGAATCCGGATGTGACCGGTCAGGTAGGCATACATTTACGCTGCGCCTATGCTAAGTATTTTGAATGACGATTTTCGGAAACAGTGCCGAGCGATCTTGCGATTGCTTGGCGATTTTTGCGGCGACTTTGCGTGCAATATCTTTGTAAATCTTGGAAATCGGGCCATCAGGATCCGATACGACAGTGGGCTTGCCGCTGTCCGCCATTTCGCGAATTTTAATATCCAACGGCAACGAGCCGAGCATATCGATTTTGTTGTCCTCCGCCATTCTGCCGCCACCGCCTTCACCAAAAATATGCTCAATATGACCGCAGTTCGAGCACACATGCATTGCCATGTTCTCAACCACACCAATAATCGGTACGCCGACCTTCTCAAACATTTTCAGGCCTTTGCGCGCATCCAGCAGGGCAATGTCCTGCGGGGTGGTTACAATCACGGCTCCCGTGACCGGCACCTTCTGCGCGAGCGTTAACTGGATATCACCCGTACCGGGCGGTAAGTCGATGACCAGATAATCCAGATCGTTCCAGCGCGTTTCATTCAGCAACTGCTCCAAGGCTTGCGTCACCATTGGCCCGCGCCATACCATTGGCGTTTCAGGATCAATCAAAAACCCCACGCTCATCGCCTGAATGCCATGGCCTTCCAGTGGCTCCATGGTTTTACCGTCGCGCGATTGCGGGCGGCCGGTGATACCGAGCATCATCGGCTGCGAAGGGCCGTAAATATCCGCATCGAGCATGCCCACCACCGCGCCCTCAGCGGCAAGCGCCAGCGCCAAATTGACCGCTGTAGTGCTCTTGCCTACACCGCCTTTACCTGAGGCCACCGCGATAATGTTTTTGATTCCGGGGTGCAGCTTCACACCGCGCTGCACGCTGTGCGAAACGATTTTGGAATAGACATTGGCCGACACATTTTCAACGCCTTCAATCTTTTTCAGCCGTTCCACGACCTGCTTGCGAATTGATTCCGTCAGGCTCTTCCCAGGGTAGCCCAGGACAATTTCCAGCGAAATATAGCCGCCGTCAATTTTGATATTTTTTGCTGATTTTCCGTCAACGTAATTTTCATTCGTGACCGGATCAATCAATTCACGTAGCGCGTTTTGGATTTGTTCTGCGGTGATGCTCATAGAAGCGCCAATCAGTGGGGTTGGATAATCAGAAATACGCCATCATTTTATCGGAAACGTCTGACAAAGCCTATTGCTAGTGAGCGCATAGTCATTGATACGGTATCAAAGTTGGAATGAGCTTGGTACAATTCCCCACACAAAAAATGTTCTTTTTTAGTCTAAAAATTAATTGCTTGTGCCAATGTGTGCCAGCGTGTTCCCTACACTGCCAACCTGCGGCGCGGCCATAAAATCAATGCCACGTAAAATTTTCGCCACCACCGCTCTACCCTACGCCAACGCACCGCTACACGTCGGCCATATTGCCGACATGCTCTACGGCGACATTTGGGTGCGCTTTCAACGCATGCGTGGCCATGAAGTAAATTTCGTTTGCGCAAGCGATGCGCACGGCGCGCCCATCATGCTCCGCGCCGAAAGCGAAGGCATCACGCCTGACGCACTGATTACGCGCGTCGGCGCTGAACACAATCAAAATTGGCAGCAATTTTTGATGAGCTTTGACCATTGGCATTCCACTCATTCGCCGGAAAATGTCGAACTCGCGCAAAGCATCTACAAAAAGCTTAAAGCCAACAAACTGATCGCGACCCGCGAGATCGAACAGTTCTACGATCCCGTCAAGGGCATGTTCCTGGCGGATCGCTACATTAAAGGCGAATGCCCCAAGTGCGGCGCGAAAGATCAATATGGCGATTCATGTGAAGTGTGCGGCGCGGTCTATGCGCCGACCGATTTGAAGAATCCGTATTCCACGCTCACGGGTGCCAAGCCCGTTATGAAATCATCAGAACATTTCTTTTTTAAATTGTCCGACAAACGCTGCGTCGATTTCCTGAAAAAATGGGTCGCCGAAACCGAGCTTCAGCCTGAGGTCGTCAACAAACTAGCCGAATGGCTGGGTGGAACTGACAAAACCGCCGGCAGTTTGAGTGATTGGGATATTTCGCGCGACGCACCGTATTTCGGTATCGAGATCCCCGACGCGCCGGGCAAATTTTTTTACGTCTGGCTCGATGCGCCGGTCGGTTATCTCGCCAGCTTGAAGGCTCATTTCGTAAAAAAGAACATCGATTTTGATGAGTACATGGCCGACCCTGAAGTTGAGCAATATCACTTCATCGGCAAAGACATTATTTATTTTCACACTCTGTTCTGGCCTGCAATGCTGCATTTCTCTGGCCGCAAAGTACCGAACAATGTTTTTGTTCACGGCTTTATTACGCTTAACAGCGAAAAAATGTCGAAGTCACGCGGCACCGGCATTTCGCCGCAACAATATATAAAACTTGGGCTGAATCCCGAGTGGTTCCGCTACTACATCGCCGCAAAGATAAGCAGCAAGGTCGAAGATTTTGACTTCAATCCCGATGATTTTATTGCGCGCGTGAATAGTGATCTGATTGGCAAGTATGTGAATATCGCAAGTCGCTCCGCTGGCTTCATCGGCAAACGTTTCGACGGCAAACTCGGCAAACCCTCGATGCCCAAAGAGATCGCCAATGAATTTGCGGAGGCATCGGCTGAAATCGCTGGTTATTACGAAGGACGGGAATACGGCAAAGCGATTCGCAAAATCATGGCGCTCGCAGATTTGGCCAATCAGTATGTTGATACGAATAAGCCATGGGAACTTGCCAAAGTCGAAGGCAACGATGCCGAGCTTTTGACCGTTTGTAGCACTTGCGTTGCTATGTTCCGCGACCTCACCGTGTATCTGGCGCCTGTTCTGCCAGAGCTTGCCGCCAACGCTGGCGAGATGTTTGGATTTGATGCGCTTAACTGGGCGTCCACCGACAAACCATTCCCCGTCGGCCACTCCATCAAGCCATATAAACATCTCATGGCGCGCATCGATCCCAAACAAATTGATGCATTGATCGGGCCCGCCGACGATGCAAAGCCGGATCCTCAACCCAAAGCTAAAGCCGCCAAAGTGGAAAAAATAACTGTTGCCGAGACGCCTGTTGCCCCAAGCGAATTTGCCCTGGTCCCGCCCGAACCTCCGAAGCCAATTGTTATTCAACCAATTGGAGAGACGATTTCCATCGATGATTTTGGGCGGATTGATCTACGCGTCGCCAAGATTCTCGACGCCGAATTCGTGCAGGAAGCCGACAAACTTTTAAAACTCACTCTCGATCTTGGCATTGAGCAGCGCACGGTGTTTGCCGGTATTCGCAACACGTATAACCCAAAAGACTTGATCGGCCGCCTCACGGTTACGGTCGCAAACCTGGCCCCTCGTAAAATGCGTTTTGGTGAGTCCCAGGGTATGGTGCTGGCCGCGGGTGATGGCACCGGCGTGTATTTACTGGCCCCTGATTCGGGCGCTGTGCCGGGCATGCGGATTAAGTAGCCCGCCAAAGGTAAATCGCGACTCGCGTCGCGAATTCCACAATTCTCAACGATACGAACCTGAAATTCAAGCAGAATTAAATGGCTGACGAAACCGAAGCTGTTTCCCTTGCCCCGTCCCGTGCTGCCCCTGCCGCCAGCGCGGTCGTGGCCCCGAAAAGAATCGTCTACGCGACTGATCGCGAAATACTCGAAGGCCAAGTTCGCATCGACACCTATCGCGCGTCTGGCCCCGGCGGCCAGCACGTCAACAAAACCAATTCCGCGATTAGGTTGACGCACCTGCCGTCCGGCGTGGTGGCGATCGCGCAGGATTCATCATCGCAATTTCGCAATAAAGATATCGCGTTTGAACGCTTGATTGAGAAATTAAAAAAACTCAATCACGTTCCAAAAAAGCGCCTCGCCACCAAGCCATCTCGTGCTTCGAAAGAGCGACGCATTGATGAAAAGAAAACCCGTGCAATAGTAAAAACCACGCGCAGCAAAAAAGTGCGGTTAGATGAATGAGTGATGACGGCTTAAATAATGAATCGCCTGATTATTTCGGCACTGGCAAGCCGATATCGCTGCACTTGAGTATCACCGGCCGCGTACAAGGAGTCGGCTACCGTGAGTCGCTGCGTATGATCGCGCAAGCGTTGAACGTAACCGGCTGGACGCGCAACAAGGAAGACGGCAGCGTGGAGGCGATAGTGCAGGGCGAGGAGCAGGACGTCGAGCGCGTGGTTGCTTGGTGCCACAACGGCCCACCTGGCGCGAACGTGAAATACGTGAACGCCACTCTGGCTGAAAATCAGCAGGCGTTCATTGCGTTTTCGAGATTGCCGGATGCGTAGAACGCCGCATTGAAAAATAGATCGGGCAAAAACTCCAGCATCAGTGCGGCTTATAACGCATTTCACGTCTAAACGTGGCTCCCAGAGCCACTCTAGTATTTATCAATACTCACCGCTACTGCCACCAAACTGCCCACCTGCTTGATAGCCATCACGCCAACTGCGCGCCGGTGGCGGCATCATATTGCTGGTGTCGTATTGCAGCGTTACATTGCCGGGCTTCAGCCAATCGTAGAGCGATTGAATAAGCGGCTCACTCACCCGCACGCGCCAATTGCTCGGCAGCGAAATCGGCACGATACCGACGCCGTTGTTGTAGTGAATCGTAATTGACGCGCTACCGGGCTGATTTGGTGCGAGATGCGGTGCGAGGATTGTTTTGAGTCGGTGACTATCGGCTTGGCCGTTCATCGACAAGGTCATCATGCGAACATGTTTGCGCGCTTCATCAATGGACAACACTTCATCGACAATCACCCGCAGCCCGCCAGAGAAATCGTCATGGCTGACTCTGCCGCGAATAATCAGCGGCTGATCGTCGATGAGGCTCGTGCGTTTTTTGTCGTAAACGTCGTTGTACATCACCGCTTCCACTCGCGCCGTGCCGTCATCTAGCGTGATCACGCACATGCGGCCGCGTTTGCCGTTGAGCGTACGTTGCGCGTACAAAATACCGGCCATTACCACGGGTTCATTCTTGGCTTCTAATGAGCCCAATTCCGTCTTGGCGAATTGGCGAATCTCTTTTTCATAATCCGAAAATGGATGGCCGGAGAGATAAAATCCGAGCGCCAGTTTTTCGTTATTGAGCCGCTCACGTTCACTCCACATGCCGACTTCGTTTAGCTCCAGCACATCCATGCTGCCGCCGGTGGCCTCACCAAACAAGCTCACTTGCTGCGCATCGCGCTCGGATTTTTCAGCCATTTCAACGGCCTTGGGCAGGGACGCGATCAAGGTCGCACGATTGGCATGCAGTTGGTCAAATGCACCGGCGCGAATCAGTGCTTCCATCGCGCGGCGATTCACTTTACTGCGATCCACGCGCGTAACAAAATCAAGCAAATCCTTAAACGCGCCGCCGCTATTGCGTGCATTAACAATGCTCTCAATCGCCGACGATCCGGTGCCCTTTACGGCGCCCAATCCATAGCGAATGATCGTCTCATCAATCGGCTTGAATCGATAAGTTCCTGTATTCACATCGGGCGCCAATACTTTCAGCCCGATTGCTTTCGCGTCATCAAAAAGTAGCTGCACTTTATCGGTGAAATCCATCACGCAACTCATATTGGCCGCCATGAATTCAGCGGCAAAATGCGCCTTCAAATATGCGGTGTGATAAGCCAGCAATGAATACGCGGCGGAGTGGGACTTATTGAAGCCGTAACCCGCAAACTTTTCCATAAAATCGAAAAGCTCGGTCGCGACTTTGGCGGTGACGCCATTTTTTTCAGCACCCTCTTTGAAAATACTGCGGTGCTTCGCCATCTCCTCGGCTTTTTTCTTGCCCATCGCGCGGCGCAACAAATCTGCGCCACCCAGCGAGTAGCCGCCAATCACCTGAGCGATCTGCATCACCTGTTCCTGATAAATCATGATTCCGCAGGTCGGCGAGAGAATGGGCTCGACCCGAGGGTCCGCGAAGGTGACCTTCTCTTTGCCGGTTTTGCGGTTTAGATATTCGGGAATCAGGTCCATCGGGCCGGGACGATACAACGCGTTTAGCGCGGTCAAATCCTCAACTGAATTGGGTCGGGCACGCATGATGAGATCACGCATGCCGCGACTTTCAAACTGGAATATCGCGCCCGTACTGCCCTTGGCAAAAATTTGGTACGACTTGGCATCATCGAGAGGTAGCAGCGCCACGTCAAAATTGCGATACGGCTCACCACTACTTTGCGTGCCCTCGCGCGCGCGAATCAGCTTGACGGCTTCTTCAACAATCGTCAGCGTGGTGAGGCCTAAAAAGTCAAACTTGACGAGGCCGACCGCCTCGACATCGTCTTTATCGTACTGGCTCACAAACGAGTCCGATCCGTCAGCCACATACAGCGGCGTGAAATCCGTCAGCGGACCCGGTGCGATCAACACACCACCGGCATGCATGCCAACGTTGCGCGTAATGCCCTCAAGCTTTAACGCTAAATCCAATAGCTGGGCAACTTCCTCTTCTGCCTTGCGCCGCTCGGAGAATTGCGGCTCCATTTCCATCGCGAGTTTAAGGGTGATGCCGAGCTGATTTGGTATCAATTTCGCGATCTGATCGACGTAGTTGTAACCCATGCCCAGCACACGCCCCACATCACGGATCACCGCCTTGGCCGCCATGGTGCCGAAGGTCACAATCTGCGAAACGCTTTCACGACCGTATTTCGCTTTCACATAATCGATCACGCGATCGCGGCCCTCTTGGCAAAAATCGATATCGAAATCGGGCATCGACACGCGCTCAGGATTTAAGAATCGCTCGAACAGCAAATCATATTCAAGCGGATCCAAATCAGTAATGCCCAGCGAATACGCGACCAGCGAGCCCGCGCCCGAACCCCGCCCGGGCCCGACCGGCACACCGTTATTTTTTGCCCATGCAATGAAATCGGCCACAATCAAAAAATAGCCGGGAAAACCCATGTGAATAATGGTTTTCACTTCGAATTCCAGCCGCTCCAAGTAGCGCGGATATTCACTTGCACGTTTAGTCTCGTCCGGAAAAATAACCGCCAGGCGCCGATCTAAGCCTGTCTTCGCCGAATCCAGCAAGTACGCTTCAATCGTCTCGCCATTCGGCGTCGGAAAATTTGGAAGCTTCGATTTGCCAAGTGAGAATTCAAAATGACAACGTTTCGCTATTTCCGCCGCATTCTCCAACGCTTCAGGAACATCAGCGAACAGCTTCGCCATTTCCTCACCCGATTTGAAATACTGTGCCGGAGTGAAATCACGCGTGCGACGTTTATCCCCCAGCACTTCGCCGCGTGAAATACAAACGCGCGCCTCATGCGCTTTGAAGTCATCGGCCGCCATGAATTGGATCGGATGGGTAGCCACCACGGGCAGATCGCACACGCTCGCCAAGTTCATTGCTGCCGCGTTATAAGGCTCATCAAAATCGCGCTCGGCGCGTTGCAACTCTACGTAAAACGTATTCGGAAAATCGTGCGCCCAAGAATTCGCCAGCGCCATGGCTCGCTTGGTGTCGGCCTGCAACAAGGCTTGACCAATATCGCCAAACGCCCCGCCAGATAGGGCGATCAGACCGGTTGTCGAATCCTGCGTCAACCATTTCCGGCTCAGTTCCGCACGACCGCGCCAGGTATTCTCGCGATACGCACGGGTGAGCAATTGGCATAAATTCAGGTAGCCCGCGTCGTTGGCGCACAACAACAACAGTCGTGAAGGTTGATCCCGATTTTTTTCGTTTTCGATAAACACATCGCAGCCAATAATCGGCTGCACCCCGCGCCCTCGCGCCATCTGAAAAAACTTGACCGCGCCGAAAACGTTGGAAACGTCTGTAATCGCCAGCGCCGGCAGTTTATCGTTAGCCGCCTTCGCCACCGCTTCATCAATACGAACAATTGAGTCCGTGATGGAGTATTCGGTATGGAGACGGAGGTGGGCGAAGGAGGAGGACACGAGGCTCGGTGCGATGGCTAATTTCAGGCTCTAATTTTACCACCCGCACGCGTATTCTATTTGCAAACGATTCCGCTCTTTTTTAGGCGATGCGGAATTTTCAGCTTTTCTTTGGCCTTGAGTAGTTAATTACTTGATGGCGTAATCTGAGCGCAATGCCCCGCAATCTCATCCACCAGCCGCTGGTGTAATCCCGTCGGTAAATCATGTCCCATGCCATCGATCACGCACAACTTCGCATGACGAATTTCGCGCGCAGTATCGATGCCCGCCGCGACGGGGACAAGTGGGTCGTCTTTGCCGTGAATCACCAGCGTGGGGGCGACGATACGGCGGATGGCCTGGGTGCGGTCTCCGCTGGCGGCAATGGCGATAAGTTGCCGCGCGCTACCGGGAGGATGGTAGGAGCGACGGACGTGACGACTGCAGAGATTATCGAGGGCAGCTTCTGATTCAGTAAAGCCGGGACTGCCAATCGTGGTGAAAACACTTTTCATTCGCGCAATCGCGCCATCGATATCGCCGCGTTTGGCAGGCGGCGTGAGCAACGCCCGGCGCGCTTTCGAGGTGGGGCCGGGCAGGCTGCGGCGCCCGGTGGTAGACATGATGGAGGTGAGGCTCAATACCTTTTCCGGAAAATTCGCGGCGAGATTCTGCGCAATCATGCCGCCCATCGAAGCCCCGACCACATGTGCGCGTGCGATCCCGAGTTGGTCCATTAAACCGGCGGTATCTCGCGCCATATCGTCGATCAAATAAGGCGCTTTGAGCGGCAGGCGCACCATGAATTTTAAAAATTCTACCGGCACATTTGGCGATCCCAAATGGTCGAGCTTGGTGGACAAGCCGATATCTCGATTGTCGAAGCGGATTACACGGAATCCTGCATCGACCAACTTGGCACAAAAACCTTCCGGCCAACCGATCATATGCATACCGAGACCCATAATGAGCAACAGCGGGGTCGCATTATCATCGCCAAGAATTTCGTACTCAAGCGTGACGCCGTTGGTCTGAATAGAGGGCATTTTCTATTCCGCTCGATTCGGGTCGCGATAAAAATATTGCCGCCACCCGCCGCGATCAAATTTTTGCCAAGCGCCTTCGCGCTGCGCGAGTCGATCCGCCACCGCGTACAAAGCGATCGGGTTCATACCCATCCCAACATGGCTCGCAATCACCTCAATATTTTCAGCGGTCTTGGATTCCTTTTGAATCGACAATGGCCACGCGACGACACCATCGGTGCGGCTAAAAATGGAAGTGGTCGGCACGGGCGGCGCTTCTTTGATGTGCGCCAGCATTTTTTTATCATCGAGCTTATGCTTGCTCACGAATTCATAAAACCGCCATGCGTTGGTCGCCTTCGGATCGCCCGAAAACGGTGTACCGAGCGTAATCACGCTGCGGGTTTGCTTGGGCAAGGCCTTGGCGAATTCGCGTGCATACAGCCCGCCCAGACTCCAGCCAATCAGGCTCACTTTGCGTTTTGACGTGGCACAAATATCCATAACCCGCTCGACGCTTTTTTTCAGCACGCCATCGCGCGGGCCGAAATTAAACCCAAGATCCCAACCGTAGGTTTCGTATCCCTGCGATGACAAAAAGCTACGCAATGGCGCAGTCGAAAAATCGCCCGCACCTAGGCCCGGAAATACAATCACCGCGTGACCATCTCCCGCGGGTGCTGTACGCAACAGCGGCCAAGCGGCGAGGGTTGCACCCAATTCCCAAGGCGCACGTGCCTCTAACGCAATCAAGCCTGCTCCGGGCGCGCGTAGCTTCTGGGATAAATCATCTGTCGCTGCGGTGTTGTTGTTCATATCGGGATTCATTTGAGCGCGAGCTTTTTCTGGTTCGAAAAACCCATCATTGGCCTGTCTAAATTTTTTCAGAAAATCAAACGGCGAATCATTGGTTGGAGAATTTTTAGATGGGTTTGATCGGCTTTTGCTAGGCATTTTTTGCCTTTGTTTTGGATATCGCAACTGATCGCTTCTTGGCGATCGGCTTTTTTATGGCGGTTAGCTTTTGGGTCGCAGTACTGCTTTTCTTTGCCGCCTTTTTTATAACCTGCACCGTTTTCAAATCCACTGATGCCGCACTGCTCATCACCAACTCCATCAATTCATGATGTGCGGCCTTTAGGCATTTAATCAAGTTTGCCAATTTCGGCACTTGCTCTTTTGCCGCAATGAAACCGTAATCCAGCGAGCCCGCATAAGAGTGAATGGTGATGTTGAGCGCCAAGCCATGCGTGACAATCGACACGGGATAGTACGACTTTAGTTTGGCAGCCGCCATGTATAACGGCATCGGCGGACCGGGCACATTGGAAATCACCAAATTTGCAACAACGGGAATTCTGTTCGTGCCGACTGCCGTTTTGTAGAGCGGCGTGATGATGCCCATCAGCCACGGAATACCCAGCGTGGGCAGATCACTCGTTACCGTAGTCAGCGCACCTTTCATGCTGCCGGTGAGCGTTTTCGCGGCGCTGCTTGCTTCGCGGATCGCGGCCACTCGTTCGGCCGGATCGGCGATATTGGTCGCCATGTCTATCAGCATCATCGTGACCTGATTGCTTTGCGAGGTATCGCCCGGCGTACGCAAGCTAGCGGGCACCGCGCCAATCATCGACTTATTCAGGATTTTCTTGTTGTCCGCATAAAAGCGACGCAGCGCACCCGAGACCGTGGCGAGAATAATATCGTTGAGCTTGACGTCAAAATGATTGGCCAGCATTTTTGCTTCGGCAAGCGGGATCTGCGCGGTTGCGAATGAACGCTTACCGGTAATCGCGACATTTAGCGGCGTGCGCGGGCCGAGCTTCATGCCGACGGGGAGTAATTTTTTGGCTGCTTGCAGGGGGGTGTCGCTGGTTTTGAGCTTCGCCACATTTCCAGCTAGTTCCACCATATTTGCCAAGCCCGAAAGCTGCTCAGTAGGCGCGCCGATTTTTTTCGCCTGGCTGCTTGTGAGCGCTATCGCGCCAGCACCAATTGATTTCACCGCACCCGCACCGGCTTTTAAAATTTTTCCATATTGCGCGACGCTGTTTCTGAACGCGGCGGACAACATTTTCGCAGCCGATGGCGGCATCGTATTGCGTGAATTCTTGCGCGAACTTTCGCGGCCACTTGCTTGTTGCGCTCGCGGTGCAGGCGTCGGCTCAATATCGAGCACCGCCTGAGCAAGCGCCACCCCGCCCTGCCCGTCGAGGCCCGCATGATGAATGCGCGATGTAAACGCCACTTCACCGCTAGCGAGGCCCTCAATAATCGTAAATTGCCAGAGTGGGCGATCACGGTCCAGCATACCCTCATGCAATTTAGCAACAGCCGCCTCGAGCTGGATGGCACTACCGGGCTTAGGCAACGTCATAGAGCGGATATGCCAATCCAGATCGACATTATCGTCATGCAGCCAGATCGGATTCGCCAGATCGAACGGCATAAACGCCAACTTGCGCGAAAACAAAGGCGCCAAATGCATCCGCGATTCAATTAAGCGACGAATGTTGGGATAAAAACTACCGCGGTGTCCCTTGGGTTTTTCCAAAAGGAAAAGACTGCCCACATGCATCGGCGTCGCGGGTGTTTCGAGATACAAAAAAAGAGCGTCTAGTGCGCTTAGTTGCTGCATTTTTCCTCCGAACGGTCGCCATGGGTAGAGCCGATTCCGCGACCACCTATTCTGGCATGGTTTTATGGGTCTTTAGGCTCACTCGCCGTTTGCGACGCAGCATTGGCGACCCTAGATTGCATATCCACATCGATTGCGGCCGGTATGGAAGTTATTGCTGTTGCTGCCTCATTCTTTGATCTTCGCGCTGCAAAAAATACCTTCAACAAGTTGCCACATTCATCCGCCAACACGCCGCCAGTAAACGTTGCATGGTGATTTAGTTTCGCCTCATTCGGCAGATTCATCACGCTGCCACATACCCCCGTTTTGGGCTCTAGCGCGCCGAATACCACCCGCTTGACACGCGCATGCAACATGGCCCCCACGCACATCATGCAAGGCTCTAGCGTCACAAAAAGCTCGCAATCCACGAGGCGATAATTTTGAAGATTCGCGGCGGCATCGCGCAGCGCGACAATTTCCGCATGGGTAGTGGGATCGTGTGAGGTGATCGGTTGATTAAAGCCGCGGCCAACAATCACGCCATCTTTTACAACAACCGCGCCGACCGGAACTTCACCCAACGCCTGCGCTTGCAAAGCTAGTGCAAGCGCCTCGCGCATGAAGTGTTCATCATGCGCACCTTGGGCGACTCCTTCGTCTGGCGCCGGGCGGGCTGATCTAGGGCCAGATGCTTGGGTTAGGCTCCCTTCAACCGCGTCAGCGTACGGGACACCTTCCGCTCCCCGAGCGGCAGGCCGGGATGGGGTTTTTCGCAAGTCACTCATATTCACAATAAAAAAACATAACCCCGCCACCAGCTTGCCGTTTCAAGCAAAAATTCCTCAAACACCTCGCTAGTGCTAGCGTTGCTTGGGTAAATGCTTCAAACGCCCCCCATTTATTAGCTTTTAGCCATCTCGCGATAGTAATTTCTACACTCATAGCAACTCATCATCCACACATTTTTTCGCCGAATATTAGTTTAAGCGAATGCACTCGTATTCGTGAATCTATCACCGCTCGCAGATATATCTTTCGACGCGAGACTAGACACATTGAACCTTTCATGTTCAACCGCAACAGCGATATTGGCCCCTGTACGAAGGAAATCCCGGAGTCGCGTTGCTCGTCCGGGCTACGCTTGCTATATTGAAAGACATCGTATCTTACAAAAGCCGATGAACTTTTATGTACCATTGAAGCGGAGTCGGTCGGGCAGGATGATGCTGATAAGACTCAAGGCCGTTTTATGTCGTGAGCCTGTGGGTCAGATAAGTGCACTTGCCCGTTTCTCGTTCAGAAAGTCCGAACGGTAACTTGGGCCATCGCCGCGCCTTGCGAAACAACTTCTCAAGTGCAACCGCGTAAGCCTGCATACGAGGAAGGTCAAAACGATGAACGAGAATTCGGTTTCGATCAATGCCGTGGTGGGTATTGATGTAGCAAAGAAAAAAGTTGATCTGTTCGCCATTAAAAGCGACCAAGGCAAGTCAAAAGTCTTTGACAATAGTGCTGCCGGGCATCGCGAGATTCAGCGCTGGTTAGGTGAACGTGATTTTATGCCTGCTCACACGCATATCTGCCTAGAAGCAACGGGCCCGTATTCGGAATCGTTAGCCACCGCGCTGGTCACGGGCGGCTGGCAAGTTAGCGTGGTAAATCCGGCGCGCATCAAAGGCTTTGCACAGAGCGAGCTCGCGCGCAACAAGACAGACCAAGCGGATGCGGCATTACTCGCCAGATTCTGCGCCGCCATGCGACCGGCGCTCTGGGAGCCACCCTCGACAGCGTTGCGGCAGCTACGTGCATGGGTGGATCGTCTACAGGCGCTCAAAGACATGCGGCAACAGGAGATGAATCGCATTGAAGCCATCGAAGCCATCGAAGCCATCGAAGCCGGTGAACAGCGTGACGTACTGGTACACGTTAACAAGCACGTCACGTGGCTGACGAAAGAGATCGCGGCACTGGAGCGCGATATTGACCAACACATTGACCAGCATCCCGACTTAAAAGCGGACGCGACACTGATCGAAAGTATTCCTGGCATTGGCCGCACCACGGTCGCCAAAGTGCTGGCTTATGCGGGTGATGTGCGCCGTTTCGACAGCGCCAAAGCGCTGGCGGCATTTATCGGTCTCAGTCCACGTCAGCGACTTTCTGGGAGCTCCGTACGGGGCCGCACGATGATGAGCCGCGCTGGACATAAGGCATTGCGACACGCACTGTATATGCCCGGCCTGGTGGCACGACGGCATAACAAAGTGCTCAAGGTGTTTGGTGACCGGCTCAGCGCGGCAGGCCTTGCTCCAAAAGCGTTGGTGGACGCGGTGATGAGAAAGCTCGCTCACCTAATCTACGGCATTATCAAGTCAGGTAAACCGTTTGATGTTACCTACGGCGCATCTAAGCTTGACTTTCAAGACGGTATCTGACGCCGCTCGTGCTGCCAGTTAGCCGAGTGCGGATCAGCCACTCTTCTTGATGATAACGGCGTTTCCGTTCGCGGTAACAGCAAACAGGAACGGCAAGTACAGTGTTCCTCCTTGTGGAGTGACAGTCACGGGATCTAACGTCAGGTAGTCGAAGTCAACGCCGATCACGGCGTTACAGCCGAGGGCATATGCGGCTTCCTTCAGTTCAGCAAGCGCATTTCGTCTGATATGGACCAGTCCAGCCAATAGTTCTTCTCCGACGTTGCCTGACACTTGACCGGACCAGCCCTGAGTCGGGCGATTGGTTTGAACTGCATCGTCGCCTGAGATGTAACCCGAGTACTTGGTAATCGTGAAGTTGAAGTTGACCCCATTTCGCGGACACCTTATTGTTCTTATAGAAGGAGTCCGAGATGCCTAAGCCGCACACCCCCAAGCCGCCCTATCCGGCGCAGTTTCGTCAGCAAATGGTTGAACTTGTCCAAGCTGGGCGCAAGC